>JBIIRI010000018.1:0-31457 GCA_044341625.1 Roseomonas sp.
CACCGGGCTTTCAGTCGCATCGCAGAGTTTATCGGGGGGAATGTAAACAAAACGTTAACAAAATGATCTCGGGCACGAATGCCACGATGCGCACGCAGGCCGCGCGGGACGTCCCGCGCCGGGGCAACGTCGCGCCGGCCCGCAGGGGGCCGGCGCGGATCGCGTCAGTTGTCCTCGGGACGGATCACGTTGGAACGCAGCCCGAGCACCAGCACGTCGCGCATCGTCTCGGCGCTTTTGCGGCGGATATCGGCCCAGGCCTCGGGCGTGTGGAAGGCGCTGTGCGGCGTGACGATGACACGCCCCTGCAGCCACGCCTCCCGCCGGCGATAGGCCGCGAGCAGGCCGGGGACGGGATCGACCGGCGGCTCAACCGGGATCACGTCGAGCCCAGCCCCCGCCACATGGCCGGAGCGCAGCGCGGCTTCCAGCGCGTCGATGTCGATGCTGGTGCCACGCGCCGTGTTCACCACCACCGCGCCCTGCGGCAGCAAGGCAAGCTGTTCGGCGCCGATCATGCGGCGGGTGGAGGGCATGTCCGGGACATGCATCGACAGCACATCCGCGCCGCGCAGCAGCTCCTCCAGCGTCCGGGCCCGGCCGATGCCGAGCGCGCGGTCCACGCCGTTCGGCAGGTTCGGGTCGAAGAAGCGCACCTTGAAGCCGAAGGCCTTGGCGCGCAGCGCCACCGCCGTGCCGATGCGGCCGAGGCCCACGATGCCGAAGCCCTGCACCTCGGCGCGGCGGATCAGCGGGCTGTCCACATAGCGCCAGGGGGCCGGCGGGTCGGCGCGCTGCAGGTCGTGATGCAGCAGCAGGCCGCGGCGCAGCGCGAGCGTCAGCGCGATCGCGTGGTCGGCCACTTCCATCGTGCCGTAGTCGGGCACGTTGCAGACCGTGATGCCGCGCGCGGCGCAGGCCGCGCGGTCCAGGCGGTCGTAGCCGACGCCCATCCGCACCACGACCTTCAGCTTCGGGAAGCGATCCAGGTGGTGCGGCTTCAGCCAGTGGCGGAAGATCAGCAGGCCATCGACCTTGGCGCAGACCTCGTCCGACAGCATGTCGAGGCTCTCGGTGTGCGGCGCGCCGCCATGAATGATGTCGACATCCGGGCCGAGCACCTCCTGCTCAAGCGCCGTGTCCGGATACATCGCCTCCGGCTCGATCACCGTCAGTCGCGCCACGTCGCTGGTCCTTGCTGCTAAATGTCAGGGGGTGTGACCCGGGGATGCCGGCAGGTGCGGACGGTCCCCGGGCTACATCAGGCTGCGCGCGGGCGCCTCAGCGGCGCCACCAGCCCCGCTTGCGCGGCAATTCGCCCTCAGCCTCGGCGCCGAGCACGATGGGGGCGATGGGCTGGCCGATCACCGGTTCCTCCCGCACGGGCGGGGCGGGCGGTTCCGCCTTCGCGGGCGCGGAGGCGGCAGGCGCCGGCTCGGCCACGGGCGGGACGGCCACGGGCTCGACGGCCGGCGGCGCGGCGGCGACAGCCGGGGCGGGAGCCGCCTCGGCGGGGGCCGGTTCCGCGGCCGGCACGTCCGCCGCCGTCTCCGGGGCGGACACCACGGGCTCGGGCGCCACGGGCTCGGGCGTCTTCGCGGCGCGGCGGGGGCGCACGGCGCGTTCGACCGCCTGCTGTTCGGCTGCCTCCATCGCCATAAGGATTTCATCCATCTGGCCGGCGAAGGGGTCGGCGGGCGTCGGCGCGCGCCGGGCGGCGCTGGGCGCGGGCGTGGCGATGGGCTGGGCGACAGGCGCCGCGGCCGGGGCGGCAGCAGGCTCCGGCGCGGCGCCAGTGTCCTCGGCGCCCTCGGCAGCCTCGCCCTCCGGCCGCCGGCGGCGGCCACCACGGCGACCGCGACGACGGCGGCGCGCGGCGTCGTCCGCCGATTCGGCATCCCCCTCGGCCTCGGCGCCTTGCTCGACGCCTTCGGCTCCGGGCTCCGCCTCGGCGGCGGCGTCCGCCACGGCCGGGGCGGCCTCGCCATCCTCCGTCTCGTCCTCGTCACCGTCCTCGGACGCCTGGGCGCCGTCGGCGGAGGCACCTTCGCCGCCCTCGCGGCGGCCGCGCCGGCGACGGCGGCGGCGGCGGCGCTGGCCGGCCTCGCCATCGGCCGCCTCGGCACGCGGCTCACGCGCCTCACGCGGTTCGCGGGCGGGCGCGGCTTCCTCGGCCTCGGCCTCCTCGGCCTCGGGCAGTTCGGCTTCCTCCGGCTCGGGCGCGTAGTCCATCCGCAGCGCGGCGGGACGGTCCGCGACCGCGTCGGGGTTCTGCGCGCGGGTGCGTTCGATCCGCAGCGCGGGGGGGATCAGCGTGTCGTCGGCCTGGATCAGCACGGTCATGCCGAACCGTTCCTCGATCATCGCCAGGCGGTCGCGCTTGCGGTTCAGCAGCCAGAAGCCCAGCGGGGTCGCGACATGCACCACGATCTCGGCGGCGCGGCGCTTCGCGCCTTCCTCCTCGATCGCGCGCAGCACCGCGAGGCCGCTGCTTTCGATGCTGCGGACCAGGCCGCGGCCCTGGCAATGCGGGCAGGCGACGAAGGCGTGTTCCACCAGCGACGGGCGCAGCCGCTGGCGCGACATCTCCAGCAGGCCGAAATGGCTGATCCGGCCGACCTGGATGCGCGCGCGGTCGAGCTTCAGCGCTTCCTTCAGGCGGCGTTCGACCATGGCGTCGTGCTTCGACGATTCCATGTCGATGAAGTCGATGACGATCAGCCCCGCCAGGTCGCGCAGGCGCAGCTGGCGCGCCACCTCATCCGCCGCTTCGAGGTTGGTGCGGAGCGCCGTGTCCTCGATATGCCGGTCGCGCGTGGCGCGGCCGGAATTCACGTCGATCGCGACCAGCGCCTCGGTCTGGTTGATGACGATGTAGCCGCCGGACTTCAGCTGCACCGTCGGGTTGTGCATCTGCTCCAGCTGCTGGTCGACGCCGTGGCGCGCGAACAGCGGCACGCCGTCGCGCGACATCCGCACCTTGTTCGCATGCGCGGGCATCAGCATCCGCATGAATTCGCGCGCGTCCTGGAAGGCGTCGTCGCCATCCACCAGCACTTCCTCGACATCCTTGCCGTAGGTGTCGCGGATGGACCGCTTGATGAGGTCCGCTTCCTCATAGATCAGCGCGGGCGCGCTGCTGGCGAAGGTGCGTTCGCGGATGCCGTCCCACAGCCGCAGCAGGTATTCGCAATCCTTGCGGATCTCGGGCTTCGGCCGCTGGGCGCCGGCGGTCCGCACGATCAGGCTCATCCCATCGGGCAGGCCCACCTCGTCGATCGCTTCGCGCAGGCGCTTGCGGTCGGCGGCGGAGGTGATCTTGCGAGAGATGCCACCGCCGCGCGGGCTGTTCGGCATCAACACGCTGAAGCGACCCGCGAGCGAGATGTAGGTGGTCAGCGCGGCGCCCTTCGTGCCGCGTTCTTCCTTCACCACCTGGATCAGCATGATCTGGCGGCGCTTGATGACTTCCTGGATCTTGTAGTGGCGCAGGAACTTGGGCGGGATGCGGCGTTCCCGCATGTCGTCCTCGGTGGAGCCGCCGACGGTCTCGGGCGGCAGCACCGGCTCGGCGGCCATCTCGCCTTCCGCGCCGTTGAGCTCGGCGCCGTTCGCGTCGAGGTCGGACTCGGCACCCTGGAGCTCGCCATCCTCGGCGCCGCGCTCGGCGGGGCCGGCCTCCGGCACACCTTCGGGCGGCAGGGCGACGCCGTCATGCGGCACGGTGGCCTCGGCGGCCTCGGCTTCCATCGTGACGATGCGGGCGGGCAGCGACTCCGCCGCGGCGTCGCCTTCCGCCGCCGGTTCGGCGGCGCTCGCCTCCAGCGCCTCGGTCAGCGCGGCATCGCCGGCGCGGGCGGCATCCTCGGCCTCCTCGCGGCGCCGGTCTTCCTCCGCCTCGGCGCGCTGCATGTCGAGCAGGCGCTGCCGGTCGGCGACGGGAAGCTGGTAGTAATCGGGGTGGATCTCGCCGAAGGCGAGGAAGCCGTGGCGGTTGCCGCCATATTCGACGAAGGCGGCCTGCAGGCTGGGTTCAACCCGCACGACGCGGGCAAGGTAGATATTGCCCTTGAGGGGCAGGCGGTTGGCCGATTCGATATCGAAGGCTTCGAGCCGGTTGCCGTCCAGCACCGCCACCCGGGTCTCCTCGGGGTGGGATGCGTCGATCAGCATGCGCTTGGTCATGGAAGCGGGATCTCCGCGCCGCGGCGCGACAGGGCGCAGCCACGGCGGAGGGGGGTGGCGGGAGCCTCGAAGCGGCGGCGGCGCGGCTGGTACTGGCCCATGCGGCGGCGACCCGATCCTCTTCGCGGCGGGCCGGCCCGGAAGGGGCG
Organism: Roseomonas sp.; assembly: GCA_044341625.1. Lineage (GTDB taxonomy): Bacteria > Pseudomonadota > Alphaproteobacteria > Acetobacterales > Acetobacteraceae > Falsiroseomonas. The sequence continues at coordinate 4,335 of JBIIRI010000018.1, forward strand.
GCCCTGGGTGGGTTTCGGTGGACCAAGCGGGACGCGGCCATGGGCAAGGCCCGGGCCGCGTGCCGCCGGATCCGGCGGTTGCGTCTCGCGATGGCCCCAAGCCCGCTGTGCGGCGCTATCGCCCGCACACCCACCCGGGATGACCCCGGAAGGCGGCGCAGGCAGAAGGCACCGATCGCAGACGCGGTCGGGCGGGCGGCGAGCACACGGGGCACAGGTCGGACCCGGGCAGAAGCGGCCGGGGAGAAGACTGTGTCGCGCGCGCTTCGCGCCGGCGGGGATGTCGTCCCGGCCCCTGGCGAAACGCGGGACGCGGGACCGGACTTCACCGGAACCGCCCCATGCCAGGACCGAAGCCTCACCCTGCCACCATCCGCCGCAACCGCGGTCGAAAACGGGGCCGGGCGGCCACGAGAGAGCCGAACATCCCTGCCGACGGCGTCGCCGCCGGGGCACCGCACCATAATTGCATGGGGCGCCGTCCACAAGGCGCCGGGGCGCCGCCGGGTCAGGTTCCTCACCCGAACTTCAAGCGACCGCGCAGGCTCTGCTGGCAAGTCGCGGAGAACATGTGGTATCCGCATCGAAAGCGGCTCCAGGGGACGGGGCCCACCCCAGGGGGTTCCAACCATGCTCCGCCGCCGCGGCCTGGCGGGCGCGCTGCTCGCCTTCGCCGCGCTGCCGCCGCCACGCGCCGCCGAGGCCGCCAGCGCGGCCAGCCTGACCGCCGACGGCACCGCCGCGCGCCTGGTCGTCACGCTCGCGCCCGGCGGGCGCTGGCAGATCCTGGCGCGGAACGACCCGCCGCGTCTCGTGCTTGAATTTCCCGGCACCGGCTGGCGCGGCCCCGCCCGCCTGGCCGGCGCCGGCCCGGTGCGCGGGGCGCGGGCGGAGGCCGGGCGGCTGGTGCTCGACCTCACCGGTCCGGTGCAGTTGCGCGGCGCCAGCGAGGCCGGCGGCCGGCTGCGGGTCGTGATAGCGCCCGGCAACGCCGCCGCCTTCGCCCGCGCCGCATCCGCCGGCCAGCCGCTTGCCCAGGGCGGGCAGGGCGCGCGGCTGCCGTTGGTCGTGCTCGACCCCGGCCATGGCGGCCGCGACCCCGGCGCGACCGGCCGCGCCGGGACGCTTGAGAAGACCGTCGTGCTGGCCTGTGCGCAGGAGCTGCGCCGCCTGCTGGAAGCCTCTGGCCGATGCCGCGTCGCGATGACGCGCAGCGGCGACCGCTTCGTGGCGCTGGGGGATCGGGTGGAATTCGCCCGCCGGCGGGAAGCGGCGCTGTTCATCTCGCTGCATGCGGATAGCGCGCCGGGCGCGCGCGGCGCGTCGGTCTATACGCTCGGCGAGGGGTCCGACGCGCTGTCCACCGCCCTGGCGCGGCGGGAGAATGAATCGGATCGGGCCGGCGGGCTCCGCCTGCCCTCGGTCTCGCCGGAGGTGCAGGCGATCCTGCTGTCGCTCATGCGGGCAGAGACGAAGGCCGGCAGCGCGCGCATGGCCGGGCTGATGGTGCGGGAACTCGGCGCCGATGTGCCGTTGCTGCCCAACCCCCATCGCCAGGGAGGCTTCGTGGTGCTGAAGGCGCCGGAGATCCCCTCCGTCCTGGTGGAGATCGGCTTCCTGTCCAACCCGCAGGACGAAGCGGCGCTGCGCCGGCCGGAGCACAGGGCGAAGGTGGCGCGCGCACTGAACCGCGCCGTGCAGGGCTGGCTGGCCCGCGCCCCGCAACCGGAGACGGTCGCGATCGGTTGAAACCGGTCCCGCACCGAAGCGTGCCCAAACCGCCGGGCTGGTGTATGAAGCGGCCATGAACTCCCCCGAGCCGCGCGCCCCCGAACTCCGCGCCGAGCAGCGGTTGGTCGGCGGCACGCCCGCCACACCGCCCACCGGCGAAGCGGCGCCCCGCACCACACCGCCCCGCCGCAAGCGCGGCTGGTTCCTCGGCACCCTCTTCTTCCTGTTCAAGGCGGGGCTGGTACTGGTGGTGGCCGGCGGGCTGGCAGCGGGCGGGGCGGGCTATGCGCTCTACCGCTCGGTCGCGGCCGACCTGCCGGATTACTCCTGGCTCGCCGACTACCACCCGCCGCAGATGAGCCGCGTCTACGCCGCCGATTCCCGGCTGATGGCCGAACTGGCGCAGGAACGGCGCGTCTTCGTGCCGATCGAGGCGATCCCCCAGCGCATCCAGCAGGCCTTCGTCGCGGCCGAGGACCAGAATTTCTGGCACCATCGGGGCGTGGACCCGGTGGCGATCGCGCGCGCGGTGATGGTCAATGTCGAGCAGCTTGGCTCCGGCCGGCGGCCGATCGGCGCCTCCACCATCACCCAGCAGGTCGCCAAGAACATGCTGGTCGGCGCCGACCGGACCATGACCCGCAAGGTGCGGGAAGCGATCCTGGCGTTCCGGATCGAAGGGGCGATGCCGAAGCAGCGCATCCTCGAGATCTATCTGAACGAAATCTTCCTTGGCCAGCAGGCCTATGGCGTCGCCGCCGCCGCGCAGGGCTATTTCAACAAGTCGCTCGATGAGCTGACGCTGGCCGAGACCGCCTTCCTCGCCGCGCTGCCCAAGGCGCCGAACAACCTCAATCCGGTGCGCTTCCCCGAAGCCGCCCGCGCGCGCCGGGACTATGTGCTCGGCCGCATGGCCGAGGACGGCCATGTGACCCAGGCCGAGGCCGCCGCCGCCCGCGCCGAGCCGATCGTCCCGCGCCCGACCCGCCGGCCCGACATCCTCCAGGTCGGCCAGCACTTCGCCGAGGATGTCCGGCGCGAGCTGCTCACCCGCTTCGGCGCCGACCAGACGACGATGGGCGGCCTGGTGGTTCGCACCTCGCTCGACCCCGTGCTGCAGGCGGAGACGGAACGGGCGCTGCGGCGGGGGCTGATGGACCATGACCGACGCCGGGGCGGCTGGCGCGGCCCCGTGGCGCAGATCGGCGCCGGGGCGACCGAATGGCTGCCCGCGCTGCAGGCCGTCCCCCGTGTGCCCGGGGCGCTGCCGGAATGGCGGCTGGCCGTAGCACTCGAGGTCCGCGACCGGGACGCGCGGCTGGCCTGGCTCGAACGGCCCGACCCGCGCACGGCCCCGCAGCCGCGCACCGCGACGCTCCCTTTCGAGGAGGTCTCGCCCTGGGCGCGCCGGGTGCGCGACGGAAGGCTCGGCCCCGCGCCGCGGCGGATGCAGGATGTGCTGGCGCCGGGCGATGTGGTGCTGGTGGAAATGCTGCCGGCCATCCCGGCCCAGGGCCGCACCCCCGCGCGGCCGGAACGCCTGACCCTGCGCCAGGTGCCGGAGGTGGAAGGCGCGGTCGTGGCGCTCGACCCCAATAATGGCCGCGTGCTGGCGATGGCCGGCGGCTGGTCCTTCGACCGGTCCTGGTACAACCGGGCGACCCAGGCGATGCGCCAGCCGGGATCCTCCTTCAAGCCATTCGTCTACCTGCCCGCGCTGGAAGCGGGCATCCCGCCCAACCAGCTGATGCTGGACGCGCAGGTCGAGATCATGACCCCGCAGGGCCTGTGGCGGCCGGGCAATTACGGCGGCGCCTCGGCCCAGGGCTGGGTGACGATGCGGAGCGCGATGGAGCGCAGCCTGAACATGGTCACCGTTCGGCTCGCGCAGCAGGTGGGCATGGGCGCGGTGTCGGAGACCGCCGCGCGCTTCGGCGTGATCCCCAACATGCCCCGCTTCCTGGCCATGTCCCTCGGCGCGGGGGAGACGACGGTGCTGCGCCAGGCAGCGGCCTATGCCAGCTTCGTCAATGGCGGGCGGCAGGTGACGCCGACGCTGATCGACACGGTCCAGGACCGCCATGGGCGCGTCGTGTGGCGCAGCGACCAGCGCCGCTGCGAGGGCTGCGCGGCGGCCGACCCAGCCGCCTTGCCGCCCAGCCTGACGGAGGACCGGCGCCAGATCGCCGATCCCATCGCGTCCTTCCAGATGGTGAGCCTGCTGCAGGGCGTGGTGGAACGCGGCACCGGCACGCGGGCGGGGGCGGGCCTCGGCCGGCCGGTCGCCGGCAAGACCGGCACGACGGATGACTACAAGGACGCCTGGTTCGTCGGCTTCACCCCGGACCTCGTCGTGGCGGTCTGGATCGGGCATGACGAGCCGCGCAGCATGGCCGTGCCCGGCCTGCTGGATGCGGATGTGACCGGCGGGCGGCTGGCCGCGCCCATCTTCCGCGACGTGGTGGCGGCTGCCCTGCAGGGCAGCCCGGCCATCCCCTTCCGCGCGCCCCCTGGCACCGCGCTGGTCCGCATCCTGCTTGAGAACGGGCAGACCATCCTCGAAGCCTACCGCCCCGGCACCGAGAACGCGGCTCGCCCGCCGAGCGACCCCTTGGCGGGCGGCGCCGCCGCCAGATTGGACAGCGGGTTGGGCGGGCTGTACTAGCGGCCCCCCATGCGCGCCGAAGCCGAGACCCTGAAGACCGACATCGCGGACAGCATCTCCCTGCTGCGCCGCCATCTCGACTGGGAGGCCGCCGTGGTGCGGCTCCAGGAACTGAATGCCCGCGCCGAGGACCCCTCGCTCTGGAACAAGGCGGAGGAAGCGCAGGCCGTGATGCGGGAACGCAACCGCATCGCCGCCCAGGTCGAAGGCGTGCTGCAGCTTGAAAAGGACGTCGCCGACGCGCTCGAGCTGATCGAGCTGGCGGAGGCCGAGGGCGATGCCGCCACCGCCGATGCCGCCGTCGCCGACATGCAGCGCTACGCGGCGGAGGCCAAGCGCCGCGAGATTGAAAGCCTGCTGTCCGGCGAAGCCGACCCGAACGATTGCTACCTGGAAGTCAATGCCGGCGCCGGCGGCACGGAAGCCCAGGACTGGGCCGAGATGCTGCTGCGGATGTATTCCCGCTGGGCCGAACGGCGCGGATACAAGGTCACGATGACCGAGCAGTCGGAAGGCGAGCAGGCGGGCATCAAATCCGCCACCATCCAGGTCACCGGTACCAACGCCTATGGCTGGCTGAAGACCGAGAGCGGCGTGCATCGCCTGGTCCGCATCTCGCCCTTCGACGCGGCGGCGCGACGGCAGACCAGCTTCGCCTCGGTCTATGTCTATCCGGTGATCGACGACCGCATCGAGATCGAGATCAACCCGGCCGACCTCAAGACCGACACCTTTCGTGCGTCGGGAGCTGGTGGGCAGCATGTGAACAAGACCGAATCCGGCGTGCGCTTCACCCATATCCCGACCGGGATCGTCGCCGCATCGACCCAGGATCGCAGCCAGCACCGCAACCGCGTCATCGCGATGGAGATGCTGAAGGCCCGGCTGTACGAGCTGGAGCTGCGCAAGCGCGAAGCGATCAACGCCGCGACCGAGGCGGGCAAGACCGATATCGGCTGGGGTCACCAGATCCGGTCCTATGTGCTGCAGCCCTACCAGATGGTGAAGGACCTGCGGACCGGCGTGGAGAAGGGCAACCCTTCCGCCGTGCTGGACGGGGAGCTGGACGAGTTCATGGCCGCGGCGCTTGCCTTGCGCGTGGGCGCGACGCGGTCCGAAGCGAGCGCCAACGCAAGCTGAGGGGCGCGACCGCTCCTCAGTCCGCCCGCTCCGCCGCCAGCAGCGCGAGCCCTTCGGCGACCGAGACGAATTCGCCGCCCGCCACCACCCGCGCGGCACCGAAGCGATCCTCGAAGATCCGCCGCACGGCGGGCACAAGCGATGTGCCGCCGGTCATGAATACCCGGTCCACCTGCCCCGTGCCCAACCCGGCATCGGCCAGCGCGGCATCCACCGCCGCGCCGATCTGCGCGAGTTCCGGGGCGATCCAGGCATCGAAGTCGGCGCGCCGCAGCTCGGCGGCCACGCTCAGCCCGGCCTGCGCGAAATCCAGCCGCGCGGTCCCGGCGCGCGACAGCTCCGCCTTGGCGGCGGAGACGGCGCGGTAGAGCGCGTAGCCGGCTTCTTCCTCGATGAAGCGGATCAAGCGGTGCAGGCGGTCGGGATGCTCCGCCGTGCGCGCGACATCGGCGATGTCGCGCAAGGTACGGGGCGCCTTCATCAGCGACAGCCGATGCCAGCGGGCGAAATTGCCGTACCAGCCCGGCGGCACGGGCAGCGGCTTGCCCATCACCGTGTAGCTGTCGCCCTTGCCCAACAGCGGGGAGACGACGCGATCGATGATCCGGTAGTCGAAGGCGTCCCCCGCCACCCCCACCCCCGCATGGCCCAGCGCGGTGACACGGCGCGGCGGCCCCGGCTCGAAGCGCAGCACCGAGAAATCGCTGGTGCCGCCGCCGAAATCCGCGACCAGCACCGTCGCCGGCCGATCGAGCCCCGCGGCGAAGCGGTGCCCGGCGCCGGCGGATTCCAGCGCCACCTCGACATCGGGGAAGCCGGCGGCGGCGAAGGCCGCGCGCAGCCGCGCCTCGCCCAGCGCGTGATCGGCCGCGTCGCCCACGAAGCGCACCGGCCGCCCGACGGCGATGCGCGCGCCGGCCAGATCCGCGCCGAAGGGAGCGAGCAATTCGCGCAGGAACAGGGCGATCAGCGCCTCCAGCGTGAAGCCCTGGCCGAAGATGCGGGTTTCCGTGAAGCTGCGCTGCGCCAGGTAGCTCTTCATCGACATCACCAGGCGGGTGTCGAAGGAGTCGGCCAGGTAGGTCTCGATCGCCGCAGGTCCCGCCGCGTGGCGCAACCGGCCGCCCGCGCCGGCCCAGAAGCACAGCACGGATCGGAACACCTCGCCCGTCGGCTGCGCCAGCGTGCGGACCGTGCCGTCGGGACGCCGCTGGGCGACGACGCTGTTGGTCGTGCCGAAATCGATGCCGATGGCGCTTCGCATGCAACCGCACTGACCTTAGGGGGGCGCGCCTTGAACCCCGCCGCGACTGTCTTGGCAAGGCGGGCGCGCCGCCTTCCAGCGCGGCGGGGCGCGTGCCAGCATCCACGCGATCATTTGAGACTGCCGGAGGAGCCCGCATGCGTATCGCCGTCCTGCATTTCGCGCATGAGACCGTCACCTTCCTCGGCAACGACACCACGCTCGCGGATTTCAGCTACCCCGGCTCCCCCGCCGCCGGGGACGCGCTGCTGGCCTCCGACCCCAAGGGCTATATCGGCGGCTTCGTGCAGGTGGCGCGGGAGCATGAGGGCGTCACGCTGGTCGGCATCGAATCACCTCTCTGGCCCCGCACCGGCACCGGGTCCGGCTGGATCACCACGGAGGCCTTCGAGACGCTGCTGGGCCGCATGATCGACCAGCTGCGCGCGGAAGGCCCCTTCGACGGCGTCTACATGGCGCTGCATGGCGCGATGGCGGTGCGCGGCGTGGCGCGGCCGGAAGCGGAGATCGCGCGCCGCGTGCGGGATGCGGTGGGGCCGCAGGCGAAGCTGGCGGCTACCTTCGACCCGCATGGGAACGAGGATGCGGAATTCCTGCGCCACGCCGACCTCGCCTTCTGCGTGAAGTACTTCCCGCATTACGACATGCATCTGCAGGGCCAGCGCGCGGCGCGGATGCAGCTGCGCACGATCCGCGGGACCTATCGCCCCACAACCGTCACGCGGAAGCTGCCGATCCTGACACCCACCGTGCTGCAATGGACCGGCGCGCCGCCCTGGTCCGACCTGATCCAGCGCGCGCTGACCTGGGAAGCGCGGGAGCCGGACCTGTTCGTGAATGTCTTCTTCGGCTTCCCCTGGAGCGATGTGCCCGATGCCGGCATGACCTTCCAGGTCACCACCAACGGCAAGCCGGAACTGGCCGAGCGCGTCGCGCGCGACATGGCCGCCTGGGCCTGGCGCCGCCGTGCCGATCTGGTGGCGACGACCGCGATTCACCGTATGGAGGCCGGCGTCGCGCTGGCGAGGCAGGCGGTCGCGGCCGGCCAGGCGCCGGTTGTGCTGGCGGATTACAGCGACCGGTCCGGCTACGCGACCTGGCTGCTGCGGGAGATCCTGGCCCAAGGCCTGCGTCGCACGCTGGTCGCGACCATCGCCGATCCGGCGGCGGTGGAGGCGGTGCTGGCCGCCGGCGCCACGCCGGGCGCGCCCTTCGATCGCCTTATCGGCGGCCTGGTCGATCCTTCGGCGGGGGAGGCGATCCGCATCACCGGCACGGTCCTTGGCGCCGCGACCGCGACCACCCCGCGCGCGATGGGCGGCGGGCAGCGCTGGGCGATGATCCGCTTCGGGGATGGGAATGTGCTGGTGCTCAGCCCCTTCCTCGTCCAGATCACGGAGCCTGAGGAGTTGTGGAGCCTCGGGCTGAAGCCCGAGGAGTTCGATGTGATCGCGCTGAAGTCGCGCGTGCATTTCCGCCGCGGCTTCGACGACAGCGGCTTCGCACCGACCATCCTGCTGGTGGAGCCGGAGGAACCCTTCCTCGGCACCGCGCGGCTCGAGGCGCTGGACTACCAGCACCTAGATCCGCGGAGTTTCTATCCCTACGGCGCGCCACAGGAGCCGCTAGGTTAGCAGGCCGCGCAGCCTAACCTCAAAGAACCCTCTCCCCCCTCAGGGGGGAGAGGGCAGGGTGAGGGGGGCGCGCAGAACAAGGCGCCTCCCCTACAACAGCGCCACCTCAATCCAGCGTCGCGCCCGATGCCTCGACGATCCGCTCCCAGACCTGTTCCTCGGCCCGCATGTACTCGCCGAAGCCAGCAGGGGTCTCGTCCCAGATCGGCTTGAAGCCGAGCGGCTGCAGCCGGTTCCGGAAATCGTCGGTCCGCACCACCTGCAGAATCGCGCGATGCAGCGTGGCGATGCGATCCGCCGGCGTGCCGGCCGGCGCCGTCACGGCGTACCAGCTCTGCATGTCGATGCCGGCCTGCGGCAGCAATTCGCGCATGCCCGGCACATTCTCGAGCCCCGGCACATAATCCACGCGATCCGCGCTGCCGACCGCGAGCGCGCGGAAGCGGCCTTCGCGCACATGCGGCATCAGCGCGGGCATCACGTCGAACATCATGTCGATGCTGCCGGACAGCAGGTCGGTGATGGCCGGCCCGCCGCCGCGATAGGGCACATGCGTGATATCCACGCCTGCGGCGCGAGAGACGGCGCTGATCGTCAGGTGGCTCGCCGTGCCGGTGCCGGAGGAGCCCATGGTCAGGCGGCCCGGCGCGCGGCGCGCGGCCTCGATCAGCTCGCCGAAATTCTGCCAGGGGCGCTGGCTGTTCACCACCAGCAGCACCGTGCCGGTGGAGACGCGGGTGACGGGGGCGAAGTCGCGCGCCGCATCGAAGGGCATGCCGCGGCGGAACAGGAATTTGTTGGCCGCCAGGATCGTGGCCGTGCCGAGCAGGATGGTGTGGCCATCCTTCTCCGCCTTCGCCACCACATCGGCGCCCAGATTGCCGCCGGCGCCGCCGCGATTCTCCACCAGCAATTGCTGGTTCAGGATCGGCTGCAGCTTCTCCGCCAGCAGGCGGCCGGTGATGTCCACCGCGCCGCCTGGCGCGAAGGGCACCACGATGCGGATGGGGCGGCTGGGAAAGGCCTGGGCGCGGGCGGAGCCCGTGCCGAGGGCAAGCGCCGGCGCGGCGAGCGCGGCAGTGGTCAGCAGGTGACGGCGACGCATCGAAGCTCTCCCGATCATGGGCGCCCGGTGTGCACCGAAGCGCGCCCAACGGGCAAGGGGCGGGGCCCGCGACTTGACCTCGCCGCCGCCTGGGCGGAATGGGCGCGCATGGCCAAGACCATCCTCGTCACCGCCCCACGCCTCGAACCGGCAGGCCTTGCGCTGCTGGAAGCCGCGGGCTGCCGGATCGATTTCGTCCCGCCCGAGGCGCCGCGCGCGACGATGGAACGCATGCTCGCCGCCACCGCCTATGACGGCGTGCTGTCGCGCTTCGTGCCGATCTCGGCCGAGGCCATGGCGTCCTGCCCATCGCTACGGGTCATCTCTCGCGCGGCGGCAGGGACCGATGTCATCGACATCCCCGCCGCGACGGCGCGCGGCATCGCGGTGCTGCGGGCGGATGGGGCGAATGCGCAATCGGTGGCGGAATTCACCATCGGCCTGATCCTCGCCTGCGCACGGGACATCCCGACCCATGACCGGACGACCCAGGGCGGCGGGTGGGAGAGGTCGCGGCTCGGGCTGGAATTGCACGGGCGTTGCCTGGGGCTTGTGGGCTATGGGCGGATCGCGCGCGGCGTCGCGCGCATCGCACTCGCCATGGGCATGCGTGTCGCCGCCTGGACCCCGCGGATCCAGCACGCCGGCGACATCGCGCCGGTGGAACCGATGGCGAGCCTGCACGACCTGCTGCGGCGCGCCGATGTGCTGTCCCTCCACGCGCCGCTGACGGCGGGGACGGCGGGGCTGATCGGCGCGGCGGAGCTCGCCCTGCTGCCGCAAGGGGCGATCCTGGTGAACACCGCCCGCGGCGGCCAGGTGGATGAGGCTGCGTTGGCAGACGCGCTGCGCGGCGGCCGGCTGCGCGCCGCCGCGATCGATGTCAGGCCCGCCGAGCCGCCGCCGGCGCGGACGGTGCTGAGCGACGTGCCGAACCTGATCCTGACGCCGCATATGGCGGCGGCGACCACGGTCGCCCGCGCCGCCACCGCCCGCATGGCGGCCGCGCAGCTGCTGGACGCGCTGGGCGGGCGCCCCCTGCCGCCGGGCGCCTGCGTGAACCCGGCGGTGCTGCGCGGCCGCGAAGGGACGAACGAGGCATCGTGATCCTGCGCACTGATCAGCCCGCGTTCCGACACGGCGCAGGGCGGTGACATCACCCTGGGCGTGATCGCTCACAACCTCATGCGCCTCACGCAGGCGGCATGGGCTTTCGATACGGCATGGGGCGTTCAGAACAGCCCGTCGATGTTGCCTGCAGCGTCGAGGCCGATGGTCTCGGCGGCCGGGCGGCGGGGCAGGCCGGGCATCGTCATGATCTCCCCGCAGATCGCCACGACGAAGCCCGCGCCGGCCGACAGCCGCACATCGCGCAGCGGCAGCACATGGCCGCTCGGCGCGCCCAGCTGCGTGGGATCAGCGGTGAAGGAATACTGCGTCTTGGCGACGCAGACCGGCAGATGGCCGAAGCCTTCCTGTTCCCAGCGCGCCAGCTTCTGTGCCGCGGCCGCGGGGATCGAGACATCGGCGGCGCGGTAGATTTCCCGCGCGATGGTCCGCAGCTTGTCCGCCAGCGGCATCGCATCCGGATAGAGCGGCGCGAAGCGCGCCCCGCCGCCATCCAGCCGCGCCTTCACCGCCAGCGCCAGGTCCCGCGCGCCGGCCGCGCCATCGCCCCAATGGGTGCAGAGGATCGCCTCCGTGCCCAATCGTTCCATCGCCGCCTGCACGGCCGCGATCTCGGCGGGCGTGTCGGAGGTGAATTTGTTCAGCGCCACCACCACCGGCAGTCCGAACTTCTGCATGTTCTCCACATGCCGGGCGAGGTTCACGACACCGCGCTGCACGGCCGCGACATCCTCACGGCCCAGATCGGCCTTGGCGACGCCGCCATGCATCTTCAGCGCGCGCACCGTCGCGACGATGACGCAGGCGCCGGGCTCGAGCCCCGCCTGGCGGCACTTGATGTCCAGGAACTTCTCCGCGCCCAGATCGGCGCCGAAGCCCGCTTCCGTCACCACCACATCCGCAAGCCCGAGGGCCAGACGCGTGGCGACGACGCTGTTGCAGCCATGCGCGATATTCGCGAAGGGCCCACCATGCACCAGGGCGGGCGAGCCTTCGATGGTCTGCACCAAATTCGGCGACAGCGCTTCCTTCAGCAGCACGGTCATCGCGCCATCGGCCTTGATGTCGCGCGCCGTCACCGCGCTGCCATCCCGCCGGCGGCCGATGATCATGCGGCCCAGCCGGTCCTGCAATTCGGACAAATCCTTCGCGAGGCAGAACACCGCCATCACTTCCGACGCCACGGTGATGTCGAAGCCGTCTTCCCGCACCACGCCCTGCGAGGCACCGCCCAGGCCGACGACGCAGTCGCGCAGGTTGCGGTCGTTCATGTCCATCGCCCGCCGCCAGGAGATACGGCGCGGGTCGAGGCCGAGTTCGTTGCCCCAGTACAGGTGGTTGTCGATCATCGCCGACAGCAGGTTGTTGGCGCTGGTGATGGCGTGGAAATCGCCGGTGAAATGAAGGTTGATATCCTCCATCGGCAGCACCTGCGCGTAGCCGCCGCCCGTCGCACCCCCCTTCACGCCGAAGCAGGGGCCGAGGGAGGGTTCGCGCAGCGCGATCATCGTGCGCGTGCCGAGCGCGTTCAGCGCATCGCCCAGGCCGATGGTGGTGGTGGTCTTGCCTTCCCCGGCCGGGGTCGGGTTGATGCCCGTCACCAGCACCAGCTTGCCCGCCGGGCGCGCGGCGGCCTCCGCCACGAAGTCAGGGGAGAGCTTGGCCTTGTGCTTGCCGAAGGGCTCCAGCGCGGCGTCGGGGATGCCGGCGCGGGCGGCGATCTCGGCGATCGGGCGAAGCGTCGCGGCGCGCGCGATCTCGAGGTCGGTCGGCATGGTCCGCGTCTCCACCATCTTGTTCTGGGGCTGGGCCCCGAGGTCGCCGCTTATCCGGCGCGGGGGCTGACGACAAGCGGGCGATGGGGCGGGGCGTGATTCAACTGGGGGCGGGGGCGCTTCCGGATGGCCCCGGCTTTCGGCATGCTGCGGACACAAGAACCGGAGGAAGTATCATGAATCGTCGCGCGCTGCTGGCCTCGCTGGCCGCCACGCCCCTGCTGCCGGCCCTGGCCCAGGCCCAGGGGGCCGCGCCCGCCGCCGGCGGGGATTGGCCGTCCCGGCCCATCACCGTCGTCGTGCCCTTCGTCGCCGGCGGACCTTCCGACATCACGGCGCGGGCCATCGCCATGCGGATGGGCCAGACCCTGTCCCAGCCCGTGGTCGCGGAAAACCGCCCCGGCGCGAACGGCGAAGTCGCGGCCCGCGCCGTGGTTCGCGCCGCGCCGGATGGCCATACGCTGTTCGTCGGCTCGATCGGCGTCTTCGCCATCAACACGGCGTTGCGCCCGAACCTGGGCTACGACCCGGTGCGGGAACTGACGCCGATCACCCTCGCGGTGACAACGCCGAATGTGCTGGTGGTGAACCCGGAACGGGTGCCCGCGCGCAACATGGCGGAGCTGGTCGCCTGGCTGAAGGCCAATCGCGGTCGCACCAGCTACTCGACCTCCGGCGTCGGGTCCTCCGACCACCTGACGATGGAGCTGTTCAAGCAGCGCACCGACACCGACCCGGTGCATGTGCCCTATCAGGGCGGGGCTGCGGCGGCGACGGACCTGATCGCGGGCAATGTGCAGCTGTCCTTCCAGAATCTCGGCACGGTCGCGACGCATATCCAGGGCGGGCGGCTGCGCGCCATCGCGGTGACGGGGGCGGAGCGCAACCGCCTGCTGCCCGATGTGCCGACCGCGGTCGAACAGGGGCTGGCGGATTTCGTCGTCACCTCCTGGCAGGCGGTGATGGCGCCGGCGGGGATGCCCGCGCCGCTGCTGGCCCGCGTGCACGCCGCCGTCGCCGGCGCGCTGCAGCACCCCGAGACGGCGCAGCGGCTGGGCGCCATCGGCCTCGATGTCGTGGCCAACAGCCCGGAGGCCTATCGTGCCTTCCAGGTGGCGGAGATCGAGCGCTGGCGCCGCGTGGTGCAGGTGGCGAACATTAGAGCTGAGTGATGCCCTCAGGCGCCGGGCGCCGCCTCCGGCGGCTTGGCTTACGCCGCACTGGCGGCGGCGGCCGTTCGGCCGCTCGACCGGCTACGCCGGTCGCATGGGCCAACTGATTGGGCTGCTGATGTAGTGCCCCGGGCCGGTTGATCGCCGGCCCGGCCTTCGCGCCCGCCGGCGATCTGCTTTATGGCAGCGGCGTGATCCCGCCGCTGCCCGACCTTCCTGTCACCGAAGCCCTGCCGCGCCTCACGGACGCGCTAGCGGTCGGCCCGAATGCCGTGCTCGTCGCCCCGCCCGGCGCGGGCAAGACCACGCTTGTCCCGCTCGCGCTGATGGACCAGCCCTGGGCGCAATCCGGGCGGATCCTGGTGCTGGAGCCCCGTCGCGTCGCCGCCCGCGCCGCCGCACGCCGCATGGCAGCCCTGGTGGGGGAAGACGCGCCGGGCGGCACCATCGGCCTCGCCACCCGCCTCGACCGCGCCTTTTCCGACCGCACCCGCATCGAGGTGGTGACGGAAGGCCTGCTGGTGCGCCGGCTGCAATCCGACCCCGGCCTGGATGGCGTCGCCGCCGTCCTGTTCGACGAGGCGCATGAGCGCAACCTGGACACCGATCTGGCGCTCGCGCTCTGCCTCGACCTCCAGCGCGCGCTGCGGCCGGAACTGCGGCTGCTGGCGATGTCCGCCACCCTCGATATCGCGCGCTTCGCCGCCGTGCTCGGGGACGCGCCCGTGGTCGAATCCCTCGGCCGCGCCTTTCCCGTCGCGGTGGAGCACCGCCCCCGCGAGCTGCAGGACCCGCGTGACCTGCCGGAGGCCATGGCCGGCGCCATCCGCGCCGCGCTCGCGACCCATCCCGGCGATCTGCTGGCCTTCCTGCCCGGCTGGGGCGAGATCCGCCGCACCGCGGAACGCCTGGGCGGCCTGGCCGCCGAGGTCGTGCCGCTGCATGGCGAATTGCCGCCGGCCGAACAGGATCGCGCGCTGAACCCGCTGCCCGATGGGCGGCGCAAGGTTGTACTGGCGACCTCGATCGCCGAGACGTCGTTGACCGTGCCGGGGGTGCGGATCGTGGTGGATGGCGGGTTCCGCCGCACGCCGCGGCTCGACCCGGCCTCCGGCCTCGCGCGGCTGGTGACGGTGCGGATCAGCAAGGCGGCGGCCGAACAGCGCGCCGGCCGCGCCGGCCGCACCGCGCCCGGCGTCGCCATCCGCCTGTGGACGGAAGCGCTGCATCGCGGCCTGCCCCAAGCCGACCGGCCGGAGATCCTGGAGGCCGAGTTGTCGGGCCTGGCGCTCGACCTGGCGGCCTGGGGCGCGGCGCCGGGGGATCTCGCCTTCCTCGACCCGCCGCCCGCCGGGACGCTCGCCGCCGGCCGGGCCCTGCTGCGAGAGCTGGATGCGCTGGACGCGGAAGGGCGGATCACCGCGATGGGCCGCGCCATGGCGCGGATGGGCACGCATCCGCGGCTGGCGCGCATGCTGCTGGCCGCGACGGATGAGGGGGAAAAGGCGCTGGCCGCCGACCTCGCCGCCCTGCTGGAGGAACGCGATCCCATCCGCGGGCGGGAGACGCCGAGCGACATCAATCTGCGGCTGGAATTGCTGCATGGCGGCGACCACCCCAACGCCGACCGCGCCACCATCCAGCGCATCCGCCGCGCCGCCACGCTGCACCGGCGGCGGCTGAAGCTGCACGGCAACGCCCTGCCGGGCGGGGAAGCAGGACCGCTGCTGGCCGCGGGCTTCCCCGACCGCATCGCCGCCCGGCGCGGCAGCATGGACGGCGCCTTCCGCCTCGCCGGGCTTGGCGTGTCCGGCTCCGCGGGGGGGCAGGGCGCGCGGCTGGCGGCGACCGACCCGCTCGGCAAGTCTCCGCTGCTGGCCGTCGCCGATTTGGAATTGTCGGGCACCGAGACGCGTATCCGCATGGCCGCGCCGCTCGACCTGGCCACGCTGGAACGCCGCTTCCCCGAACGGCTCCGCTGGGAGGAAGGCGCGGCCTTCGACCCCCGCGCCGGCGCCGTGCTGGCCCGCCGCCGCCGCCTGTTCGGCCCGCTGGTGCTGGAGGAACAGGTGCTGCCCGCCCCCGACCCCGCGACCGTCGCCGCCGCGCTGGCGCAGGCGGTGGCGGAGAGGGGGCTGCGGGACCTCGACTGGACCGAGGCCGCGAAGCAGTTCCGCGCCCGCATCGCCCGCCTTCGCGCGACAGAGGGGGAGGCCTGGCCCGACCTGGCCGATGCGACCCTGGCCGCGACAGCGACGGAATGGCTCGCGCCGCATCTGCACGGCCGCACCAAGCTGGCGGAGGCGAAGGGGCTCGACCTGCTGGCCGCCCTGCGCGGGATGCTGCCCTGGGAGATGCAGAAGCGGCTCGATGCCGCCCTGCCCGCTCGGCTCGACCTGCCTGGCGGGCGGTCCGCCGCCATCGACTACGACCGGGAAACCCCGACGCTGGAGGCCCGCGCCCAGCACCTTTACGGGCTGGACGGACTGCCGCCGCTGGCCGGGGGGCGGGTGCCGCTGCAGGTGGCGTTGCTCTCCCCAGCCGGGCGGCCGGTGGCGGTCACGGGGGACCTGGCCGGCTTCTGGCGCGGGTCGTGGAAGGATGTCCGCAAGGAGATGCGCGGCCGCTACCCCCGCCACGACTGGCCTGAGGAACCCTGGCGCGAACCCTGGAGCCGGTAGGGGCTGTCCGGTCACGCGGTCGCCAGCGCTCCGTCGCGCTCCGTCGGGCCCCCACCCGGCCTCGCTACGCGAGGCCGGGTGGGGGCCCGACCGACCTTGGCCGCTTGGCACCGCACCCCGCGTGACCCCGCCACGCTCCCGCGCTATGACGCCGGCAAGACCAGGAAGACGACCGTGAACAAGCCCCTCCCCAACTCCTTCCGCCAGGGCCCCGATGCCCGTGGCCGCTTCGGCGAGTTCGGCGGCCGCTTCGTGGCCGAGACGCTGATGCCGCTGATCCTCGAGGTCGAGCGCGCCTATGAGGCCGCCAAGACGGACACGGCCTTCCAGGCGGAATGGCGCCGGCTGCTGACCCATTACGTCGGCCGCCCCAGCCCGATGTGGTATGCGGAACGCCTGACCACCCACCTCCGCGCCAAGGCGGCCCCGGGGAAGGGTGCGAAGGTCTATTTCAAGCGCGACGAGCTGAACCACACCGGCGCGCACAAGATCAACGCGGTGCTCGGCCAGATCCTGCTGGCCAAGCAGATGGGCAAGACCCGCATCATCGCCGAGACCGGCGCCGGCCAGCACGGCGTCGCCACCGCCACGGCGTGTGCGCTGATGGACCTGCCCTGCATCGTCTACATGGGCGCCACCGATGTCGAACGGCAGCAGCCCAACGTCTTCCGCATGAAGCTGCTGGGGGCGGAGGTGCGGCCCGTGACCTCGGGCGCCGCGACGCTGAAGGACGCGATGAATGAAGGGCTGCGCGACTGGGTCGCGAATGTCCACGACACCTATTACTGCATCGGCACCGTCGCCGGCCCGCACCCCTACCCCGCGATGGTGCGCGACTTCCAATCCGTGATCGGCACCGAAGCCAAGGCCCAGATGCAGGACGCCGAAGGCCGCCTGCCGGATGTGCTGGTGGCTGCCGTGGGCGGCGGGTCCAATGCCATGGGCCTGTTCTACCCCTTCCTGGACGATGCCGAGGTCGCGATGATCGGCGTGGAGGCGGCGGGCCACGGGCTGGATACGCCCGAACACGCCGCGGCGCTGTCGCGCGGGCGGCCGGGCGTGCTGCACGGCAACCGCACCTATCTGCTGCAGGATGGCGACGGCCAGATCACGGAAGCGCACAGCATCTCCGCCGGCCTCGACTATCCCGGCGTCGGCCCGGAGCATTCCTGGCTGCATGAGTTGGGCCGCGTCCAATATGTCGGCGCCACGGACAAGGAAGCGCTGGAGGCGTTCCAGCTCTGCTCGAAGCTGGAAGGCATCATCCCCGCGCTGGAACCCGCCCATGCGCTGGCGCATGTGATGAAGATGGCGCCGGAGATGGATGCGGACCGGATCATCGTGATGAATCTCTGTGGCCGCGGCGACAAGGACATCTTCACCGTGGCGCGCCACCTGGGCGAGAAGATCTGACCATGCCCCGCACCGACCAGGAGTTCGCGCGATGAGCCGCATCGCTGCCCGCTTCGCCAAGCTGAAGGCCGAAGGCCGCGGCGGGCTCGTCACATTCCTGATGGGCTTCGACCCGGATCGCGACACCTCCCTTGCGATCCTGAAGGGCCTGCCGGCGGCGGGCGTGGACGTGATCGAGATCGGCGTCGCCTTCACCGACCCGATGGCCGACGGCCCGTCCATCCAGCGCGCCGGGCAGCGGGCGCTGAAGGCCGGCGCGACGGTGCCCGGCGTGCTCGACCTGGTGCGGGAGCTGCGCCGGACGGAAGCTGAGACGCCCGTGGTGCTGATGGGCTACTATAACCCGCTGCTGTCCTATGGCGTGGAGCGCTTCTGCGCCGATGCGGCCGCCGCCGGCGTGGACGGGCTGATCATCGTGGACGTCCCGCCCGAGGAAGCCGATGAGGTCGAGCCGCATGCGACCGCGCGCGGCCTCGACCTGATCCGCCTGATCGCGCCCACGACGGATGAGGCGCGGCTGCCCAAGGTGCTCGGCGCGACCACGGGCTTCATCTACTACGTCTCGATCACCGGCATCACCGGCACGCGCAGCGCCGATTACGGGTCGCTCGCGCCCGCCATCGCGGCGCTGAAGCGCCACACGGACCTGCCGGTGGCCATCGGCTTCGGCATCCGCACCCCGGAACAGGCGGCCATCGCAGCCTCCGTCGCCGATGGGGCGGTGGTCGGCACGGCGCTGGTGGACACCCTGGCCGGGACACTCGACGCCGAAGGCCGCCCGACGGCGGAGACGGCGCCGAAGGTGCTGGCGCAGGTCAGCGGCCTGGCCCAGGCCATCCGGGCGGCCCGGCGGCAGGCAGCCTGACGGGACGGTGCGGCCCCACGCCGCGCCAGCACCGGCCCCCGGGCCGCCCCTTGCATACGCCGGCCCGTCACGCTTAGTCGGGGGGCGAGAGCTTCGGAACGCGCGATGAACTGGATCACCGATTGGGCGCTGCCCAAGATCAAGGGACTGATCGGCGTCCCGCGGGACGTGCCGGACAACCTCTGGCACAAATGCCCGTCCTGCGAGCAGATGATCTTCCACCGCGACCTGGAGCGGAACCTGCATGTCTGCACCAGCTGCGGGCATCACATGCGCCTGTCCGGCCAGGCCCGCATCAAGGCGACGCTGGATGAAGGCTGGTCGCGCATCGAACTGCCGAAGGCCCCGGCCGATCCGCTGCGCTTCCGCGACCAGCGCCGCTATGCCGAACGGCTGAAGGACGCGCAGACGAAGAACGCGATGGACGATGCCGTCGTCGTCGCGCAAGGCACGATCGAGGGCCGCAAGGCCGTGGTCGCGGCCTTCGAATTCGCCTTCATGGGCGGCTCCATGGGCGCAGGCGTGGGCGAGGCGATCGTGACCGCCGCCAAGCTCGCCGTGCTGCAGGACGCGCCGCTGGTGGTCTTCACCGCCTCCGGCGGGGCGCGCATGCAGGAAGGCACCGTCAGCCTGATGCAGATGCCGCGCACCGTGATCGCGACCCGCATGGTCAAGGAAGCCGGGCTGCCCTTCATCGTCGTGCTGTGCGACCCGACCACGGGCGGGGTGACGGCCAGCTTCGCCATGCTGGGCGACATCCAGATCGCGGAACCCGGCGCGCTGATCGGCTTCGCCGGCGCGCGGGTGATCGAGCAGACGGTGCGAGAGAAGCTGCCCGAGGGCTTCCAGCGCGCCGAATACCTGCTGGAGCACGGCATCCTCGACATGGTGGTGAAGCGCCACGACATGCGAGAGACACTGGCGCGCGTGATCTCCCTGCTGCGGGAGAAGATGCCGGCCGCGGCGGAGGAGGCCCCGAAGCCCGTCCCCGCTTTGGCGCCGCCCGCGGCGGCCCCCGAGGCCGCGAAGCCCGCCTGAGGTGACCGCGCTGCCCGCCTCGCGCAGCGAGGCCATCATCGAGCGGTTGCACAGCCTGCACCCGAAGCTGATCGACCTCAGCCTCGGGCGCATGCAGGCCTGTCTCGACGCGCTCGGCAATCCCGAACGGCGCCTGCCGCCGGTGATCCATGTGGCCGGCACCAACGGCAAGGGATCGACCTGCGCCTTCCTGCGCGCCATCGCGGAAGCCGCGGGGCTGCGGGTGCATGTCTATACCTCTCCCCACCTGGTCCGCTTCCACGAACGCATCCGGCTGGCCGGTGAATTGGTGACCGAGGACGCGCTGTCGGACGCGCTGGAACATGTGGAACGCGTCAATGCCGGCGCCCCGATCACGGTGTTCGAGGTGACGACGGCGGTCGCCTTCCATCTGTTCGCGACCGTCCCGGCCGACCTGCTGGTACTGGAAGTCGGGCTCGGCGGGCGGTTCGACGCGACCAATGTGGTGGATCGGCCGGTCGCCACCGCGATCACCAGCATCTCCATGGACCACATGGACTTCCTGGGCGACACGCTGGCCAAGATCGCCTTCGAGAAGGCCGGCATCATCAAGCACAGCGTGCCCTGCGCCACCGGCGCCCAGGCCGCGGAGGTGCAGGCCGTGCTGGAACGCGTGGCGGCGGAACGCGGCGCGCCGCTGCTGCGGCGTGGCCGGGACTGGGATGTGTCGTACCATCCGCAAGCGGGGCTGACCTGGACGGATGCGGCGGCGCGGATGGCCCTGCCGCCCGCCGGCCTGCCCGGCCCCCACCAGGCCGACAATGCCGGCATCGCCATCGCCGCGCTGCGCGCCTGGAACCCGCCCTGGCTGACCGAGGCCGCGATTGTCGAGGGTGTCGCCCGCGCCGAATGGCCCGGCCGTATGCAGCGCCTGACCGGCCGGCTGGCGGCGCTGCTGCCGGCGGGGTGGGAGCTGTGGCTGGATGGCGGCCATAATGCGGGCGGCGGCGTCGCCATCGCGGCGCATCTCGGGCAGGCCTTTGCCGACCGGCCGGCGCATCTGCTGGTGGGCATGAAGGGCGGCAAGCAATCGGACGCGTTCCTCGCCCCCATCATCCCGCTGGCAACCAGCCTCTGGGCGGTGGCGGAGCCGGGGCAGCATCTGGCGATGCCGGTCGAGGCCATCGTGGAAGCCAGCGGCGGCGTGGCCCGCATCGGCGGGACGCTGGAGGACGCGCTGCGCGCGGTGCCGAAGGACGGCCCGCCGGCCCGGGTGCTGATCTGCGGCAGCCTTTATCTGGCCGGCGAGGCGCTGAAGCTCGACGCGGGCTGAGGGACCGGGTGGCTCAGCCCAGCCCGAGCACGGCGTAGAGCCGTGCCGCCGGCGGCCAGGCCGCGGCAATCTCGGCGTGGAACACAACCAGCGCGGCCACCCCCGCGCCGACCAGCGCGAGGGAGCCCAGCCACGCCGCCGCCAGCCGGGCGGTGGCGGGCGGGGGCGTGTCCTCCGGCGCATCGATCGGGGAATGGTGCAGGGGGCCGCGTGTCGGCGGCGGCCGGTCTGGCGCGGTGACGGGTGCCGGCACCGGTTCGGGCGGGGCGGGGGCCGGGACGCTATCCGGGGCCAAGGGGGCATCGGCCAAGGGAGCCTTGGCTGACGGGGCCTTGGCCGGGGGATCGCTCGGCGGGGCTGGCGCGGGCTCCCCCGGCTCGGGCGCGGCCGCGGGCGGCACGGCGGGCGCTAGACCCGGCAGCGCGCCAACGAAGCCATGGCCGCAGCGCGCACAGCGCAGCTGCCTGCCCCCACCCGCGAGCATCGCGTCGGGCACCTCGTATTCCGCGTGGCAACTGGGACAGGCGATCCGCATGCGACCGCGAATGTGGCCATGCCACCTGCGCTCGTCCACCCCGCGCCATCTTCCCCCTTGGCGCGAAGCCGGACACGGGGCAGAGAACATCCATGATCCGGTTCGAGGCGGTCGGGCTGCGCTACCCTGGCGGGGAACCCCATCGCGGCATGCTGGGGCCGCCGGCGCTGTCCGACATCTCCTTCGCCCTGCCGCGCGGCTCCTTCACCTGGCTGCTCGGCCCGTCGGGGGCCGGCAAATCCTCGGTGCTGCGGCTGATGCACCTGGCGCTCCGCCCCAGCCGGGGAGAGGTGGAGGTGCTGGGCCTGCGCACCTCCCGCGCTCCGCGCGCGGCCCTGCCGGCGGTGCGGCGGCGGATCGGCGTGGTGTTCCAGGATTTCCGCCTGCTGCCCTACATGACGGTCTTCGACAATGTGGCGCTGCCGCTCCGCCTGGCGGGGCGCCCCGAAGCCTCGCTCCGCGCCGATGTGACCGAGATCCTCCGCTGGGTCGGGCTGGAGGCGAAGGCGCAATCCGCCCCGCCCGAGCTGTCGGGCGGCGAACAGCAGCGAATCGCCATCGCGCGCGCCGTCGTCCACAGCCCCGAACTGGTCGTCGCCGACGAACCCACCGGCAACCTCGACACCCGCCAGGCCCGGCGGCTGCTGGCCCTGCTGGCGGAGATGAACCGCACCGGCACCACCGTGGTCGTCGCCACCCATGACGAGGCGCTGGTCGCGCGCCATCCCGCCCCCGCCCTGGTCCTGGAGAATGGCCGCCTGCGCGACCCCGACCACGCCCGCGACCCCTTCGCCGAGGAGGAGGACGCGATTGGCTAGGCGCCTGCGCCATTCGCGGGACCCGCTCGGGCTGCGCCGGGCGCTGTCGGGCTGGCTGCTGCCGGGGCTGGTGGCCGCGATGGCGCTGCTCGCCGCGCTGGCCATCGCCGGGGCCGAGGGCGCCTCCGCGCTCGCGGAACGCTGGCAGCGGGGCGCCGCGGCCGCCGTCACGGTCCAGCTGCCCGATGCCGATGCCGCCCGCGCCGAGCGCGCGGTCGCTGCCCTGCGCGCGATGCCCGAAGTGGCGGAAGCCCGCGCCATGGACGCGGCGCGGCTGGTGGAATTGCTGCGCCCATGGCTTGGCGATGGCGGCGGCTTGCCGCTGCCGGCCGTCATCGAGATCCGGCTGCGGGACACCCGCGCCGACCCGGTGCTGATCGGCGACCGCCTGGCCGAGACCGTGCCCGGCGTGGTGGTGGAAGCGCATGGGCTCTGGGTGCAGCGCCTCGCGGCGCTGGCGCGCAGCCTGCAGGCGCTGGCCTGGGCGGTGCTGGCGCTGGTGGCGGCGGTGGCGGCGGCGGTGGTCGCAGTGGCGACGCGCGCCGGCCTCACGGCAAGGCGCGACGCGGTGGAGGTGCTGCACGGGCTGGGCGCGCGCGATGCCGAGATCGCCGGCCGCTTCGCCCAGCGGCTTGGCCTGCTGGCGGCGGCGGGCGCGGTGGTGGGCACCGCCGCCTCTGTCCCCGCGCTGGCGCTGCTGGCGGATCTCGCTGCCCCCTGGACCGGCGCGCCGGCACGGGGCCTCGCGGCGCTGCCCTGGATGGCGCTGGCCGCCGTGCCGCCGCTGGCCTTTCTCGTCGGCTGGGCCACCGCCCAATTCACCGTGCGCCGCTGGTTGCGGCAATTGCCATGAGGCGGGGCCTCGTCGGGATCGGGTTGGCGCTGGCCGTCGCCGCGGCGCTGGCCGGCGGCTTCCTCTGGTTCCTGGGAGCCACGCGGGCGGGGGTGGAGGCGCCGGGGCGCCGCACCGATGCGATCGTGGTGCTGACCGGCGGGCTCGACCGGGTGGAGACCGCGCTCGACCTGCTCGAAGGCGGCGCGGCGCCGCGGCTGCTGGTCTCCGGCGCCGCCACTGGGCTGACGCCGGCGGCGCTGGCCCGCGTGCATGGGCGCGACCCGGCCGCGCTGGCGGGCGGCCTTGCCATCGGCCATGCGGCGGCGACCACGGCCGGCAACGCGGCGGAGACCGCGGCCTGGATCGCGGCCGAGGCGGCGTCAGGCCGTCCTGTCCGCACGCTGCGCGTGGTGACCGCCGCCTACCACATGCCGCGCGCGATGCTGGAGCTGCGCCGGGCCCTGCCGGGGGTGGAGCTGGTCGCCCACCCCGTCGTCCCGGCCATCCTGCGCGAGGGCGAGGTGCCGTTCAGCCGCACCGTGACGTTGCTGGGCGGGGAGTATCTGAAGTTCGGCCTTGCGCTGGCGGGGCTTGCGGGGATGGTCCCGGCGGGCGAAGCATCGCGGCGATGACCCTGATCCGCTCCGTCCTGTTCAACCTGGCCTTCTTCCTGTTCACGGCGGTGGTGGTGGTGGTGGTCACCCCCGTCCTCGCCGCACCCCGCGTGGCGATGCGGGAAGTCGCCCGCTTCTGGGCACGCGGCGTGCTGCTGCTGCTGCGCGTGATCTGCGGCGTGCGGGTGGAGGTGCGCGGGCTGGAGCGCATCCCGCCTGGCGCGGTGGTGATCGCGTCGAAGCACCAATCGGCCTTCGACACCATCGTCTGGGTCACGCTGCTGCCCGACACGATCTATGTGATGAAGAAGGAGCTGCTCCGGATCCCCTTCTATGGCTGGCATGTCCGCAAGGTGGGCAACATCCCGGTGGACCGCGACGGCGGCGGGGTGGCGCTGCGGGCGATGCTGCGGGCGGCGCAGACGGCGCTCGAGGCCGGGCGGCAGGTGGTGATCTTCCCGGAAGGCACCCGCACCGCGCCGGGCCAGCGCGCGCCCTATCTGCCCGGGGTGGTGGCGATCGCGGGGGCGAGCAAGATGCCGGTCTTCCCGGTGGCGACCGACAGCGGCCGCATCTGGGGCCGGCGGTCCTTCCTGAAGCGGCCGGGGGTCATCCGCGTGTCGGTGCTGCCGGCGATCCAGCCGGACCTGCCGCGCGCCCAGCTTCTGGCGGCGCTGACGGACGCGATCGAGACCGAGAGCGACCGGCTGCTGGCCGAAGAATCTGTGGATAAACCTGTGGGCCGATAGCGCACAACCCACGGCGCGCATGGCAACAAAGCTCTACGAAGGGTGAATTGCTGCGTCGCAGCATAGATGGGCCGAGGGGATTCGGCGCGGCAGCGGCCGCTGCGCGATTCGGGCTTTGTTAACGAAATCCAGCCTGTGGCCGACTGTGTACGATCTGCCGGCCCGAACCCGCCACGGCCCGGGCGCAGGCCCCGGGCACGTTCAGCCAAGCCCGATCAGCACCAGCAACCCCGCGCCGCCCAGCCAGATCCACATCGCCTTTTCCAGCGGCAGGCCCAGCCGTTCGGCAATCGCGGCCGGGACGGCGGAGAGCAGCAGCGTGGCGGTCGAGACCAGCAGGCTCGCGCCGTAGAAGACGGTTTCATTGGTCAGCGGCACCATCTCCGGCATCCAGACCGGGTGGAGCATCCAGACCAGGCCGAGCATCGGGCTGATCAGCCCGTTCACCAGGCAGAGGCCCATGGTGGCCACGAACAGGTTCTGCGGCGTCATCTCAGCCAGCCCCCGGCGGTGTCAGGGAAGGCGCCATGCCGGCGCTGATCGCCAGCACGCCGCCGACCAGGCGGATGCCGAACAGCCAGCAGGCGGCGACCAGTGGCAGGACGCGCGGGCCGACATAGGACGGCACCATCCGCCGGGCGCACCAGACGGCCCAGTCGGTCAGCATGCGGAAGCCGCGCCAGATGTAGTTGGCGCTCTCCTCCGCGACGAAGACCTGCATCATGAAGCGACCGATGCAGGCCCAGGCGGTCAGCGCCAGGACATACATCGGGATCCAGAAGGCGAGGTAATCGGTGATGAAGGACTGCATCGCCCCCTCGGTGCGGTTGGTGCCGCATGTGCAAGAAAAAGGGGCGGCCAACAAGTGGCCGCCCCCCCAAGCTTCGCTGTGGCGGCGCCCGAAGGCGCCGCCGGGCAGGTCACTCGACCGCGTCGCGCGTATCCGCAAGGCGAACGCCGCCCTTCGGAATGCGGATGTCGTCGATGAAGTCCTGCATCGCCTGGCTGGGCGGGGTGGTGAACTTCGACACCAGCCAGATGGTGAGGAACGACAGCGGCACGCCAATGATGCCGCCGGAGATGTTGTTGATGCCCCAGAGGCGGCCGACCACGCGGTTGCGGAGCACCACGGTATCCGTCGGGATGCCGATGATGCCGCCGAACCAGGCGAGCGCGCCGTCCTTGACGTTCGCGGCATTCGCCACGATCGCCGCCGCTTCGGCCCGCAATTCGGCCGAGACGAAGTTGGGGTTGATCGTGCCGACCTGGCGGGCCGCCGCGACGATGGCGTCCTTCGACCCAAAGAGCTGGACGAAGTCCAGGCCGAACCATTCCGACCAGATCAGGTAGCCGAAGGTGACGACATAGCCGACGGTCATGCCGACGATGGCGCCGGTATTCGTGGTCTTCTTGTACCAGACGCCCATCACCAGCGCGGCAAACAGACCCGCGGCGGCGATGGAGAAGGCCCAGGCGACCAGGAACAGGATGTCCGCCCCCGCATTGCCCGCTGTCCAGGCGGCGGCGAGCGCCACGATGATCAGCAGGGTGCGGGAGATGACCAGCCGGCGCGCGGTCGGCGCGTTGCGGTCGATCATCTTGTAGTAGACGTCGTGCGACAGGGCGTTGGCCAGGGCCAGCAGCAGGCCGTCGGCGGTGGAGAGCGCGGCGGCAAGGCCACCGGCGGCCACCAGGCCGGCGATCACGTAAGGCAGGCCCGCGATTTCCGGCGTCGCCAGCACGACGACGTCGGGATGGATGCGGAACTCGTTCCACTGGACAATGCCGTCGCGGTTCACGTCGACGATGTTGATCCAGGGGACCCCGTAGGGGGAGATGATCTGCCAGTTCTTGATCCAGTCCGGCAGGGCCGCGATCGGCTGGCCGATGATGTTCTGGTAGATCTCGACCTTGCCGAACGCCGCATAGGCCGGCGCCGTGAAGTACAGCAGGAAGATGAAGAACAGCGACCACGCAACGGACTGCCGCGCCTCACGCACCGACGGGGTGGTGAAGTAGCGCATCAGGATGTGCGGGAGCGCCGCGGTGCCGACCATGAGGCAGAACACCAGGGCGAAGAAGTTCACCGCCGCCGGCATGGAGAACTGGCCGTTCGCGCCGATGAAGGGCGCGGTGTGCCAGCCGGTGACGCCGGGCGGCGGGGTCATCCCCGCGGCGCGGAAGGCGTTCTCGAGGCCCTCGATCCGTTCCAGCGCGACGCCGTACATGATCTGCGGCAGCGGCACGCCGGTGACCTTGGCCGACATCAGGAAGGCCGGGATCAGGTAGGCGATGATCAGCACGATATACTGCGCCACCTGGGTCCAGGTGACGGCGCGCATGCCGCCGAGCATCGAGCAGACCAGGATGCCGGCAAGGCCCACGAACACCGCGACGCCGAAGGAGACGTCGAGGAAGCGCTGGGTGATGATGCCGACGCCGACGATCTGCGCCACGACGTACACGAAGGACGCCGTGATCAGCACCACGACGCCGACGAGGCGCGCGGCGTTGCCGCCGTAACGGGCGCCGAGGAAGTCGGGCACCGTGTACTGGCCGAACTTGCGCAGGTAGGGCGCGAGCAGGATCGCGACCAGCATGTAGCCGCCGGTCCAGCCCAGGATGAAGGCGAGGCCGCCGTAACCGAGCGCATAGAGCGAACCGGCC
>JBIIRI010000019.1:0-31237 GCA_044341625.1 Roseomonas sp.
ATGTGGGTGGCGAGCATCTGGATCTTCACGCTGCGCCTGCCCTGGACGCTGGGTGCGGAGCTGTTCCTGCATCACCTGCTGGATGGCGACGCGGCGTCCAACACCCTGTCCTGGCGCTGGGTCGCGGGCATCCAGACGCCGGGCAAGCACTATGTCGCGCGGGCCGAGAATATCCGCCGCCACACGCTCGGCCGCTTCGACCCGACAGGCGAGCTGGACGAGGACCCCGCACCTGTCGAAGCGCCGCCGATGCCGCCCGCCTCCGCGCTGAAGCCAGCGGATCGTCTGCCGGACGGCCCCTTCGCGCTGCTGCTGCATGAGGACGACCTGCACGCCGAAAGCCTGCTGCCGCGCGGCGCACAGGTGGCGCGCATCGCTGGCATCGCCGTGCCGGACCACCGCGGCCCGACCGGCTGTGCGCCGCTAGCCGCCGCCTATACACGCGCCGCGCTGGATGACGGCCTCTCGCGCGCCGCCGCCCATTTCGGCAGCGCGGCGGAGGCGCTGGCGCCGGAGCAGGTGGCAGTCTGGGCCGCGTCGCATGGCCTGCCGGTGGTCACTCCCTGGGCGCCGGTCGGCTGGACGGCCGAGGCGCTGGACGGGCTTGGCGTTCCCCTGCGCCGCATCCGTCGCGACTGGGACGAGGCCTGCTGGCCCCTTGCGACCAAGGGGTTCTTCCCCTTCCGCACGCGCATCCCCGCGCTGATCGATACGTTGAAGCCTTTCAAACCTACGGGCTGAGCGGGCCGCCGAAGGCCTGCTCGATCTCCGCCAGCCAGCGCGCCTCCTGCCCCAGGTGCCGCGCCGACAGGTGAAAGGGGATAACGCACCGCGCGCCGGCCGCGCGCGCGATGGCGCCCGCGGCGGAGGTCGTCAGATGCTGGCGCGACGCGGCATGGGCCGCGTCCTCGGCCAGGAAGGGCGCCTCGATGAACAGCGTATCCGCCCGATGCGCGAGGGCCACCGCCGCCGCGCGGTTCGCTGGCGTGTCGGCGAAGTCGGTCAGATAGGCAACGCGCTGGCCTTCCGTCGCCGTCACCAGGGCGCGCAGCCGCCCGAGCGGCTGGGTCGGCGCGCCGGCGGCCTCGGCGGCGCGGGCGAAGACCGGGACCGCGTGGTCATCCGGCAGCCCGGCCGCCACCGCCGCCTTCAGCCCCGTGAGCCACGGCCCGGCCGGCAGGCCGAGCGCGCCGAGACGGTCGGCGAGGATGTTCAGATGCGCCTCCTCCTCCACCGCCACCCCGAGTGAGGGCGTGCCGTGGTCCAGCAGCGCCGCGCGCAGCCGCAGCGGGCCGAGGCGCAGCACCGTGCCATCCGGCGCCTGCGCCGCATCCGGCAGGGTTTCTGGGGCGAAGCCCGCGCGCAGGCGGAAGCGGCGGGATCCGAGATGGGTGGCATGCACCTCCGTCGCCTCGATGACCAGTTCGGCGGCGATGCGGTCCACCAGGTTCCAGGTGTAGCTGGCCAGCCGGTGGTGGAGATGCGCGGCGATGCCGGGCGGGCCCACGACGCGCAGCGTCTTCTCGCGGCCGATCAGCGGGCGCAGCAGGCGGTCGAAATCCGCCCAATGGTCCATATGCGTGTGGCTGACGCAGAGCAGCTCCACCCGCAGCAGGTGACGCGTGGAGAGCGCCGAGAGATCGCCGCAATCGAACAGGATCGCGCCCGGGGCATGCAGCGCCTCCATGAACACCGCCGGGTCGCCGGCGTGGCCGTTCAGCAGGCGGGGATGCAGCGTCGGCGTCATCGCGCCGGCCGCTATTGCGGCTTGAGGCGGCTGGCCTTCGCCGCATCGGCCGTGCGCCACAGATACCAGGCGGCGATGGACCGCCAGGGCCCCCAGCCCTGCCCGATCGCGGCCAGCTCCTTCGGCTTGGGCTGCGCATCCGCCCCGGTCGCGACGCGATAACCCTCCCGCACGCCGAAATCATCGACCGGCAGCACATCGCAGCGGCCGAGGGTGAAGATCAGCAGCATCTCCACCGTCCAGCGGCCGACGCCGCGGATCGCGACCAGCCGCTCGATCAGCGCCTCATCCTCCAGCCGCGCGGCGGCGCGGCGGGTGGGCACGAGGCCGCCCACGGATTTCTCCGCGATGTCGCGGATCGCGGCGACTTTAGATCCAGACAGGCCGCAGGCGCGCATCGTGTCCACGGGCGTCGCCAGCACCTGGTCGGCGGGGGGAAAGTCGTGGCCGGGATAGAGCGCGATGAAGCGGCCGAGGATCGCTTCCGCCGCGCGGCCATGGACCTGCTGGTGGGCGATGGCGCGCACCAGCGCCTCATAGGGTTCGCGCTTGACGGGGCGGAGCGTGCAGGGGCCGATCTGGCGGATGACGGCCTTCAGCACCGGGTCGCGGCGCAGGTGCCGGAGCGCCTCCGGCCCGCCCATGACGGGGGCGGGCCGGGGCAGTTTCGGCGCGAGCGCGACCGGACCCTCGTTCACCGGAACACGAGCGTCGGCAGCGCCAGCGTGATCCAGGGCACGTAGGACAGCACCATCAGGCAGGCGAAGATGACGCCGATGAAGACGGGCAGGTAGCGCATCATCTTGTCGATGCTGGTGCCCGCCACCTGCGCCGCCGCGAACAGGTTCACGCCGAAGGGCGGCGTGATCATGCCCATCGCCAGGTTCACGACCATGATCGTGCCGAAATGCACGCTATCGATGCCCAGCCGCTGCGCCGCTTCCGCCAGGATCGGCGCCAGCACGATGATGGAGGCCGAGGTCTCCACGAACATGCCGACGACGAACAGGAAGAGGTTGACGCCCAGCAGATACCAGGTCGGCTCGTCGAAGGTCTGCACCAGCCACTCGGCAGCAAGGTCAGGCACGCCCTGGCGGTTCAGCAGCCAGGAGAACAGCGTCGCGGCGGCGATGATGAACATGATGACCGCGGAGCTGATCACCGACTTCTTGAAGATCGGATATAGGTCGCGCGGCCGGATCTCGCGATGGATGAAGACGCCGACGATGATAGCGTAGACCACGGCGACGACCGAGGCTTCGGTCGGCGTGGTGATGCCGCCATAGATGCCGCCCAGCACCACCACCGGCATCAGCAGCGCCCAGCCGGCCTGCTTCGTCGCCACCAGGAAGGGCAGGCGCCCATCACCATCATTCTTCCCCCAGCCCTTGATCCGGCACCAGATCAGCACCGTCGCGACCAGCGAGGCGGAGATCAGGATGCCGGGGCCGAAGCCCGCGATGAACAGCTCCGGGATGCTGGTCTGGGTGCTGACGCCATATAGGATCATCGGGATGGAGGGCGGGATGATCACGCCGAGCTCGGCGGCGGTGGCCTGCAGCGCGGCGGCGAAGGGCACCGGATAGCCCGCGCGCACCAGCGCCGGGATCATGATCGCGCCGATCGCGAAGGTCGTCGCGACCGACGACCCGCTGATCGCGGCGAAGATCATGCAGGTCAGCACGCAGGTCGCGGGCAACCCGCCCTGGATGCCGCCGACGATGGATTTGGCGAATTCCACCAGCCGGCGGCTGATGCCGCCGACATCCATCAGGTTGCCGGCCAGGATGAAGAAGGGGATCGCCGCCAGCGGAAAGCGGTCCAGCCCGATGAACAGCTGCTGCGCCGCCACGATCAGCGGGAAGTTCGTGAAGCCGGTGATGCCGACCACCGCGGCCAGGCCGATCGCCACCGCAACCGGGATGCTGGCCGCGAACAGCACCAGCATCACGGTAAGCATCATGCCGCTCATACCGCGTTCTCCAGTTCTTCGGCGCGGCGGTCGAGGAAATGCGCCATCGCGCCCACCATGGCGAACAGCGCGCCCAGCGGGATCGCCGCATACGCATAGGCCATCGAGAATTCGAGGCCGGCGATGGTCTGGAACTGGACGCGTTCGGTCATCGCCCAGCCAAACCAGAACATGATGCCCATGAAGGACAGCACGCAGGCCA
Organism: Roseomonas sp.; assembly: GCA_044341625.1. Taxonomy (GTDB): domain Bacteria; phylum Pseudomonadota; class Alphaproteobacteria; order Acetobacterales; family Acetobacteraceae; genus Falsiroseomonas. Next base: position 3,922 of record JBIIRI010000019.1, read on the forward strand.
GCGCCATCGCCTCCACCGTCCGCTGGACGGCGCCGCGCGTGTAGCGATGCGCGACATCGATGGAAACGAGCGCGCCGGCGCGCAGCGCGACCGCCACGCCGAGATAGGCCATCCAGATCAGCGCGACGCGCACCAGCGCCTCGGACCAGGAGGACGGCGTCTCGGTGGCGAAGCGGGAGAAGACCTGCCAGGCACCCGCCGCGACGGCGACCGTCATCGCGAGGCAGGCGATGATCGCCGCGATCTCGGTGGTGAAGCGGTCCAGCGTCAGCACGGCGCGGCGCGCCAGGGCGCGCGCCCCACTGCGCTGGCCATCGTCGCGGCCCGCCCAGAGCGCGAAGCCCACGGCGGCAACCGTCGCGACGACAGTGACCTGGAGCGGCATGACGTTCATCGCGTTCATGGGATCCCCCGCGCGCGGATAGAGAGAAGGGGCGCGGAGCAGAGCCCCGCGCCCCCGTTCAGGCCCGTCGCGTCGGGCTTACGACCCCGGGCGCCATTCGCGGATGCGGCGCAGCAGGGCGCTGTCCAGGCCCTGTTCGATCTGCGCGGCGGCGGGCGCGAGCGCGGCCTGGAAGGCGGCGCTGTCCACCTGGGTCACCACCGTCATGCCACGGCGGCGCAGCTCGTCCACGCCGGTCTGCTCGTCAGACGTCACGCGGGCGCGGTTCGCGGCAGCCGCGTCGCGGGCGGCCTGCTGCATGGCCGCGCGATCGGCCGCGTTCAGACGGCCGACGAAGGCCGGGTTGCAGAGCATCACGGCCGGCGAATAGACGTGGCCGGTCAGCGTCAGGTGGCGCTGCACCTGGTTCAGGTTGTTGTTCAGGATCACCGGGATCGGATTTTCCTGCCCGTCCACCGTGCCCTGCTGCAGCGCCGGCACCAGTTCACTGAACGCCATCGGCGTCGGCAGCGCGCCGAGCGTCTGGAAGGCGCGCATATGCACCGGGTTTTCCATGGTGCGGACCTTCAGGCCGCGCACATCGGCCGGGGTGTTCACCTCGCGCCGGTTGTTGGTCATGTGGCGGAAGCCGTTCTCCATCCAGGCCAGCGCCACCAGGCCGCGCGGGGTGAAGCGCGCCAGCAGGTCCTGCCCGATCTGGCTGTCCAGCACGCCACGGGCATGGGCCGTGTCACGGAACAGGAAGGGCACGTCGAGGTTGCGGGTCTCCGGCACGAAATTGCCGGTCGGGCCGGTGGAGGTGATCGTGCATTCGATGGTGCCGATCTGCACCGATTCGATCGTCTCGCGCTCATTGTCGTTGCGCTGGTAGACGACGCGGAAGCGGTTGTTGGTCAGGCGCTCGAAGGTTTCCTTGAAGGCGGTCGTGCCGGCGCCGTAGTGGCTGTGGATGCCGATCGGATGCTGGAAAGTCACCTGGGTCTGGGCCAGGGCCGGGGCGGCCCCGAGCGTGAGCGCGGCGCCAAGCGCCAGGGTCTTGAGGCCCGTGCGGCGGGTCATTTTCATGAATTGCGTCTCCCTCGGCCGGCTGGCCTTTCGCGGCCGCCGGTCTGCCTTCCCCTATAGGTGATGTGACGCCTGCCCTTCAATCCCGGCCGCAAGGGGCGGCTTCAGTGCACGCCGGGGACGGGCAGAGGCAGGCCAAGCTGTAGCGCCTGATTCGCCGCCGCCGCCCCTTCCCAGAGCAGTTCCACCCCGATCCAGGCGATCAGCGCCAGCCCGACATAGGCAATGAATTTGTAGCGGTCGAGCAGCCTTGCCAGCGCCCCGCCCAGCACGCCCATCAGCACGATGGAGACCATCAGGCCCGCAACCAGCATCGGCACATTGTTGCGCGCCACCGCCGCGACCGCGAGGACGTTGTCGAGGCTCATCGAGACATCGGCCACGATAATCTGCCACAGCGCGGCCAGCAGCGTCTTCTGTTCCGCCTCTCCGCGCGCCCCGGCATCCTCGTTCTCCTGGTGGCGCAGCTCCTTCCAGAAGCTCCAGGCGATGTAGAGCAAGGCGAGCCCGCCCACGATGTCCACCCACCAGAGGCTCAGCAGGTAGGTCGCGAAGACCGAGAAGACGATGCGGAGCACGGCGGCCGCCACGATGCCGAACAGCACGGCGCGCGCCCGCAGATGCGGCGCGAGCCCCGCGGCGGCCAGGCCGATGACGACCGCATTGTCGCCGGAGAGGATGATGTTGAGCCACAGGATCTCGGCGAATTGCGGGGCCTGGGCGAGAAGCTGGTCCATGCGTCGCCTCCGGGTGGCGGTCCGGACATCGGCCACGCTGCCCCAGGATGGAGGCTAGAGGGGCGTGTCCAACCGGGGACTTACGGCGGCATATCAACGCAGCAATCCGCCGTTGCGGCTCATGGGTGGAGAAGAATTGCTCCCCAGCCGATCAGCACGACCAGCAGCAACGACGGCAGCAGCAGCCGCCAGACCTGCGCCGGCCGGGTCCCGTCGGCCAGCAGCCCGCAGATCATCGCGGTGACCGCGAAGGACATCCCCGCCCCTGCCGCGCCGGCGAAATTGTGCAGCGCCGGGGCGAGCATCGGGGGCAACCCGGCCGCCGCGCCCAGCGCGGCCTGCACCGGCATCAGCGCCGCGTTCGACCCCACATTGCTGCCCGTGACCATCCCCGCCGCCAGCGCCAGCACCGGCACCGCGAAGGGGGTGAGCGGCCCGAAGGCGCCGGCCGCCGCCTCGGCCAGCGCGCCGGCCATGCCGGAGCCCGCCATCCACCGCGCCAGCACCACATACAGCAGCATCACCACCACCGGCCGCCACGCCCGCGCCAGGGCGCCGCGCGCCAGCGCCAGCCCATCCGGGCGCATCACCAGCAGCGCGGCCGCGACCAGCCACAGCACAATGGCCACATGGCTCAGCGGGAAGGGCGGCAGATCGACGAAGGGAACCCAGGCCGGCGCGCCGGACCAGCCGCGCGCAAGCAGCAGCGCCGCGGTCAGCCCGGCATAGGGCGCAAGTGTTGCCGCCGCGCGCCGCCAGCCCGCCGCCCCGCGCGGCGGGTCCAGCCGCCACAGCATCGCCAGCAGCGGGATGCCGGTGGCGACGATGCCCGCGACCTCGAAAGGGAACAGCGCGTGGGACGCCAGCAGCAGCGCCGCCACCGCGCACAGCACGAGGGTCTGCACCAGCTTCTCGGCCGGCGGCACGGGGATGCCCGCCGCCGCGCAAAGCCGCCACAGCACCGGCCCCAGCAGCGGCAGCCAGGCGGCGGTGGGCCAGGCGGTGGCGGATGCGACCTGCTGCGCCGGCAGGCCGATCAGCGCCGCGCCGAGCGCGGTCCCCGGCCCGAGCCCGCCCCAGGGCACCAGCACCAGCGCCAGCAGTGCCATCGCGGCCGCCGGCGCGCCGAGGATGCCCATGCCGCGCAGCGCCGCCAGCGCGAAGACCGCGCCGACCGCGAAGCCCGTGACGCTTTCCAGGAAGGCGCCGGCCAGCATCGTCGCGACGAAGACCCGCCGCGCGGAAGCCGGCGCGACGGCGGCCGAGGCGTCGACCCGCGTCACCGCCGCGTGGAACAGCAGCCCGCCCGCGACGATGGCGATGGGCTTCAGCGCCAGGAAGGCGCCGCGCGCCGTCTCCTCCGCCAGGAACGCCAGCGGCGCGCCGCCGGCCGGCCCCGAGAGCAGCGCGCCGGGCAGCGCCGCGGCCAGCGCGGCGAGCACCGCCGGCACCGGCCCGGCCCGGCCCGACAGCAGCAGTGCGACCAGCAGCAGCAGCGGCGCGGCCTGGAGGAGAAGCATCATCGTCCATAGCGTGATGCAGCAAGCTGGATCACGCTATAGGACCATGACCGAAATCCTCCCCTACGCCGCCTATGGCAGCAATCTCTGGCACGCACAGATGCAGGCGCGCTGCCCCGGCGCCACCGTGGCGGGCATGGTGATGCTGCCGGGCTGGCGGCTGGCGCTCGGCCGCTTCGCGCTGATCGAGCCCGATCCGGATGCCGCCGTGCCCATCGGCCTGTGGCATGTGACCGCGTCGCATCTCGACGCGCTGGATGGGTTCGAGGGGCCGCACACCTATGCCCGGTCGCGCATCGCGCTGCCCGGCGGCGGCGCGGCCTGGATCTACCACGAGATCAAGCGGCGCCCCGGCCCGCCGGCGGCGGAGTATGTCGCCCGGCTGCGCGCCGGCTACGCCGATTTCAGCTTCGAGCCGGCGCCGCTCGACCGCGCCATCGCGGCGTCGGGCTTCGTGGGCGGGTAGGGCTCCGTGCCGCCGCAATCCGGCGAAAGCCCCGCCGCGGCGCACCAGGCGATGGCGTCGCGCTCGGCCTCGGCATCGGCGTCCCGCAGCAGGTCGAGGAAGCCCTGCTCCGCCTCACCCAGCGGGCGGCCGCGCAGGCGCACCACGCCCGGATGCACCGAGACCCAGGGCGCGCGCCAGGGCAGGCACGCCAACTCCCCCAGCCGCAGCGCATCCACCGCGACCGCGACCGTGACCCCCGCCACCGCATCGCAATGGCGCAGCATGGCGAGGCTCGCCCGCGGGCTTTCCTGCACCAGCGCCGGGAAGGCCGGGTGCATCGCGCCCGCCGCCCGCGCGGCCTCTCGCGCCGCCGCGATGGGCGCCTGGACCTGGCGCGGCACGCGGCCGAGGAAGACGAAGGGAAAGGCCATGATGTCGGCCAGGTCGAGGCTTCCCCGCCGCGTCAGCGGGTGGCCGGGGCGGGTGACGAAGATGGCGGGCTGCGGACGCAGCCGTTCCACCTCCAGCCCCGGATCGTCCTGGAAACCGCGCAGGTCGAGCAGGCCGATCGGTGCCTCCCGCTCATGCACCGCGCGCGGCACCTCCGCCCAGTTGGTGGAGACAAGGCGCAGCCTGATACGGGGGTAGAGGGCGAGCATCCGCGCCGCCGCGACCATGCCGACCGTCTCCGCCGCATAGGCGCCGGCAACGATGGTCAGGTCGCGCACCTGGCCACCGCGCACTTCCAGAAGGTGGCGGTCCAGCCGTTCCAGCCGGGCCAGGATCTCGGCCGCATCCGCCAGCACCGCCCGGCCGAGATCGGTCGCGATGGCGCCGCGCGGGCCGCGTTCGAACAGCTTCCCGCGCAGCCGGGCCTCCAGCGCCGCGAGGCTCCGGGTCAGGGCGGGCTGCGAGGTGGCGAGGACCCGCGCGGCGCGGGCGAGGCTCCCATGCTCCTCGATGGCCTGCACCAGGCGGAGCTCCCGTACCTCCAGCATATGTCATCCCAGGCAAGACAGGATTGTCCGAAGGATATTGGCACCCCTTCGATACCCTGTGGCAACCTTTCCTCAAGCTTCGGAGGCCAGTGCGGATGGCAGGGCAGATAGCGGAACTGCTGTGCGCGGCGCCCGATGGCGCGCCCGCGGGCATGGTCCGCATCCCCGGCGGCGGCTTCCTGATGGGATCGGATGGCCACTACCCGGAGGAGCGGCCCCAGCACCGCGCCGCGGTGGACGGCTTCTGGATGGACGCGACGGCCGTCACCAACGCGGCCTTCGCCGCCTTCGTCGCCGCCACCGGCCATGTGACGGTCGCCGAACGTCCGCTCGACCCCGCGCTCTATCCTGGCGCGAGGCCCGAGATGCTGGCGCCGGGCGCGCTGGTGTTTCGCATGACCGATGGGCCGGTGGACACCTCCGTCATTGCCAATTGGTGGCATTGGACGCCGGGCGCCCAATGGCGCCACCCCGAAGGCCCCGGCAGCACCATCGCGGGGCGGGAGGACCACCCCGTCGTCCATGTCGCCTTCGAGGATGCGGAGGCCTATGCGCGCTGGGCGGGCAAGGACCTGCCCACCGAGGCGGAGTGGGAATACGCCGCGCGGGGCGGGCTGGATGGCGCGGAATTCGCGTGGGGGCAGGACTTGGCGCCCGGCGGCGTGCATCTCGCGAACACCTGGCAGGGCCCCTTCCCCTGGCGGAACTTCGAGGCTGACGGGCATGCGGGGACCTGCCCGGTGCGGTCCTTCCCGCCGAACGGCTACGGGCTGTTCGAGGCCTGCGGGAATGTCTGGGAATGGACCACCGATTGGTGGGGCGCGCGGCACGCGTCGCCGGGCGCGCAGGGCGCCGATCCCGGTCCGGCCAACGGCTGCTGCACGCCGCAGAACCCGCGCGGCCCCTCGGTGGAGGGTTCCTTCGATCCGGCCCAGCCCGCCATCCGCATCCCGCGGAAGGTTGTGAAGGGCGGATCCTTCCTGTGCGCGCCATCCTACTGCCGGCGCTACCGCCCGGCGGCGCGCCACGCACAGATGGTGGACACCGGCATGAGCCATATCGGCTTCCGCTGCATCCGCCGCGACGCCCCAAAAACCTGAGGAGACAAGACGAGATGAGCAACCAAGGACAGGGCCGTTCGCGGCGCGGGATGCTGCTGGGCGGCGCGGCGGGGCTGGCCGCCGGCGCGCTGCCGGGGGGCGCAACCCTCGCCCAGGCGCAGCCGCGCCCGGCGGCACCGGCGCAAGCGCCAGCCACCGCACCCGCCGCGCCGCAGGGACGGCCAAACATCCTCGTGATCTTCGGGGACGATGTCGGCTGGGCGAATATCTCGGCCTACAACATGGGGATGATGGGCTACCGCACGCCCAATATCGACCGCATCGCCCGCGAAGGCGCGATGTTCACCGACCACTATGCCGAGAATTCCTGCACCGCCGGCCGCTCCGCCTTCATCACAGGCCAGAGCCCGATCCGCACCGGCCTGTCGAAGGTCGGCCTGCCCGGCGCGGCCGAGGGCATGCGGGCGGAGGACCCGACCATCGCCGGCCTGCTGAAGCCGCTGGGCTACGCCACCGGCCAGTTCGGCAAGAACCACCTGGGCGACCGCGACGAGCATCTGCCGACGATGCACGGCTTCGACGAGTTCTTCGGCAGCCTCTATCACCTGAATGCCGAAGACGAGCCGGAAAACCCGGACTACCCTCGCAACCCCGAATTCCGCCGCCAATTCGCGCCCCGCGGCGTGCTGAAGACCTGGGCGAACCCGGACGGCACCCAGCGCATCGAGAACACCGGCCCGCTGACCATGAAGCGGATGGAGACGGTGGATGAGGAATTCCTGTCTGGTGCACTCGACTTCATCGACCGTGCGCATCGGGCCAACCGGCCCTTCTTCACCTGGTTCAACTCGACGCGGATGCATATCTGGACGCGGCTGAAGCCCGAAAGCCGGGGCGTCACCGGCCTCGGCGTCTATGCCGATGGGATGGTCGAGCATGACGGGCATGTCGGCCAGTTGCTGAAGAAGCTGGACGACCTCGGCATCACGCAGAACACCATCGTCATCTACACCACCGACAACGGCGCCGAGGTGATGTCCTGGCCCGATGGCGGCAACACCCCCTTCCGGGGCGAGAAGGCCACCGCCTGGGAAGGCGGCTTCCGCGCGCCAGCGGCGATCCGCTGGCCGGGCCGCATCCAGCCGGGGCAGGTGATCAACGACATCGTCTCCCTGCAGGATTGGATGCCGACGCTGCTCGCCGCCGCCGGAGAGCCGGAGATCAAGCAGAAGCTGCTGACCGGCCACCAGGCCGGCGCCCGCACCTACAAGGTGCATCTGGACGGCTACAACCAACTGCCGCTGCTGACCGGCGCCGGGCCCAGCGCACGGCAGGAGATGTTCTACTTCACCGATGACGGGGACCTTGCCGCGCTGCGCTACGGCAATTGGAAGGTCCATTTCATGATCCAGGAGAATCACGGCTTCGGGGTCTGGGAACGCGGCTTCACGACGCTGCGCCTGCCGATGCTCTTCAACCTGCGATCCGACCCTTATGAGCGGGCCACCGAATCCTTCGAGCATAATCGCTGGCGGGTGGAACGCGCCTTCGCGCTGGTGCCGGCGCAGGCCTATGTCGGCCGCTTCCTCGCGACCTTCCGCGACTTCCCGCCACGCCAGGCGCCCGGCAGCTTCAGCCTGGGCGACGCCATGGCACGGCTGCGCGCAGGCGCCGGGGCGCGCTGAGCACGCGACCCGTTCACCAGGAAGATAACCTGATCATGCAGTCGAACATGAAAGCGAAGCTGACGGCCGAGTTCATCGGCACCTTCTGGCTGGTGCTGGGCGGGTGCGGCAGCGCGGTGCTCGCCGCCAAATTCCCCGAGGTCGGGATCGGGCTGGTCGGCGTCTCGCTCGCCTTCGGGCTGACGGTCCTGACCATGGCCTACGCGATCGGCCATGTCTCGGGCTGTCACCTCAACCCTGCGGTCACGATCGGCCTCGTGACGGCCGGGCGGTTCCCGGCCAGCGAGGCGCCCGGCTACATCGCGGCGCAGGTGGCGGGCGCCTGCGCGAGCGCGTTCCTGCTGTATGTTATCGCGACCGGGTCGGCGACCGGCTTCTTCAACCCGGCGGGCGGCCTGGCGCCGAACGGCTTCGGCGACCTCTCGCCGGGCAAGTACGGCCTGTCGGTGGCCTTGCTCACCGAGGTGGTGATGACCTTCTTCTTCCTGTTCATCATCCTCGGCGCCACGCATGGAAAGGCGCCGGCCGGCTTCGCGCCGATCGCGATCGGGTTCGGGCTGACGCTGATTCACCTGATCTCGATCCCTGTGACCAACACCAGCGTGAACCCGGCACGCAGCACCGGCCCGGCGCTCTTCTCGGGCGGGGCGGCGGTCGCGCAGCTCTGGGTGTTCTGGATCGCGCCGATGGCCGGCGCGGTGCTGGCAGGGCTGGTCTATCGCAACCTGTCGCCGAACGAGCCCGCGGGGCCGGGCAACCCGACCGCCCGCTGACGCCTCGCCGCCGCCGCGCTCCCCTGCGCGGTGGCGGCTCGGTGGCCGGCGGGTGTTCCCCCATGCCCGCCAGCCCACCCCCTTCCGCCAGCCATGCCACGACCATCCAACCCCAAGGACCGACGGGAAGTCCGCATATGAACCCGCACCTGCCGCGCCGTGCGGCCCTCGGCCTCGCCGCCGCGACCCTCTCCGTCTCCAGCCTCGGCGCGCAGCCGGCGGCGGACCCGCTTGCCTCCTGGCGCGACGGGCCGCGCAAGCGCGCCCTGCTCGACTTCGTCGCCGCCGTGACCACGGCGGGCAGCCCCGATTTCGTGCCGCCACCGGCGCGGATCGCAACCTTCGACAATGATGGCTGCCTCTGGGTGGAACAGCCGGCCTATCCGCAGCTGATCTTCATCCTGGACCGCATCCGGGCGCTGGCGCCCCAGAACCCAGCCTGGCAGCAGGACGCGCTGTTCCGCGCCGCCATCGCGGGCGACCTGCGGGCCACCGCGGCGGGTGGGGCTGAAGGATTGCTCAGGCTCGCCGGCGCCGCGCAGGCCGGCGACACGCCGGAGGCGTTCCAGCGCATCGCCGCCGAATGGCTCGCCACCGCGCGGGATTCCCGCTGGCGCCGGCCCTACACCGAGCTGGTCTACCAGCCGATGATCGAGGTGCTGGGCTTCCTGCGCGCACAGGGCTTCACGACCTTCATCGTCTCCGGCGGCGGCGTGGAATTCGTCCGCGCTTTCTCGGAACAGGCCTATGGCATCCCACCGCACCAGGTGATCGGGTCGAGCTTCGCGCTGGCGCCGGGCGAGGCAGAGGGGCGCATCGTCCTGACGCGCGAGCCGCGCGTGGATTTCATCGATGACGGCCCCGGCAAGCCGGTGGGAATCGCGCGGCATATCGGCCGCCGGCCGATCGCGGCCTTCGGCAATTCCGACGGCGACTGGCACATGCTGCGCTACGCCACGGAAGGGCCGGGGCGCCGCTTCGGCATGATCCTTCGCCATGACGATGCGGATCGCGAATACGCCTATGACCGCGAGAGCCATGTCGGCCGCCTGTCGCGCGCGCTGGACGAGGCGCCGCAGCGCGGCTGGCAGGTGATCTCGATGCGCGACGACTGGGCGCGCGTCTTCGCCTGAGGGCGCGACGGCACTCAGGCCGGTAGCGTCATCACGGCCGCCAACCCGCCCTTCGGACGGTTCCGCAGCACCACATCACCCCCATGCGCGCGCAGGATGTTGCGCGCGATGGGCAGGCCGAGCCCGCTGCCGCCCGTCTCGCGGTTCCGGCTGGTCTCGAGGCGGCGGAAGGGCTGGAACACGCCTTCCAGCTCGTATTCCGGCACGCCGGGGCCGTCATCCTCGATGACGATCCGCAACTGTCCTGGCGCGGCTTCGGCCAGCGTCAGCCGGGCCGCGCCGCCATAGGCCAGCGCATTGCCCACCAGATTCGCCAGCGCCCGCTTCAGCGCCACAGGCCGCGCGCGAACGGTCAGGTGTTCCGGCCCGTCATAGGTGATGGCATTGGCCATCTCGGGCGCGGCATCCGTCGCCTCGTCCAGTACCGTGCGGCACAGCGCCGCGAGGTCCACCATCACCGAAGGCTCGGCTGCCGCATCGTCGCGCGCGAAGGCCAGCGTCGCGCCGATCATCGCCTCCATCTCCTCGAGATCGGCCAGGATCTTCCGCCGCTGCTCATCGTCATCGAGCAGTTCGGCACGCAGCTTGAGCCGGGTGATCGGCGTCTTCAGGTCGTGGCCGATGGCCGCGACCATCTGGGTGCGGTCGCCGACGAAGCGGCGGATCCGCTCGGCCATGGTGTTGAAGGCGCGCGCGGCGGTCGCGACCTCTCGCGGGCCGTCCTCCGGCAAAGGGGGCGCATTCACATCGCGCCCGAGCCGCTCGGCGGCGGCGGCCAGATCGCTGACCGGCCGCGTCAGCCGCCGCACCGCCCAGAGCGTCAGCCCGGCGGCGGTCAGCGTCATCAGCGCGAAGGCGAAGAGAAAGGTCTCGGAATGCCAGGGCCGGGGCGGCAGCATCTCGACGCGCAGGTTCAGCCAGCCGGAATCGGGGAAGCGGAAGCTCACCAGCATCACGCCCGGCCGGCTCGCGCCGGACAGGATCACCTCTCGCGGGCGGAGGCGGGGCGGGGCGGACATCACCGCTTCCACGCGCATCATCCGGACCAGCGGCGGCGGCGGTGGGTGACCATGCCGCGCGGCAGGCGTGTCGTCGTAAGTGGCGCGCAACCCCGCGGGCAGGTCGAGATCGGCCAGCACCGCCACGCGGCGATCCGGCGGGGTGACCAGCAGGCTGCGCCAGATGACGAAGCTGCGCTGCGACAATTCCCGCGCCTGCTGGAAGCGCTGGAGGTCCACGCGGTCGAGCGCGTGGATCGTCAGCCCCGCGACCTGCACGACGACCAGGCCCACGATCAGCAGCAGCGCCGTGCGCCCCGCGAGCGATCGCGGCAGCGGCAGGCGCGGCAGGATGGGGCGGCGGCCCCTTGGCGCGGGGGATGGCGCGGGCGCGGCGGTGCTCATCCCCGCTCCACGGAGGTGGCCAGCACATAGCCGCCGCCGCGCACGGTCTTGATCAGCTGCGGGTTGCGCCCATCATCCTCCAGCTTGCGGCGCAGCCGGCTGACCGCAACATCGATGGCACGGTCGAAGGGGCCGGCCTGGCGGCCGCGCAGCAGGTCCATCAGCATGTCGCGCGTTAGCACGCGGTTCGGGCGCTCGATCAGCGCCAGCAGCAATTCATACTCGCCGCCGGTCAGCGGCACCTCGACATCCTGCGGGTTCACCAGCCGCCGCCGCGCCGGTTCCAGCACCCAGCCGGAGAAGCGGATGACCTTCGCCGGCGGCTCTCCCGGCGCGGCGCCGGTGGCGCTATCGGCGGTCGCGCGGCGCAGCACGGCGCGGATGCGCGCCAGCAATTCGCGCGGGTTGAAGGGCTTGGCGACATAGTCGTCGGCGCCGAGTTCAAGCCCGACGATCCGGTCCGTCTCCTCTCCCATCGCCGTCAGCATCACAATGGGCACATCGGATTGGCCGCGCAGCCAGCGCGCGAAATCCAGCCCGGATTCGCCGGGCATCATCAGGTCCAGCACGACCAGATGGTAGCGGCCGAGCGGCCAGAGCCTGCGCGCATCCCGCGCGTCGCGCGCGGCGGTGACGCGGAAGGACTGCTTCTCGAGGAATTTGCCGAGAAGGTCGCGGATCTCGCGGTCGTCGTCGACGACCAGGATGTGCGGCTGGGCGGTGTCCATGCCCGTTACATAGCGCGAAGCGGGCGCCGTCGCAGGGGAAAGACAGGGGGGGGATGTTGCGGCATGTCACCATGGCCGCGCCTGCAACATGCCGTTGCACTTGCTCACCCGGATGGCCTTCGGCCGGTTACATGGAAGGGCCATCCTTCCCCGCAGCACAGGACGCCCGGCCGCGACACTCTACTCCCCGTCGCAGGGCCACTCCCCCCTCCTGGACCGGGGCGGCCTCGTGTAGTGGCGGCGGGGATGGCTCCCACATCCGTATCCCCGCCGCCACCCTTCCCCCATCCCCCTGCCGAGGCGCGGGCGGCCATCGGCCAGTTGGTCTCGCGGCATGCGATCTTCGCGGGCATCGAGGATCGCGCGGGTCCCCTCCCCTGGATCGTCCGGCCGCAGGGATTTCCCGGCCTGCTGCGGGCGATCTGCGCGCAACTGGTTTCCAACGAGGCGGCCTTCGCGATCTGGCGGCGGGTGAGCGCCCTGCCTGGGGCGACCGCGCCCGATGGCTTCCTGGCGCTCGATCCCGAGCGGGTCGGGATCGAAGGCGGGCTGACGCGGCAGAAGGTCGGGCATGGGCGGGCGCTGGCGGAGGCGATCCTGACCGGGGCGCTACGCCTCGATGCGCTGGACGGGATGGGGGATGAGGAGGCGATCATCCATCTCTGCACCGTGAAGGGCATCGGGCGCTGGACGGCGGAGGTGCACCTGCTGTTCTCCCACCAGCGGCCGGATGTGTTCCCGGTGGGCGACCTGGCGTTGCAGGCGGCGGCGGCGCATCTGCTGGGCCTGCCGGCGCGGCCGGATGCGAAGGCGATGGCGGCGATCGCGGCGGATTGGGCGCCCGACCGGGCGATTGCGGCGCGGCTGCTATGGCACCATTGGCTGCACCACACGAAACGGGCCACGCTGGATCCCGCATGAACCTCTCAAGCCGCATTCGGGCGACCGACGCCCCGCCGATCCCCGCCGCCCGCGCCTGGGCCGCGCGCTATGATGGCCGGGCCGGGCCGACGCTCGACCTGACCCAGGCCGTCCCCGGCTATCCGCCGCCGCCAGCCTTGCTGGCGCAGCTGGCCGGCGCGGCAGGCAGCACGGCGACAGCAAGCTACGGCCCCATCGCCGGCGACATGGCGCTGCGGGACGCGCTGGCCGCCGAGATGTCAGCCTTCTACGGCGCACCCATGGGCGCCGCCGCCGTCGCGATCACCGCCGGCTGCAACCTGGCCTTCGCCATGGCGATGCAGGTACTGGCCGCGGAAGGCGATGCCGTGCTGCTGCCAACCCCCTGGTACTTCAACCATCGGATGGCGCTGACGATGCAGGGCGTGCGCGCCATTCCCATCCCGACACGGGCCGAGGACGGCTTCATCCCCGACCCAGGGCGCATCGCCGCGCTGCTGGCCGAACACCGGCCGCGCGCGGTGGTGCTGGTGACGCCGAACAACCCCACCGGCGCGATCTACCCGGCCGAGACGATCCACGCGGTCGCGGCGCTCTGCCGGCGGCACGGGGCGGCGCTGGTGCTGGACGAGACCTATCGCGATTTCCTCCCCGCCGCCGCGCCGCCGCACGCGCTGTTCGCGGAGCCGGATTGGGGGGATGTGCTGGTGCAGCTCTATTCCTTCTCCAAGGCCTATTGCATCCCCGGGCATCGCGTCGGCGCCATCGCGGCGGGATCAGGATTCATGGCGGAATTGGCCAAGGCGCTCGACACCTACCAGATCTGCCCCGCCCGCCCGGCGCAGGCGGCGCTGGCATGGGCGATCCCAACCCTGCGGGACTGGCGTGCCGGCAACCGGGCGTTGATGGAAGCGCGCGGGGCCTTCTTCCGCGACATCGTAAGCCGGGTCCCCGGCTGGCGACTGGATGCCATCGGGACCTATTTCGCCTATCTCCGCCTGCCCGAATCCGCGCCGGACGCGCTCAGCGCGGCGGAGATCCTGGCGGCCGAGCGGGGCCTCATGACCCTGCCCGGCTCCTTCTTCGGCCCCGGCCAGGATCGCCACCTGCGCCTCGCTTTCGCCAATGCCGCAGAGGCGGTGCTGGCCGAGCTGCCGGGGCGGCTCGGCGCCTTTTCGTGACGGAGCACGCCATGCGGACCCTCGATGTGATCTCGGACGCGATCTGCCCCTGGTGCTGGATCGGCAAGGCGCATCTCGACGCCGCACTGGAGCAGCTGCGGCAGGACGGGCTGGAATTCCGCATCCGTTGGCGCCCCTTTCAGCTGAACCCCGACATGCCGGCCGAAGGTGTCGCGCGGGATGCGTATCGGGCGCAGAAATTCGGCTCCCTCGAACGCTCGCGCGAGCTGGACGCGCAGGTCGCCGATGCGGGGCGCGCCGCTGGCCTTGCCTTCCGCCACGACCTGATGACGCGCACGCCGAACACCATCGCCGCCCATCGCGTGATCCGCGCGGCGGAGGAAGCGGGCGTGCAGCATGCGGTGGTCGATGCGCTGTTCCGCGCCTATTTCCAGGCAGGGCGCGACATCGGCGATGCCGCGACGCTCGACGAGATCGCGCAGGAAGCCGGCCTGCCGGGGATGGCGGCGATGCTGGCGGGCGAGGATCACCGGGACGCCGTGCTGGCAGAGGACATGGCGGCGCGGCGCGGCGGGATTTCCGGCGTGCCGTCCTTCCTGATGGACCGGCACCTGCTGTTCAGCGGCGCCATGCCCGCGCATCGCATGGGAGAAGCGTTCCGCCAGGCGAACGCAATCCTTTCGGCACGCGAGACGCAAGGGTAGCCTTGGCGCGAGCAAGGGAGACCGCGCATGGAATGGGTGATCCTCGGCCTGATCCTGGTCGTGCTGCTGTGGGGGGTGGCGATCTACAACCGCCTGGTCGCGCTGCGGCAGACGGTCGGCCAATCCTGGGCGGATATCGAGGTGCAGCTGAAGCAGCGCCATGACCTGATCCCCAATCTGGTGGAAACGGTGAAGGGCTATGCGGCGCATGAAGGCGCGACGCTGGAAGCCGTGATCCGGGCGCGCAACACGGCCATCGGCGCGCATACGCCGGACGCGGCCTCCGCCGCCGAAGGCCAGCTGACCGGCGCGCTCTCGCGGCTGTTCGCGCTGTCGGAGGCCTATCCGGACCTCAAGGCCAACGCGAATTTCCAGCAATTGCAGGGCGAGTTGTCGGCGCTGGAGACGAAGATCGCCGCCGCGCGGCGCTTCTTCAACAACGCGGTCGCCGAATTCAACGCGGCGATCCAGTCGATCCCCGCCGTGTTCTTCGCGGCCTCGCTCGGCTTCCGCCAGGCAGTGTTCTTCGAATTGGACGAGGCGGAGCGGACCGCGACGCGCAACGCGCCGCAGGTGAAGTTCTGAACCGTGCTCCCGGCCACGGGGCTCCGGACTCACGGCTGGAACACGGCGCTCCGCTCCGCCCTGCTGCTGGCGGGCTTCCCGGTGCTGCTGGCGATGATGGGCTACGCGCTGGCGCTGCTGCTGGTCGCGGCCGATGCGCCGAGCGTGCCAGCGGGCATGCGCCGCGCGGCGGGGTTGCTGCCCGTGATCATTCCCGCCGCGCTGCTGCTGGCGGGCGCCTGGTTCGCCATCGCCTGGGCCGCGCATAACCGCATCCTGGATGCCGTGACCGGCGCCCGCCGCATCGCCGACCCGCGGGAAGCGCCACGGCTGTGGCACCTGACGGAGACGCTCTGCATCTCGCGCGGGATGCGGATGCCGCGGTTGGCCGTGATCCCCAGCCGCGCCCGCAACGCCTTCGCCACCGGCCTGACGCCGGACAAGGCGGGGGTCACCGTGACACAGGGGCTGCTGGACGCGCTGGACGACCGGGAAATCTCGGCGGTGATCGCGCATGAGCTGGCGCATATCCGCAACGGCGATGCGCGGCTCGGCGTGGTGGCGGCGGTGTTCGTCGGCGTCATCACGCTGATCACCGACACGGTCTGGCAGGGCTTGCGGATGTGGTGGCATCTGGGCCGCGCGGGCCGGCGCACGCGGCACGGATCCTCGGGCGGGGGGATTGGCGGTGGCGCGCCTTCTTCCTCACGCGACAAGGGGGGCGGGGCGGCGGTGGTGCTCGCGCTGGTCGCGATCGCCATCCTCATCGCGATCCTCGCCCATCTGCTGGCGCTGGTGCTGCGGCTCGCGCTGTCGCGCAACCGCGAAGTACTGGCCGATGCCGGCGCCGTGGAGATGACCCAGGACGCCGATGCGATGATCGCGGCGCTACGGAAGGTGGAGCAGCGCCCGGACCTGCAAGCCGTGCCGGAACAGGTGCGGGCGCTGTTCCTGCATGACCGGGCGCTGGCGCGCGGGCCGCGCTGGTTCGCGACTCATCCGCCGATCGAGGAGCGCATCGCGCTGCTGGTGCGCTATGGCGGCGGCCACGACCCCGGCAGGCTGCCCGAGCTGGCGGAAGACGCCGAGGATATGCCGCAAGCGACCGATGCGGTCCCGGCCGCCCTGCCCCCGCCGCACGGCTGAACCCCTGTCGCAGTGCCGGGAAGCGCCCCCCGGCGCTACCGCCCCAGCAGTCGCTTCAGCTTGGCAACCGCGCTGCCCGGCGTGGTGACAACCGGACGCCCCGTGGCCTGCGCCACCGCCCCAGCCGCGCGGGCCAGGCTGAACTGGCCGAGCAGCACCACATCGCAGCCCTTGAGCGCGACCGAGGCCTCCGCCGCCAGCCGGTCATGCGTCGCCATGTCCCCGGCATCGAGCGCCGCGAGCGCGCCCTCCGCCAGGCAGGTCACCACCTCCACACCAGGGGGGAATTCCGGCGGCATGGAGGTCAGTGTGCCGGGGAAGGTCGCCAGCAGCCCGATCTTGCGGCCCATGCCGAGCGCTTCCTCGATCGCCGCCTCATTCGGCTTCAGCACCGGCAGGGGCGCGAGGTCCCGCGCACAAGCCTCGATGCAAGGGGCGAAGGCGGAACAGGAGAACAGGATGCCATCGGCGCCCGTCCCGGCGGCATAGCGCGCGAGCGTCAGGAAGCGCTGCGTCATCGCATCCGTCAGCCGCCCTTCCCGCGCGAGATCGGCCGAGAGGCTGTCATCCAGCAGGTTCATCAGCCGCGCCTCGGGCCAGGTGGCGGCGAAGGCGGCCTCGATCGGCGGCGGGGAATGCCGCAGCGCGTGGATCAGCGCGATCCGCATGGCTAATTGCCTCCGCAACGGCGCAGGGGAGAAGGGAAGTCAGCACAGTTCGGGAAGACGATCTCGTTCGGGCCGCGCCGCTCGACGCGGAGCGCGTTGGGACCACCCGGGCAGCCAAAGCCGGAATCGGGCGGCAGGCGCATGCCGAAGGGCGTGTTCTGCGGCTGCACCGGGGTGAAGCGGAATTCCAGCGCCTCGGGCTCCGCCGTCACCGTCTCCACCAGCCGCTGGCGATAGACGACATCGAGGGCCGAGGCGCGCAGCACCACGTCGCGGGTGAAGATCACCACGGGCTGGCCGGTGCAGCGCGGGCCCTCGGTCTCGCCAGGGGGGAAGATGCCGCCGGTCCAGGACCCGAACACCCAGGCATGCGGCGGCCCGGCCGGCTGGGCCATGCCGCTGCCGCCGAGCGCCAGCATCGTCGCCGCCAACAGCATCGCGCTTCGCATCCGCATCCCCCTTGCCCGCCCCCCGATCCTAAATCGGTTTGCGTTCAAGAGTGAACGCCAACCGATTTAGTCTTTTGTTCGCAGAGCAGATTCACGCGTCCGGGCGTTCACGCCCTGCCGCGATCTGCTCTAACCGGCCCGGCCCGGGTCGGCTACGCAACCATGCTGGATCATGCCGCGGCCGGCTTCGGCGCCGGGGCGGGGTCCTTCACCGGCATGTGGATCAGCGCGGCGAAGGCCGCGGCCAGGATGCCGATGGTCCACATCAGGTCGTAGCTGCCGGTCCGGTCGAAGATCAGCCCGCCGAGCCAGGCGCCGGCGAAGCCGCCCATCTGGTGGCCGAGGAAGACCAGCCCGAACAGGGTCGCCAGCCAGCGCGTGCCGAAATTCCGCGCGACCAGCGCCACGGTCGGCGGGACGGTGGACAGCCACAGGATGCCCATCAGGGCGGAGAAGACCAGGACCGTCTCCGTCGTCTTGGGCAGCGCCATGAAGCCAGCCATCAGCACGCCGCGCGCCGCGTAGATCGCCACCAGCAGCTCCCGCCGCTTCCAGCGCTGGCTCAGTTCGCCCGCCGCCAGCGATCCCGCGATGTTGAACAGCCCGATCAGCCCGATCGCCCCCGCCCCCACCGCCACCGGCAACCCGCAGGAATGGACGAAGCCGGGCAGATGCACCGTCAGGAAGGAGACATGCAGGCCGCAGACGAAGAAGCCGAAGAACAGGAACCAGAAGGTCGGCGTGCGGAAGGCCCGTTGTAGCGCCTGGCCCGCCGTTTCCTCCGCAGCACCGGCGGCCTTGGGCGCGGGCTTGTCGGCCAGCGGGGTGGACAGCGGGATCATCAGCAGCGCGACCGCCGCCATGACCCAGAGCGTCCATTCCCAGCCGAGGCCGGCGATCCCGAAGCCGGCGATGGGCACCACCAGGAACTGTCCAAAGGAAGACCCCGCCGTCCCGAGCCCGACCGCGCGCCCCCGCTGATCCTCAGGTAGCAGCCTGGTGAGGGAAGCCATGATCACCGGCATCCCGGCGGCCGAGACGGCGATGCCGAGAACCACGCCGCCGAAGAAGGTGAAGGCCGCCATGCTTTCGGACATCGCCATGCCGACAATGGCGGCGGCGTAGAGCAGCGTGCCGCCTGTCACCACCCAGCGCCCACCGATGCGGTCCGCGACCTGGCCGCAGATGGGCTGGAAGATGCCGTTCAGCAGGACCGAGAGCGCGATGGCGAAGGCGAAGCCCGAGGCCGACCACCCATGCGCTTCCGTCATCGGCGCGAGGAACAGCCCGAAGGACTGACGCAACCCCATGGCCAGCGCGGCGCAGCCGACAGCGCAGAGGATGAGAAGGCCGGCGGCAACCTTGGCGGATCTGGCGGTCATGGGGAGCCTGGCGACATGAGATGACCCAGATGTCTCATGCCGCCCCGAGTCATTCAACGGCAGCCGCCCCAGCGTCGGTCGGGGACGGAACCCAAAAGGCAGCCCGTCACCCCGCGCGGCGAACCGCGAAGCCGATCGAGGTGCAGGTCATGTCCTGCAGTTCAAGCTTCAGATGCGGCAAGGCATAGGGCGGGACATCGATCACCTCGTCGAGTTCCTCCTCGCCCGGGTGGAAATTCAGCGGCAGCACCTGGTGACCCTGGGCGATCAGTCGCGCCGCCAAAGCCTCCATGTCGCGCCGGCGGTAAACGCAAAGCCCTGGCGCATCCAGGGTCTTGTTGTTGGAGACGAGGTTGAACTCCGTCGTGTGCACCGCGATCCCGCCGGGGCGTAGGACCGAGAGGCTGTTCTCAATGAAGTCGAGGCCATGCTGGAGCGAACCGAGATGCTCCAGCGAGCATGTCGACCAACAGGCGTCGAACCGGCCTGCGAGGTCCGCGGGGATGTCGTTCATGTCCACCGGGCGGAATGAAACAAGCCGCTCGAACTGCTCGCGCTCGATCAGGTCCGGGATGAACAGGTCGGCCGCCTGAGCGGCGTATTGGCCAGTGCTTGCCCAGCCCTGGCTGGCAGTCTTTTCGGCCGGAGCGTCGGTGGCCAGTACCTCCACCCCGTGATGGGCGAGATAGGCGGGGATTCGTTCCCGCCCGCAACCGAATACGATGGCTCGGCGGCCAGGGGTCAACAGGCCTTCTTGATGCAAAATCTTGACGATATACACATGCTCCCAGAGCTTGCGGTGCTGGCTTGGCACCAAGCGCATCTGCCGGAGGATGCGGTCGAATTCCGGATCATCGAACTGCACGGCGGTGCAGAGCTGGCTCACCGGTTCATGAAGGGTTGGCTGGCCCGAACGCCAGGGGATCGCTGGGTTCGAAGGCCGGCGCAGCAGGAAGGGCGGGATCGCGAAGCGCGACTGCTGGCCATTGGCTTCCCTGACCAGGGCCGCGAATTCGGGCGTACCCATGAAGACCGTGCGGAGTTCGCCGAGGCTGCGGTTGGCCTGATGCAAAGCGACCTCGGCCGGGTAGGCCGGTTCCCGGCCGACGAGCAAGCGGAGTGCCCAGACCACCGCATCCTCCGTCACCGGCATCCCGTCCACGGCGGCGTTGCGTTGGCTGCGCGGCCGTTTGGACGGGCGCGCCCCGCGGCCCAGGCGCAGCAACCGGCGCGCCAGGCGGACCATGCTGTTAAGAAGTGCTTTCATTAACGTTGTTCCGCCTGATCGCGCGTTGGCCGAAAGGCCGAGGTGACGAAGGTCACCCCGCCTTGCGGATCGCGAGCCCGAAAGATGTACCGACCATCATTCCACGCCGTTGACGCAATCCGGGGCGTGATCCAATCACGCTCGTCACCTCCTCATCGGCCGGGTCCGAGCCGGGATGCGTGTTGAGCGGCAGCAGCGTGTGGCCCGCCTCCAGCAACCGCGCGGCGAGGGTCTCGATATCCCGCCGGCGCAGCAGGACATTGCCGACCTCCTCCCAGGTATGGGCGTTGGAAGCGAGGTTCAGCGTGAAGCAATGCGCCGCGATACCACCGGGCCGCAGGGTGGCGAGGCTGGCTTCGAAGAAGCCCAGCGCCGCCTCGACCGAGCCGAGCCGATCGGGCATGCCGATGGACCAGAGGAAGTCGAAAGTCCTGGGCGGCATTTGAGCCACCGCCTCAGCTTCGACCTCAGCCAGGGTCACGCAGGCGTCGAAATCCTCGATCGGCACCACGTCGGGGAAGAACTGGTCCAGCAGCACGTGGCTGGCCGGGCGGGTCAGGGTCGGGACGCAGGCCTGAACGGTCACCCCGCGTGACGCCAACAGTGATGTAATCCGCTCACGCGCATTGACGAAGCCGGCACCTCGGCACCCCGGAACGATCAGGCCTTCCGTTGCCAGCAGCGCGACGATCCAGGCCTGCTCCCACAAGGCACGGCTGACGCCGGGGCGCAGCCCCATCGCGCCGACCAACTCGATGAAGACCGGATCGGCGAACTGAGCCGCGGTGCAAAGCTGCGAGGTCGGGCGGTCGAGATCGGGCGGCCGGAACACCCAGTCGAGCCCCGCCACAGCCGGCGGGCGAAGCATGAACATAGGCACGGTCCAGGCTTCCTTCGCCGAGAACAGCGCGCCGAAAAAGGCATGGAATTCATGCGTATTGGCCAAGGTCCGCCGCATCGCGCCCAGATCGGGCATCGCAAGGAAGGCCTCGACCTCGACCTCGTTGAGCGGATCCCGCCCCGCCAGCATCCGGAAGCCCCAGCGGACGGCATCGAGGGTCATGCCCCGACCATCGCGGGCCCAATCGGGGTCGTCTCTTAAACGCGTCATGCCGGATAGCCAATCCTTGCGCCGCGAGACCGCGATGGGAGTCTGGCTGGAAACAGCATCCCCACAGATGAGGACGCTCTACCAGCCAAACGTTACGGTATCGTGGATTGCATCACGCGTCCGGCCTGCGTCAAGGCCCGCGCTTCACCCCTCCGTCAGGCCCCACTTCCGGCCCAGCTCGTCGAAGAAGCCGCTGGACTGGCGGATGGTGATCCAGGCGTTCAGGAAGTTGGTGAAGGGCATGTCGTTCAGCGGCGCGAGGAAGGCCATCGGAAGCGGATTCCGCGGCGCATCGCGGAAGATCGCGACCAGGTCGGGGTATTCGCGCGTCAGGAACGCCGCCTCGATCACCGAGGTCATGGCCGCATCGGCCCGTCCGCCCAGCAATTCCTGCCAGTCCCGCGCCGGGCTTTCCACGCGGCGCAGCGTCGCATTCGGCAGCGCGCCCTGCACAAAACCCTCCATCGTGGTGCCGAGGGTCGTGGCGATGGTGACGCTGCGCTGGTTCAGCGCATCCCAATTCGCGAAGCGGGTAGCATCCCGGCGGCGGACCAGCGGGATGAAGCCAGTGCGGCCCCAGGGCTGGGTGAAGCTTGCCGCCATCGCGCGGCCCACCGACATCGAGGTGCCGGTGAACACCACATCGAACTGGTCCGCCTGCAACCCATTGATCAGCGTGCGCCAATCGGTCGCGACGAACTCAACCCGGACATTCATGTCCCGCCCGAGTTGCTGCGCCGCCTCGATCTGGTGGCCGCGATATTCGCGGCTGGCGGGGTCCCGAAAACTCATCGGGTTGAAATCGCCCGTCGTGCCCACGCGGATGCGCCCGGCGGCCTGGATTGCCCCGAGCTTGCCGCCCTGCCCGGACTGAGACTGCCCCTGGGCCTGGACGGGCAAGGCGAGCGCCGCGGCAGCGGCGGCCGCGGCCGGGATCTGGCGACGGTTCATCACGGGACACTCCTGGATCGATGGTCGCGGCTTGCGCCTGGGGCCAAGCTGCTACATTCGCCTCAACGGCGTAACGCAGACGAGGTGGGCCCGGCATGGCTGGAATGAAAGGGCGGGCCGTCGCGGCGCTGCTCCTGGCCGCCCCGCTGCTGGCGGGGTGCGGGGGGAATTGGGGGTGGCACGTCGTTAACCCGGCCGATCCGCGGGGCCAGGCCAATCTGGGGTTCCTGCTGTCGGGCTTCTGGGCGACGGTGTCGCTGTCGCTGGCCGCGATGGCGCTGTCGGTCGCGCTGGGGCTGGGGGTGGCGCTGCTGGGCATGTCCCGCTGGCGGGTGCTGCGCGCCGCCAACCGCACCTATGTCGAGCTGTTCCGGGCCATCCCGATCCTGGTGATGATGCTCTGGGTCTTCTACGGGCTGCCGGTGGTCCTCGACATCCGGCTGGGCATCTTCGCCGCGGCGGTGCTCGCCATCGCCGTCTGCGACAGCGCCTTCGAGGCGGAGATTTTTCGGGCCGGCATCCAATCCGTCGAGCAGGGCCAGCGGGAAGCCGCCCAGGCGCTGGGGCTTTCGGCCTGGCAGCGGATGCGCTTCGTGATCCTGCCGCAGGCGATCCGCCGCGTCCTGCCGCCGATGGCCAACCAGTTCATCTACGTCGTGAAAATGAGCAGCCTGGCCAGCGTGATCGGCTACCAGGAGCTGACCCGCAAGGCGAATGAGCTGGTGGTCACGGTGTTCCGCCCGCTCGAGATCTACACGATCCTGATCCTGGAATACCTGGTGCTGATCCTGCTGATCTCGGCCGCCGTGCGGCGGCTGGAGCGCAAGATGGGCGCCGACCAGGGGCGGCGTCGCGAAGGGTGAACCGACGCCCCCTTCCCGCCAGGGGCGGGAGGGGGCATGGCACCCAACCTATTCAGCCAGCGACATCCCAAGCGCGGGCTTCGCATCCGCCGGCAGCGGGCTCTGATAGGGCTTCCCGCCGGTGCGGGCGTGATGGTCGGCCTTGGCCTTCTCGATCAGCGCCGGGTTGACGATGGCATCCACCGCCGTGCCGGCCATCGCCTTGGCCACATGCACCATGCCGGTATGGGCCAGCGGGCTCTTGCCCACCGCCACCACCTGCCAGGAATGCGCCGGCACGCCGATCGGCCAGGTCGCGCCGCGCGCCTGCACCGTCGGCACCTTCCAGGACACGTCGCCGACATCCGTGCTGCCGATCATGCCGGACCCTTGGGCCTCCACCGGCACGATCTCATCCGTCAGCGCCTTGTTCAGATCCACCGGCAGGCCCTGGCGGCGATAGGCGGCGACGATGTCCTCCTCCCGCAGCGTCTTCTGGATCTCGGCGGCGAAGGCGCGATCGGTCGCGGTGAAGGGCGGCGGGCCGAGGCGTTCAAGATTCGCGTGCAGCATGTCCTCGAGCGGCGTGTTGCCGAGCAGGTCGGAGACGGCGGAGATCACCTGCGTCTCGACCGTCGTCTCCGTCATCAGCGCGGCGCCGTCGGCGATCTTGCGGACGCGCTCGGCCAGCGGGCGCAGCTCCTCCACGTTCCGCGCGCGGATCAGGTAGCGGATCTTGGCGCGGCCCTGCACGACATTCGGCGCGATGCCGCCGGCATCGAGATAGGCATAGTGGATGCGGGCATCCGACGGCATGTGTTCCCGCATGTAGTTCACGCCGACATTCATCAGCTCGCAGGCATCGAGCGCGCTGCGGCCGAGATGCGGCTGCGCTGCGGCATGGGCGGACCGGCCATGGAAGGTGAAGTCGATGCGGGTATTGGCCAGGCTCTTCGGCTCGTTCACCCCGGCGAAGCAGGCCGGGTGCCAGGAGATGGCGATGTCCACATCGTCGAAGGCGCCCGCGCGCACCATGAAGCCCTTGGCGGCGCCGCCTTCCTCGGCGGGGCAGCCATAATAGCGCACACGGCCCTGGATGCCGTTCGCCGCCAGCCAGTCCTTCACCGCCGCGGCGGCCAGCATCGCGCCGGCGCCGAGCAGGTTGTGGCCGCAGCCATGGCCGCTGGTCTCGCCGGGGACGGGGCGCGGTTCGGCAACGCCGGCCTGCTGCGACAAGCCGGGCAGCGCATCATATTCGCCGAGGATCGCGATGACGGGCCCGCCCTCGCCCGCCTCGCCCATCACAGCGGTCGGGATGCCGGCGACGTTGGTGGTCACGCGGAAGCCTTCGCGTTCCAGCATCTGCCGGTGCTCCTCGGCGGATCGGGTCTCGGCGTAGCAGAGCTCCGGCATGCCCCAGACGCGGTCGGCCAGCGCCACATAGTCGTCGCGCTTGGTCTCAACCAGGCGCCAGATCTCGTCCTCGTTCCGCATCGCGGCCCCCCATGACTCTGTCCATGGCATCCTGCTCCCGGTCGGGCGCCCCGTCACGCCCACCGCTTGCATCCGGCGAACCGAGGCGCGAGACAGGTCCTCATGCGCATCCTGCTGATCAACGCCAACACCACCGCCGCCATCACCGACCGGCTGGTCGCCATCGGCAATGCCATGGCGCCGCCGGGCGTGACCTTCACCGGCGCCACGGGACGGTTCGGGGCGCGCTACATCGCCTCCCGCGCCGCATCGGCCATCGCGGCGCATGCCTCGCTCGATGCCTGGGCGGAGCATGGGGCGGGGGCGGATGCGGTGCTGCTCGGCTGCTTCGGCGATCCGGGGCTGGATGCGCTGCGCGAACTCGCGCGGGTGCCGGTGCTGGGCTTGGCGGATGCCTCGGCGCAGGCGGCGCTGGCTCTGGGGCGGCGCTTCGGCGTCGTGACGGGCGGCGCGGCCTGGAAGCCGATGCTGGAGGAATTCTTCACCGCCCGAGGCTATGGCGCGTCACTCGCCGGGGTGCGGACCGTCGCGCCCTCGGGCGGGGAGATCGCGCGCGATCCGGAGGGGGCGCTGGCGCTGCTCGCCGAGGCCTGCCGAGCGAGTGTCGCGGAAGACGGAGCGGATGTGGTGATCCTCGGCGGGGCCGGGCTGGCAGGCCTGGCCGGGAAGCTGGCCGGACGGGTCGAGGTGCCGGTGGTCTGTTCGGTGGAAGCCGGGGTCAGGGCTGCCATCGCGGCGCTGGGCAGCGGGCCGGCGGGGCTGATCCCGCATCAGCCGGTGGAGACAATCGGCCTGTCAGCCTCGCTCGCCGCGCGTCTCGGCTAAAACCCGGTAGCGGGCCATGAAGCGGCGGTCGATGCGGTCCTTCCACCACCAGACCCAGCGCCCGCCGAAGGTGAGGCCGTTGCGCGTGCCCAGCGCGCGGCGATTCCCTGTCGCCAGCAGGATCAGCCAGTCGCGCTGCGGCCGATAGGCCTCCAGCGCCCGGCCCTCGGCCGCCGCGCGCAGGTTGCGGGCCAGCACGGGCCCCTGGCGCACGGCCACGACACCCGCCTTCGGCAGCGGCGCGGCGCGGAAGCTGGCGACATCGCCGGCCGCGAAGATCGCGGGCTGGCCCACGGCCTGCAGCGTTGGCTCCACCAGCAGGAAGCCGCTCGCGTCGCGGGCCAGGCCGCTTTCCGCCAGCCACGCGGCCGGCGCCGCGCCGGTGGCCCAGAGCACGGTATCGGCGCGCAGCGCCGCGCGATGGCGGAAACCGAGCCCGGCTTCCGTCACCTCCGCCACCTCCTCCCCTTCCAGCAGGGCGACGCCGGACGCGGCGAGCGCCGCGCGGGCACGGCGGCGGAAGCCCTCGGGCAGGCCGGGCAGCAGCCCGCCCCCTCCGGCGACCAGCGTCAGACGGACGCCGCGCGGCCCGAGGCGGGCGGCCAGCGCCAGCGCCATCTCGGTCCCCGCCGCGCCGGCACCCACCACCGCGATGGCCTGGCCTGGGCGCGCCTCGGCCTCCAACGCCGCCAGGCGCGGCAGCAGCGCGTCAATCGGCTTAAGCGGCACCGCATGCGCCGCCGCCCCGGCCACCTGCCCGAGATCGGGCGTCGCGCCCGTGTTGATCGAGAGCAGGTCGTAGCGGATCGGCGCGCCCCCCTGGCGCCGCAGCAGCCGCGCGGCGGGGTCGAGGCCCTGGACGCTGTCCACCAGCAGGGTGGCCCCGGCGCGGACGGCCAGGGCGCGGATGTCGATCAGCGCGTCACCTGGCCGGTAAAGCCCGGCCGCGACGCCGGGCAGCATGCCGGAATAGGGGGAGTGCGCGTCCCGCGTCAGCAGGGTCACGCGCCAGCCGGCCAGGGGGCGCTCGGCCCATTGGCGCAGCACCTCCACCTGGGCGTGGCCGCCGCCTGCCAGCAGCAGGTGCTTGTCCGTCATTGGACCTCTCATCGAGTCCGCGGGGCTTGGCGCAATCGGCGCCGATGCGCGAGACTGGGGATATGGAACCTTATCGCTTCGACCACATCCACCTCCGAGCCACGGACCCCGAGGCGGCGGCCGCCCTCTGGGCCTCCGCCTTCGGCGCCACCATCAAGGGGCGCGTGCAGGCGGGCCCCTGGCTGCGGATCGTCCTCGACCTCGCCGGGGTGACGCTGTTCCTCGAACAGGTCGCGCCGGGCACGCATGCGCCGCCGGCGCCGCCCTTCCTGGGCCTGGAGCATGTGGGGCTGGGGGTCGCGGATCTCGATGCCGCCATGGCCGATTTGGCGGCGAAGGGCGTGCCGCTGCTCTCCGGCCCGGCGGAGCCGCGGCCGGGCGTGCGGATCGCCTTCTTCGCCATGCCCGACCATGCGGTGGTGGAACTGATCGAGCGCCGCTGATGGACCATGCCAGCACCCGATGGCCGGCAATCGCCGCCGTGGTGCTGGCAGGGGTCGCCGCCGCGACGCAGATCGGCAAGGTCCCGGCGGCGATGACGACCATCGCGGCCGAATTCGGCCTCGGCCTGGCCGGAGCTGCGCTGCTGGTCGGGCTGTTCGGCCTACTGGCGGGGCTGGGCGGCCTGGCGATCGGGCTCGCGGCGTCGCGGATCGGCGCGCGGCAGGGCTTGCTGGCGGGGCTGGCGATTGGCGCGGCGGCGGCCTTCGTGGCGCCGCTGGCCGCCACGGCGCTGCCGCTTTTCGCCGCGCGCATCGCGGAAGGGGCGGGCTTCCTGCTGATCACCGTCACCGCGCCCGCGCTGATCGCGACGCTGGC
>JBIIRI010000118.1:0-11060 GCA_044341625.1 Roseomonas sp.
AGCGACAGTGCCGGGGGCCAGGTCACAAAGCAGCTCAGGAGCAGGCGCTCCTGCTTTGGCCCACTAAAATTCCGCCCGGACCACCAGATGGGGGCTGGCCAGAGGGGCGACCGCGTGGCCGCATCCTGGACTGGCGGGATAGGCGTTAACATATCGATAACGAATCCATGGGTTTTTGATATCGGGTCAGAATTCGCAAGATGCGACCATTCGACCAGCTTCCAGTTCGCGCAGGACAAAGACGTCCGAAGCGACCTTCAGGCTGTGCCGTGAATGCCGTGTCTTGCCCAACCCCGTTTCTACGAGGGTGAGCCATGAGTCTTCAGGCTGCAATGCAATCGGCTACAGCGGGGCTTCAGCTGGTCGCCCAGCAGGCTTCCGTGGCGTCGCGCAATGTCACCAACGCCGGCACGCCCGACTACACCGCGAAGCGTGCAACGGTGGAATCGCTTCCAGGCGGCATGGTGCGGATCGGCGATACGACGCGCCAGGTCGATGCCTTCCTGCGGGCTGAAGCACGCAACGTGCGGGGGCAATCCGCCCATGCCGAGGTGCGCGAACGCGCCATCGTCCCGCTCGTCGCGCTGCATGGCGCACCTGGGTCCGAGGACAGCCTCGGCGGCATGGTTGCGGCGCTGCGCGATGAGCTGACCGGCCTCCGGGCCCGGCCTGGCGATGCGATCGAACAGCGTGACGTGCTGCGTGCCGCTGGTGATCTGTCCGGGCGCCTGAATGAGCTTGCCGGGGGGGTCGGACGGGCACGCCAATCCGCGCAGGACGAGCTGGGACGACAGGTGGACGAAGCGAACAATCTTGTACGGCAGATTGCCCGCCTGGATAACGAACTCCAGTCCAGCCGAGCTGGCGGCTCCGTCGATCCCTATACCCTGGACCGACGTGATGCGGCGATCCAGCAATTGTCGGAATTTCTCGAGGTCACCCCCACGGCCGGTCCTCGCGATCAGATCACGCTGATCCTGCGGGGTGGCTACACGCTGCCTCTGGATCCTGAAAAAGGACCGTTTTCCATCAACTCGGCAACGGTGACGCCGGAGTCCTTCTACAGGCCCGCGACGGACACGCGGCCAGCGGGGAAACTTCCGCCGCTTATGTTGGGCGACCTCGACATCACCAGCTCGACCCGCAACGGCAAGCTGGGGGCGCTTCTCGACCTCCGCGATACGACGCTGCCGCGCATGCAGGCGGAACTGGATGTCCTGGCCTCCACCCTGGCAACGAGGTTCGATGCGCAGGGGCTGCGTCTTTATGTCGATGGTGCCAACCCGACCGCTGGCCCGCCAGATGCGGCCGGTGGCTATAGCGGTGCCGTGGTCGGCTTCGCAGGTCGGATCGCCCTGTCCCCCACCGTCATCGCCGAGCCGCGATTGCTGCGCGACGGAACTCATGACGCAACGGCAACTACCTTTGAGCCAAACCCGCCGACCGGCCCGGCTGGGTTCACGGGGCTGCTGGACAATCTGCTGAACCACGCCTTTGGGCCCGCGGCGGGGCCCAGCGGTGCCCCACACCCGACAGTGCCGACCAGGAACCTCGGGCCGGGTGGCGATCTTGTTGCCAGCTTCAATCCGCCGGCCCGGCTCGCAGACCACGCGGCGGCCATGACCGGGGCGCACGCTGGCATGGCGGCGGATGCGACGGCTCAGTCGACCGAGTCATCCGCGTCCGGCAACCGGATCAACTTGCTTCTGCAGCAGCGAGAGGGCGTGGATGTGGACCGGGAAATGGCCGACCTGCTGCAGCTGCAGAATGCCTATGCCGCGAATGCGAGAGTTCTCGCCGCGGTGCAGGAGATGTGGGACGCCCTGTTGCGGTCGGCCAGATGATCCCGCTGAACGCCGGCATGGGTAGGGGACTGACACGATGAAGATCAGCGGTTTTCCAGGCTTCGATGCTGCGGTCGCAGGCAGCGGCCTCCTGCGTGCGCGCGTGGCCGAGCTTACGGCGCAGGTCGCGAGCGGCCAACGCGCCCAGACCCTGGACGGCCTCGGGCAGGATGCGGCTATCGCTCTCGACCTGCGGAACGAACGGGCGCGGCGCGAAGCCTTCGCCACAGCCGCGCGCCGCAGCGAAGCCTTCGCCGAAGCCACCCAGAGCGCCTTGTCCGGGATTCACGGCACACTTCGAGACGTGCTCGACAAGGCGCCGCGCCTTCTCAGCAACGGCGTCCCCGGCAGCGACAATGCGGGCATCAAGATGATTGCCGATACGGCGAGAGCATCTCTGAAGACCATTGTCGGGCTGTTGGGCGAGCGTTTTTCGGGCGAGGCCTTGTTCGGCGGTGCCGAGCCGAATCGGGCTCCCATCGTCTCTGCAGAGGCGATCGAAACCATGGGCGTGTTCACGCAGATTCGCTCCCAGGTGGAATCCCTGGCGGCTGGCAATGGCAGCGCTGTCCTGGCGAGGACCAAGGGATTTGCCCAGAGCAACGACGATGCCGTCTCCCCCTTCCGCGGCTTCGCGGCGGACGCCGCCAGGGGCTCGCAGCCGGATGCGCGGCGCAGCGTGCCTGTGGGGCAGGGGATCGAGATACCGGTCGGCATGTTCGCCTATAAGAACTCGGTCTCGGTCTCAGAGGGGCAGACCACGGGATCCTGGTCTCGCGACCTGATCTGGGGCCTGTCGGTCATCGCCAATCTCAGGCCGCCGACTGCGGATACGCAGGAGGACTATCGGATATTGGTCGAAGGCGCGGTCGGCGCATTGCAGTCTGCTTCGAATGCGTTGATCGAAGACCAAGCCGGCCTGGGCATCGAGCAGTCGCGCCTCGCCAAGTCTGCCGAGCGCAACGAGAGCCTTGTGCTTCAGCTCGAGACGCAGATCGGCAAGATCGAGACCGTTGATCTTTCCGAGGCCATTACGCAGCTGACAAGCGCAAGGAGCCAACTCGAGGCAAGCTACCGGGCCATGGTGACACTTGGCGACTTATCGCTCACCAAATTTATGCGGTGATGACTGATTAATCGCCCGTCTCGCGCCTGGCGCGGGGGCTGGAGGCGTTATCGGATCACATCCTCTCGCGATCGCCTTTGTTGTAGGGGGGGCAGCCCTCATGGTTTGGTGAGGCCGTGCCTCAGGGCTCCGCCCGCCTTGCCGTTCCATGGCGTTCGCCCGCATCGATGACCGCGCCTGCCATTGTGGCGCGCACCGCATCCTGGGCCCACTCGATTACACGGGCCAACTCCGAAATATACACAAAAATCTACGATATTATCCAGAAATTGATCTCATTTATGGTGTAGATGTGAACGAGTGAATCCCCTTCGCGTACGCGCGAACAGTGTCGCCATGATGAATTGAGTGAATTTTCATCATTTGGTGGCATGGGAATGAATTTTTCTACTTGAGTGGCGGAGGTCATGTGCGCGTCCTGCTAGGCTCCGATTACGCCGGCAAGAACAATTACGTGAGGCCGACGGCAGGCGACGGCTTCATTTTCGATCTTGCTGATCCGTTGCAAGAGCTTGGCGAGATCGCGCGGCTTTGCGGTCCTTACGACGCCGTGGTGATCGATGTGGGTGACGAGAGCGTCGCGCGCCCCTTGTTACGCGATCTGCGGTCCGGCGGCACTGCCATGCCGTGTCTTGTGATTCTGCGCGTATGCACGGAACAGAGTCAGAAGACCCTTCTCGACAACGGGGCCGACGATGTTCTGGCGGGTCCGGTCATCCCAGACTTGTTGTGCGCTCGGTTACGAGCCGTCCAAAGGCGGATGCTTGGTCACGCCTCCGCAAAGCTGACCTGCGGCAATGTGGTTCTCGACCAAGCGCTTCGGCGGGTCACCGTGGATGACCGGCCGGTCAACCTCACACTCAGAGAGATTCACATCCTTGAGACGCTGATGTTGCGTCGTCGCATGGTTCTCTCGAAGGAGAATTTCATCAGCCGCCTCTACCCAGACGGCAATAGTCCCGGAGCGCGCGTGATCGACGTCTTCGTTTGCAAGCTTCGGCGCAAGCTGGCGGCGGCCGGTGCGCCGGAGATCGTGCACACCGTGTGGGGTTTTGGTTATACGTTGGAGGATCCCTCGGGCGCGGCTATCGCCGCTGCGCGCGCCCGGCTTGCCGCAGGTGTACCGCGGCAGCGCCGGGCGCATCTGCGTCAAGTCGTTGCCTGACCCTGCCGCGCAGATGATGCATGCGCCCCACCTTGCCGGCCTGCCGCCATGAGGCAGGCACCGACTGCCGCCGAAGCCAAGGAGGCGCCTCGGCCCATCATCGTGCGACATGGCGGGCCTGACCGTCGCCGACATCACGGTGGCACGTGGAAGATCGCCTATGCCGATTTCGTAACGGCAATGATGGCGTTCTTCCTTCTTCTCTGGCTCGCCAACTCTACGACCGAGGAACAGCGTACCGGCATCGCGGAGTACTTCAACCCGACCAATCCGTTGAGCCGCAGCTTGGGCGGTTCCGGGCAGCCTTTCGGTGGTCGGACAATCGACAGCCAGGCTGGCTTCACTTCGAACATAACGGCAGCCGTTCGGACTTCCAGGCAGCCGCCCCCAACATTCGATGTCGATCCGGAATACATGCCGCAACAAAGGACTGGACCTACAGAGCGCGCCGGCGACGAGGCGGAGTGGGAGTTGAACGGCCACCCGTTGTCCGAATCAGCGAGCTTGCATCAGACTGGTACGGTCCAATTGGCGGCCACCGCCGTGCAGGACGCCTTCGCCCAGCGGATAGCGTCGCAGGCGGCAGGCGGCACGATGCTGCAAGGTCCCGTGGCCGATCTCGGACCCCGCCGTGTCGAAGGTGCGATGGCCTCGCGTCAGCAGGCGGCATGGGCTCAGCCGGATTTATCCCGCGACCACCGCATCGCCGCCGAGCGGCTGATGTTGCGGGCCGCAGCGCAAGAGATCCGATCCGCGATCGTGATGGACCCGCAATTGCGCTCTCTGGCGGCGCACATGCTTATCGAAGAAGTGCCGGAGGGCCTTCGTATCCAGATGGTGGATGGTGAAGGTCAGGCCCTGTTCGCAACCGGTGTTGCCGCCCCGAATGAGCGTGGGCGTGCGCTTCTGTTGCGCGCAGCCTCTGTCATCGCGCGGCTTCCCCATTCGCTGGAGATTACGGGGCATACCGACGCCGCACCCTTTCGCAGCGGATCGGACGCGCGGAGCAACTGGGAGCTTTCGGTTGAGCGTGCAAATGCCGCCCGCCGCCTGCTGCTTGATGCGGGGATCACCGAGAGGCGGGTTCGCGCCATGACCGGGCGTGCCGATCAGGAACTCCTGCGACCGACCGAGCCGTTGCACCCCGCCAATCGTCGCGTCTCGGTCCTCGTCATGATCAACCAGGTGCCGGACAATTCTGCCGCCACCAACGCTCGGCTCGCGCCATGAACATACTCGGCGGCTTCGCATTCGTCATGGTCTGCGTGTTCGGCGGCTACCTGATCGCCGGCGGCAATATTGCGCCAATCCTGGCGGCCCTTCCATTCGAGATGCTGATCATCGGCGGCGCCGCGATGGGGGCGCTGGTCATGTCCAATTCGCTGGCCGACTGCAAACGCATGGTCCACGCGGTGGGCGCCGCCATCAAGGGCGTCCATTATCGGGAACAGGACTACATCGATCTATGCGCGCTGCTCTACCGGCTGCTGCGCGTCTCCCAGATCAAGGGAATGCAGGGGCTGGAACTCCATATCGAGCGCCCCAGGGACAGTGCCATCTTCAACGCATATCCCAAGCTCCTGCGGGATCGCGGCAGCGTCGCGCTCATCTGCGACTATCTGCGAATGGTCAACATGAACGCGGACGATCCCTATCAGATCGAGGAGATGATGGCGCGCGAGTTGCGGAAGATCCGCACCGAGCGTCTGCGCCCCGCCAACATGCTGTCCACCACAGCCGACGCTCTGCCGGCACTCGGAATTATCGCGGCCGTGCTTGGCGTGATCAAGACAATGGCTGCAATCAACGAATCGCCCGCCATCCTCGGGGCCATGTTGGGCAGCGCTCTCGTCGGGACTTTCCTGGGCGTGCTGCTGGCTTATGGCCTTGTCGGCCCGATCGCTGAGCGGATCCGCAACATGGTCGAGGAGGAACTCGAGTACTATGAGGTGATCCGGGCGGTGATCGTCGCGCATCTGCAAGGATTGGTCCCGCAGGTGGCCGTGGAAGTGGGACGCAAGACAGTGCCTACCGATTTCATGCCGAGCTTCGGTGCTTTGGAAGCAACGTTGATGGATTCGCGCGGCGCCGATTCCAGCATGCGTAGCGCGGAGACCGGCGAAGCTGCTGCTGCACCTGCCCGAGAGCCAGCGGCTGCCTGACCCATCGAGTTCCGGCGGCGCGACGGCTGTCGCCTGCTTGAAACTCTTCATCGGGCCGAAGCGCACAGAGCGGCATCCTGGCAGTCCTTCGCCGTATCGCCTGTCCGCTTGCGGCTGTGTCATGGCCTGCCCGCCCCCGCCTTCCGATGGTTCGCCGCGTTCGAACGCCATGCGCTGTCTGCCTTGACCAGCCCGGCCGCCTAGCCGTAAGGATCGCGACGGGAAGTATGCCTGCCTCGCGATTTGTCCGGCCTGCTTGCGGCGAGGTCCTGTGAAGGCGGTGGGTCACCCCATCGAAAACAAGCGCGCTAAACGGCCGTGGGGAAGGTGTGCATCGCCGGATCCCCGCGCCCGTCAGGGGCCGGACACCAACGCCATGCGTCCCGCCTCTCGCGTTCGGCGGGGCCGCGCAGGAAGGTGTCACGATGGCCCGCAAGCTGCCCGACCGTCCGCTTCGCCCCGCCACCCAGCTCGTCCGTGGCGGGCAGATGCGCTCGGGCTTCGATGAAACCTCGGAGGCGCTCTTCCTCACCTCGGGCTTCGTCTATGAGAGCGCCGAGCAGGCCGAGGACACGTTCCTCGGCAAGGTCACCCACTATCAGTATTCGCGCTTCGGCAATCCCACCGTGGCCATGCTGGAGGAACGCCTCGCGCTGCTCGAGGGTGCTGAAGCCTGCAGGATGACCGCGACGGGAATGGCCGCGGTGCATGCCTCGATGCTTTCGCACCTCAAGTCAGGGGACCGCGTGGTGGCCAGCCGAGCGCTGTTCGGCTCCTGCCATTGGATCGTGTCCACGCTCCTGCCCCGCTATGGCGTGCGGACCGACTTCGTCGATTGCGGCGACCTGGACCAATGGCGGGCAGCGCTGTCCACGCCCGCGAACCTCGTTCTGCTCGAGACGCCTTCGAATCCGATGCTGGAACTCGTGGACATGGCCGCGGTCTGCGACCTTGCCCATGCGGCCGGTGCGATCGTGGTCGTGGACAATGTCTTCGCGACACCGCTTCTCCAGAAGCCGATGGAGTTCGGCGCCGACGTTGTCGTCTATTCCTGCACCAAGCACATGGATGGCCAGGGGCGCGTGCTCGGTGGCGCGGTGCTCGGGCGCAAGGCATGGGTGGACGAGGTGCTGCAGCCCTTCATCCGCAACACCGGCCCGTCGCTTTCGCCATTCAACGCCTGGGTGATCCTGAAAGGGCTGGAGACCCTGCATCTGCGCCTGCCTGCGATGTGCCGCTCCGCCGCGGCGATCGCCGACTTTCTGGCGGAGCGGAGCGAAATCGGACGGGTCCTGTATCCCTTCCGTCCCGATCATCCGCAGGCGCCGCTGGCGAAGGCGCAGATGGCGGCTGGTGGCAGCCTGGTGACCTTCGACGTCAAGGGAGGCAAGGAAGCTGCATTCCGCTTCATGAATGCTCTGCAGATTGTCGATGTGTCCAACAATCTCGGTGATTCGAAGACGCTGGCGACGCATCCTGCAACAACGACGCATATGCGGGTCGGCGCCGAGGAACGCGCGAAGCTGGGCATCACCGACGGCACCATTCGCCTGTCGGTCGGGCTTGAGGATCTGGCGGATCTTGTTGCCGATCTGTCCGAGGCGCTGGACGCTATCGCACCGCCACCGGTACCGACGCGGCGCGTCGTGCTGCCGGCTGAGGTCGATGCGCTGGCTGACGTGTCGAAGCCGAAGGGTGGCAAGACAAAGCCCGAGTCCAAGCCGGCCGTGCCCGCTGCCCCGCTGTTGTTCGACCTTGCCGCGCCCTTGCCCGAAGCGCCGGGCCGCAAGCGCTGAGAGACCGTTGGCGGGCCTGATCGACAGTGATCGCTTTGGCACCGCCTTCGGCCCGCTTCATCGCTCCTCCATGACCCACTGGCGCATCCGCATGGGATCATCCGGCGGGGCGCCGGCATCGAGCCTGTCATTGGCCACATGAAGGGGGACGGCCATCGCGGCCGAAGTTTCCTTGCCGGCGCCACCGGTGATGCCATCGATGGCGTCCTTGTCGTCGCCGGCCACAACCTCCGCCCCCCTCCGCGCCTGGCTCACCCTGCTTCTGGCGCTCCGTCTCGGTCTCCTCGCGACCGGGGCCCCCACCGCTTCGCGGCCATCAACACACCTCATTGCGCGCTGAAATCGCATTCTTCACGGGCTACGAACTCGTGTGGTGGAAAAATGGGCAATGCCTGTTTTGTGCTGCCCGCTCTTTGGACGGTGGCAGCCGGTATCCGGCGATTGATGTTTCGCTCCGCTTGGCCGGCTCGCCGCACGGCATTGCCTTGGAGCGGCACTCAGACTCGCTGATTTTGGTGGCGGTCCGAGTTCGCTGTACGCTTCGAGGGCCCAGCCCCTCGAAGCGTGGCACGCAATTGGCATTGCGCTGTCGGTCGGGGAGCGTCGGCACGGCGTCAAGCCTGAACAGCCGTCGGCGCTTCCCGAGACAAAATCCGGGATGATCAGATGAACCGCCGTCGCTTGCTGGCCTTCGCCCCCACTCTCGCGCTGCCCACCCTGCTGCCCTCGGGCGTGCTCGCCCAGGCTGCCTTTCCCAACCGGCCGATCCGCGTTGTCAGCCCGTTCTCGCCCGGCGGCACCTCGGATGGCGTCGTGCGGCTGCTGAGCCCGACAATTGAACGTGTGCTCGGCCAGCCGGTGGTTCTCGACAACCGGCCCGGCGCCGGTGGGACGGTGGGCACCGCCCATATTGCGGCCGAGCGGCCCGATGGTTACTCGCTGGTCCTGGCCAATGCCGGCCCGATGGCGATCGCGCAGACGCTGTTCCCAAACCTGGCCTATGACGTTCGCCGCAGCTTTTCCTATGTGATGATGGTGGGCGGGGCGCCGATGGTGGTTGGCGTGCGCCCCAACGGGCCGCTCCGCTCCATGGCGGAGTATCTCGCTGCCGCCCGCGCCCGGCCGGAGGCGGTGAGCTATGGCAGCGCTGGCATCGGATCGGTGGGGCATCTTGCCGGCATGCTCTGGGCGCGAGAGACGGGGGTGCAACTGCTGCACGTTCCGTTCCGCGGCGGCGGCGAGGCGGAGCAGCAGGTGCTGGGCGGCAGCCTTGGGTCACTGTGGAATACGCTCGGCGCCCATGCGGGGAGCGTGCGCGGTGGGACGCTCCGCGCGCTCGCCATCACGAGCGGCGAACGCATGTCTACTTTCCCTGACGTGCCGACGATCGTGGAGGAAGGCTTCCCAGGCGCGACTGCGATCAACTGGTTTGTCCTGGCTGGCCCGGTTGGGATGCCCGAGCGGGTGATGACCCGCATCCGGGAAGCCTTCACCATCGCCATCGCCGAGCCCGGCATGAAGGAACGGATCGCCGGCCTAGGTGTGCTGACCATGACGGATAACGGGCCCGCCGACGTGCAGGCTTTCGTAAACCGCGAGGTAGATCGCTGGGCTCCGATCGTACGAGCGAGCGGCGCGACCGCGGGTTAGCCACAAGAGGCACTGCCGGTAGCTGAAGCACCAGCGACGGCGCGCGTGGACGCGGCGCCGAATTCCTGCTCGGCCTCGGTCATGGCGCCGTTGAGGGCGAGCAGGTAACGGGCCCTGGCGCAGCAAAATCGAAGGTGCTTGGTGCCCCCGGGGAGATTCGAACTCCCACACCCTTCCGGGCGAGCGATTTTGAGTCGCCTGCGTCTACCGTTCCGCCACGGGGGCCCGTGGGAGGTATGGGCAAGCCTACGATGGAAGAGCCCCAGCGTGAACCGGGCCCTCCCATCCTTCAGGCGTGACATGCAGCCCGTTTCGCAGTGGCGGCGACCGCGGCACCAACAAGCGTGGCCTCACGATTTCGTGTGACAAGCAGCCCAATATCATATATCGTATAACTTCTGGAGGCATTTGGGGGGGCTTGCCTTGAGAAGCCAGCAGAACCTGTCTTGAAGAAAGTCCTCGCCGCGCTCGACCAAGAAACCTGGGCCCTTGTGATCGCCCTCGCCTGGCTTCTGTTGGCGCAACTGCTCGCGCTGCTGGCCTGGGATGCCGAGCTGCTGACGCGCCAGGGCGCACTCCTGCATTGGCTTGTCGTCGGTGCCCTGCCGCCGGCGCTCGCCTTATGGAGCCTGCCGAACACTCGGTAGCGCAGGCGGCGCACAACGGCGCGAGGGAGCCAGCCTCACGCCACCGAACGTCCTATCTTCCCCACATCATGGCCGCCAATCCGAACGCCCCTGACCTGGCGGCGCTTTTCTTGGATTTCGACGGCACTTTGGTCGAAATCGCCGACCGCCCCGAAGCCGTGACGGTGCCACCGGACCTGCCGGCCCTGCTGGCGCGGCTTGCGCGCCGTCTTGGGGGGGCCGTTGCCATCGTGTCTGGCCGCCCCCTCGCACAGCTTGAGGCCCTGTTACCCGTCGCGCTGCCCATGGCCGGCGACCACGGCGCGACCCTGCGCCTCGTGCCCAGCGCCACGGCATGTCGGCGTGACCTGCCGGTGCCACCCGCTGATTGGTTCTGCCGCGCCGAGGCGCTCGCTGCCGGCTTCCCCGGCGCGTTGGTGGAGCGCAAGGCACATGGCTTCGTGGTGCATTATCGCCTGGCTCCCGAAGCGGCAGGGATCGCACGGGCTGTGCTTGAGCGCATGGTCGGAACCCAGGGTGACTTCATGGTCATGGCAGCGCGCATGGCGTGGGAAGTGAAGCCACGCGCCGTCTCGAAGGGCACCGCGGTCGTGGAGCTGATGGCGCAACCCGTCTTCGCCGGACGTCGGCCGGTCTTCATCGGCGACGATGTCACCGATGAGGCCGGCTT
>JBIIRI010000020.1:0-31057 GCA_044341625.1 Roseomonas sp.
AAGGCCCATGGCAAGACGCCGCGCTTTGGCCATGCCTGCGAGGTCGAAGTGTCCGTGGCACTCGCCATCGCGCCGGAATTGGTGCGGCGCGACGCGCTGGCGCCGGGTGACATGGTCGATATGGATCTGCCGCTCGGCACCAATGAGCAGCCATTCTTCCTGCAGGTGCCGATCCCGTTCCACGAGCAGACCCGCAACGGTGTCTTCGGCGATGCGCGCCTCGCCACGGCGGAGGCCGGCGAGGACATCGTCGCCACCGCTGTCGCGCGCACCGTCACCTTCATCCGCGCCTTCCTGCAACGTTGATCCGAAACATTAGGGAGAGAAAGACGATGTGGACACCTTCGATCAGCCGCCGCGCCGCACTGCTCGGTACCGCCGGCCTCCTTGCCTCACCTGGCCTGACCCTGGCGCAGGGTGCGGCGACCGACATCTATGGTCCCGCCGATCCGCAGGCGCGCCGCGGCGGCACGCTGACGGTGGCCATCGCGAATGAGCCGCCTAACCTCGACCCGTTCCACCAGGCCGGCGATGCGCGCACCGCGGTTACGGTGCTGATGTACCAGGGTCTGATGTACGAGCATCCGTCGGGCGCGGCGCGGCCGCTGCTGGCGGAGAGCATGCAGATCTCGCCCGACGGCCTGACCTACACATTTCGCCTGCGACGCAACGTTACCTTCCACACCGGCCAGCCGATGACCTCGGCCGATGTGAAGTACAGCTACGACTACATCCGCGATGCCGCTAACGGCAGCCCGGGTGCGGCCGATTTTGGCGCCATCGCGGAGATTGCGACGCCGGACGACCATACGGTTGTGATCCGGCTGTCGCGGCCCAACGCTTCGCTGCCCATGACGTTGACCAACCGCTTCGGCTGCGTCGTGCCGCGCGACACCTTCGCCCGCCCCGATGCGCGCGCACGGCTTTCGCAGCAATCGGTCGGCACGGGCCCCTTCCGCCTGGCCGAGTTCCGCCCGCAGAGCCACATCCGCATGGCCCGCTTCCCGCAGTACTGGGAGGAAGGGCAGCCCTATCTCGATGGCATCCTGTTCAGCGTGCAGCCCAACGCCGCGAGCCTGGTGCAGGCGCTGCGGAACCGCCGCGCCGATGTCGCGCTTCTCCCGCGGCCGCAGGATGCCGAGCAACTGCGCGATGTGCAGGGCCTCAATATCGGTACCGCGCCATCGCTGCGGCAGTGCACGCTGGACCTCGACGGCAACTTCGCCCAGCTCCGGGACGTCCGCGTACGCCGCGCCATCGCGCTGGCCATCGACAAGGAGGCGGTGATGCAGGCCTCGATCGGCGGCCATGGTACCGTGCTGGGCACCACGGTCGCGGCCATGCAGGAAAGCTGGGGCGTGCCGCTGAACGAGCTCGCCACGCAGCGACCCGACCTCGACCGCGCGCGCGCGCTCCTGGCAGAGGCCGGCCTTGCTGGTGGCTTCGCGCTCGACCTCGTCAGCATCATCGGCTTCGAGTGGATGGACCCTGCCGCCGTGACCATCGCGCAGCAACTGCAGCGCATCGGCATCCGGCTCAACATCCAGCGCGTCGAACTCGGCGTGTGGCTGAACGCCTTCCGCACGCGCAACATGCGCTTCACCTTCAACGACTGGGGCACGCAGCCGGATCCGCACATCCTCTACTACCGGCACTTCCGCAGCCCGCCGCAGGGCGCCGACTTCCGCAATTGGGCGAATAGCGACGCCGACCGGCTGCTCGACCAGGGAATGGAAAGCTCCGACCCGGCGGCACGGCGGCGGATATATGGCGAGCTCCAGAAGCTGATGAGCGACACGGTGCCGACCATCATGCTGTTCTCGCCCAACCTCGTCACCGTGACGCAATCCCGGGTCCGCAACTACGTCCAGCATCCGACGGGGTGGTGGTTCGGCCTGTCGCGGGCCTGGATCGCGGCCTGACGCCATGGTCGGCGCGATCGCCAGCAGGCTTGGTGCGGCGGCGGCAACGGCGGTGCTCTCCACCGCCGCCGTCTTCCTGCTGATTCGCGCCGTACCCGGCGATGTGGTGGGCGAGATGCTTGGCCAGAGCGCCGGCGACCGGGCGGCGGAGGCGGCGCTGCGCGCCTTCTTCGGCCTCGACCGCCCGCTCTGGCAGCAATATCTGGGCTGGGCCGGGGACGTGCTGCGCGGCGACCTCGGCCTGTCATGGCGCCAGGGGCTTCCCGTGGCGGCGATCGTTGGTGAGGCTTTCCTGGTGACCCTGCAGATCGGCCTGGTCACGCTGGCGGTCGCGCTGCTGGTGGGCGTGCCGCTGGGCATCGTCGCAGGGGTGCGCCAGGGCCGCTGGCCCGACCTGGTGGTGGAGGCCTTCTCCCTCCTCGCGCTATCGGCGCCGGTATTCTGGACCGGCATGGTGCTGCTGATCGCGGCCAGCGCGTGGCTCGGCTGGTCGCCGCCGCTGATCTATGCGCGGCCAGGCGAGAACCTGTCGGACAACCTGGAGAGCATTGCATTGCCGGTGCTGGCGTTGGCGCTGCTGCAGGCCGCTGCCTATGCCCAGTTCGCGCGCCAACAGACCGCGATGGTAATGCGGCAGGATTTCATCCGTGGGGCGATCGCACGTGGCCTGCCGGCACGCGTCGTCTATGGACGGCACCTGCTGCGCAACGTCGCGATCCCGCTGGTGACCTTCGCCGGCGTGATCCTGGTGCAGATCCTGGGCGGCGTGGTGGTGGTGGAAACGCTGTTCGCGATTCCCGGCCTTGGCCGCACGCTGCTCGGGGCGATCCAGGCGCGCGACTACCCCGTGCTACAGGGTGCGCTGCTGGTCGCGGTGCTGATCGCCCTCCTGGTGAATCTCCTGGTCGATTTGCTTTACGCCGCGATCGACCCAAGGGTGCGGGGCGCATGAACCGGCGCGCCCGCATCGAATATGGCCTCGGGCTCGGACTGACCGGGGCGCTGCTGCTGGTCGCCCTCGCGCCTGGCCTTTTCGCCGGCGCGCCGGACAGCGTGGACATTGCCAGGCGCCTCGCCCCGCCCTCCTCCGCCAACTGGTTCGGCACGGATGAGACGGGCCGTGATGTCTATGCGCGGGTCATGCACGGCGCGGGCACGACGCTTGGGGTCGTCGGCGCGGCCGTGCTGCTGGCAGCCTTGATCGGGGGTGCGACCGGCGCGGTTGCTGGCTTCTTCGGCAGGCTTGGCGACATGGCGCTGTCCCGCAGCGCGGATGCGCTGCTCGCCTTCCCGCCAATCATTCTTGGCGTGGTGGTGGCCGCAACGCTCGGACCGGGTGCGGTGAACCTGACCCTTGCGCTCGGCATCATCTATGCGCCGGTGTTCTTCCGCATCGCCCGCGCCGCAGCGCTGGCCGAGGGCGCGCGCGCTTATGTTGAGGCCGCGCGCGCCCTCGGCCACGGCGAATGGGCGGTGCTGCTTCGGCACGTCGCACCGAATGTGCTGCCGACGGTACTGTTGCAATGCGTGATCCTGTTTCCGCTGGCACTGCAGATCCAGGCTGCGCTTGGGTTCCTCGGCCTCGGCGTGCCACCGCCCACGCCGGATTGGGGCGCCAGCCTGCAGGAGAGCCGGAACTACCTCACGGCAGCGCCCTGGCTCGCGATCTTCCCAGGGCTCGCCCTGCTTTGGGCGGCGCTGGCGGCGCTGCTGCTGGGGCGCGGCTTGCAGTCGCGTGGGTGATGCAACGCCCGCAAGCAGACGGATAGCCCGGAGCACCCCGGTTCTCAGGCGCGTCGAACGCCTGTTCCTCATCTTGACCGGCTTCCCTCTCTCCATGCGCTGTATCACGAACGGTGTGCGCCATATCGAACGGTATATCCGCGGCTCGCGCCTCTTTCGCGCAGGTCCCGGCTTATGCAGCGAGCGGGAGCAGACGGGGTTGACCTGCCTCCCGTTTTTTGGACCGCGCTGAGCTGGAAAATTCCAGTTTAGGGTTGGGCTGGGAAACGGAGGGAAGAGGATGAAGAAGTCGAAGTTCACGGATGCGCAGATCGCGTTCGTGCTGCGCCAGGCGGAGGAGGGGACGGCGATTGGGGAGGTCTGCCGCAAAGCGGGCATCTCGGAAGCGACGTTCTACAACTGGCGCAAGAAGTACGGCGGGCTGATGCCGTCGGAGATGCGGCGGCTGAAGCAGCTTGAGGAGGAGAACGGCAAGCCGAGGAAGCTTGTGGCGGACCTCTCGCTGGATCGGGCGATGCTGCAGGACGTCCTGGCAAAAAAGCTCTGAAGCCTGCGCGGCGACGCCAGTTGGTGGATGATGTCCGGAGTGCGTGGAAGGTCTCGATCCGTCGGGCCTGCGCGGTGATCCGGATGGAGCCCTCGACATACCACTACTGTGGCAAGCGTCGCTCGCAGGCTGCACTGATTGGTCGGATCAAGGAGATTGCCACGACACGCGTGCGGTACGGTTACCGCCGGATCCACGTTCTGTTGCGGCGTGAGGGTTGGGCTGTGAATGCGAAGCGGATCTACCTCCTGTACCGTGACCTTGGCCTGCAACTGCGCAATAAGGTGCCGAAGCGGCGGGTCAAGGCGAGGCTGCGCGATGATCGGCGACCGCCGCAGCGGGCCAACGAGACGTGGGCGATGGACTTCGTGCACGACCAGTTGGCGACGGGGCGGAAGATCCGCGTGCTGACGATCGTGGACACCTTCACGCGCTATGCGCCGGCGATCGAGCCGCGGTTTGGTTGCCGAGCGCGAGACGTCATCGAAGTGCTCGAGCGTGTTGGGCGCGAGCATGGATTTCCGCAGGCGATCCGCGTCGACCAGGGCAGCGAGTTCGTGTCACGCGAGCTGGATCTCTGGGCGTACCAGCGCGGTGTGACGCTCGATTTCTCACGGCCGGGGAAGCCGCCGGACAACGCGTTCATCGAGAGCCTGAACGGGAAGTTCCGGGCCGAGTGCCTGAATGCGCACTGGTTCATGAGCCTCGACGACGCACGGGCGAAGTGCGAGGATTGGCGTAGAGACTACAATGAGGTTCGGCCGCATAGCGGGATCGGCAACAAACTGCCGGCGAGCCTCGTGAAATCGGTCAGCGGCACACGGCCCACGCTGCCCGAATAGCGCTGGAAGACGCCCGCCAGGGCGGTCCAAGGATGGGTAGCAGGTCAAATGGAGAACGAAACCAAGTTATCCGCGGTAGGAAAGCGGGGAGCACGTCACAGCGAGTAGGCTCTGGTGATGGCTATAGGCAAGCGATACCACTCGCCACAAAAGGCTACGGAATCTCCATCTCCAGCAATGACGAACTCAACGATTTACCGTGTGCATCGAGCGACAGCGACCGCGTGACGCCGCCGCCGAGCGCACCGTGCAGCACGAAGTTAAACGCCCCGAGATGCGGCAGCGAATGGCGCAGTACCGGGCCGTTCACCATGGCGCCGAAATGCGC
Source organism: Roseomonas sp. (assembly GCA_044341625.1). GTDB lineage: Bacteria > Pseudomonadota > Alphaproteobacteria > Acetobacterales > Acetobacteraceae > Falsiroseomonas. The sequence goes on from JBIIRI010000020.1 coordinate 5,383, forward strand.
CGCCACCCGCTCCGCCGTCGCGTGGCGGGCGACTCGGTCGAACTCCGCCAGGTCGTGCACGATCAGCGCGATGTTGGAGGTGTCGCCCTTGTCGCCCGCGCGGGCATGGGCAAGGTCTCGCAGCTTCATCTCACTCCTCCACGAAGGCGAAGCGCGGTCGCACGGCGTCGCGCGGCACGAGGACGGAGGCGGCGGCGATGACCTCCCGCGCAGAGGCCGTTGCGCCGCCGCCGCCGGCGGGTCCGTTCAGCCAGATCGCCTCGACCTCGCGCCCGATCCGCTGCGCGTCGCGCAGCGTCGCGGCGCGACCCACGATCCGCGCGCGTACGTCGAGCGGCTCGTCCCGTCCGGCCGGCACCAGGCCGCGCAGCACGGAATCGACGCCGATCACGTCGCAGCGTAACTCCGAGATCGCGGTCCCTGTCAGCTTTAGGCGCTCCGCCACGATCTCTATCGCCAGCCTTGCCCGCGCCACGGCGCCGGTGCCGGCATAGGAGATCTGTCCCTCGCCGATGAAGCCGTCGCGATAGCCGACCGTGACCTTCAGCGTGTCGGGACGCGCGCGGCCCGTGCCGCCCTCGACCGCGATGCGGCCGGCGCCGTCAGGGCGGAAGCGCACGCCCGAGAAATCCGCCGCGACGTCGGGCTGGAGATAGGCCGCCGGGTCGTGCACCTCGTAGAGGAGTTGTTCCGTGCAGGTGCGCGGGCTGAGCTCGCCGCCCGATCCCGCGACCTTGCCGAGCAAGGCGCTGCCGTCCTCCGCCACCTCGGCGAAGGGGAAGCCGAGCCGCGCGAGGCCGGCGACGTCCTTGACGCCCGGATCGGCGAAGTAGCCGCCGGTAAGCTGCCCGGTGCATTCCAGCAGATGGCCGACGACCGTGCCCTCGCCCAGCCGGTGCCAGTCATCCATCGCCCAGCCGAACTCCCGCACCATCGGCGCGAGGAACAGCGCGGGATCGGCGACGCGGCCCGTCACCACGATCTCGGCCCCGGCCGCCAGCGCCGCCACGATCGGCTCGACGCCCAGATAGGCATTGGCCGAGACCATGGCATTCGCGATGTGGGCGAGGTTGCCGGGCCGGTCGAGCAGCGGCAGGTCCGCGCCGCGCAGCACCTCGGTGACGTCGTCGCCCTCCACCCAGGCGATCCGCGGCACGCGCCCGCCCAGCCTTCGCGCGATGGCGGCGATGCGGCGCGCCGCGCCGGCCGGATTGGCCGCGCCCATGTTGCTGACGATGCGGATGCCGCCGGCGAGGCAGGCCGGCAGCACGGCGGCGATCCGCTCATCAAGCCAGGGATCGAAGCCGGCCTCGGGGTTCGCCAGACGCGCCTGCTGCGCCAGCGCGATGGTGCGCTCCGCCAGGCATTCGAAGACCAGGTAGTCGAGCCCGCCCTTCTCGGCGAGCTCGACCGCGGGCTCGATGCGGTCGCCCGAGAAGCCGGCGCCCGCACCGATGCGAATGCGTCTCATACCGGCTCCAGCACGATTCGGCCCGTCACCTTCCCGTCATGCAGCAGCTGCAGCGCCTCGTTCGCGCGGCTGCGCGGCATGCGGGTGATCGGGATCGGGGCGAGCCTGCCGGACTGGGCCAGCGCGATCACCTCCCGCAGGTCCTGCGGCGAGCCAGTCGCGCTGCCCAGGATGCTGCGCGGCCTGAAGATCATGGAGGCGAGCGAGAGCGGCATCTCGCCGCCCATGATGCCGACCAGCACCAGCTTCCCGCCCTTCGCCAGCGCGTCGAAGCCGAGCTGCGCGGTACTGCCGGCATTCACGAAGTCGATCGCCGAAAGCACCGGGCCGCCGGTCGCCGCCATCAGCCGCGCCATCGGGTCCGGCGCGCCGGGATCGACGACCGCGTCCGCGCCCATCTCCAGCGCCGCCGCGCGCTTCTCCGCACTGATGTCGAGCGAGACGATGCGCCGGTGGCCGAGCGCGCGCAGCATCGAGATCGCGGCGAGCCCGAGGCCGCCCGCGCCGATCAGCACGAAGGGCGCATCGGGCGGCAGCGGCATCGCCTTGCGGATCGCGGAATAGACGGTGATGCCGGAACAGGCATAGGTCGCGGCCAGCGCCGGATCGACCGTCCCCGGATCCACGAGGTAGCGCGGATGCGGCACCACGACGCAATCCGCATAGCCGCCATGGCGCATCACGCCGATGCTGCTAGGCGTGGCGCAGATGTTGTCCTCGCCCGCCAGGCAGCGCGCGCAGGTGCCGCAGCCTAGCCAGGGGAATACGACCCGGAGGTCCCCCACCGCCACGCCCGTGGCGTCGGGGCCGCGCTTCACCACGCGGCCGACCACCTCGTGACCCATCGCGCGCGGCAGCGTCACGCCGCGGTCCGTCAGCTTGAGCACCCTGCCGCCGCCGAGGTCGTACTCACCTTCCCAGAAATGCAGGTCGGAATGGCAGACGCCGCACTGCGTCACCTCAATCACCACCTCGGTGCCCGAGGGTTCGGGATCGGCGATCTCGATGCATTCGAGAGGCGCGCGGTTGCGCACCACGGCCCAGGCCTTCACGCGTGTCACTCCACGCGGATGTTGGCGCTGCGGATCAGGTTGCCCCATCGCTCGGTCTCGGCCGCGAGCAGGGCGCGCAGCGTCGCGGCATCGCCGGTGACGAGTTCCACGCCCTGCTCGCGCATGCGGGCGCGCAGGGCCTGGTCCTCGGTCGCGGCGCGCAGCGCGGTGCCGGCGCGGTCGATGATCGCCTGCGGCGTGCCGGCGGGCGCGAATAGGCCCTGCCAGAACGTCACCTCGCCGAAGGCCGGCAGCGCGTCCGCGACCGGCGCGAGGTCCGGGAAGTCCGGGTTGCGGGTCCGCAGCGACACGCCGATGCCGCGCGTCTGCCCGCTGCGGAGGAAGGGCAGTGCTTCCTGTACGCCCTGGAAGATGGCGTGCACGCGGCCGGCCGCGAGGTCGAGCGCGGCCGGCGCGCCGCCGCGATAGGGCACGTGCTCGATCTCGATCCCCGCCGCCGTCTTGAACAGTTCCAGGCAAAGATGGCTGACGGAGCCGACGCCGGGCGAGCCGAAGATCACCTTGCCCGGGTTCGCCCGGGCATGGGCAATGAGCTCCGGCACGGTGCGCGCCGGGATCGAGGGGTGGACGTGCAGGATGAAGGAGGTGCGGAACACCATCCCGATCGGGTCGAGTTCACGCCTGGGCTCGCGCGGCGGCAGGTTGGGCTGCAGCGTCTGGTTGATCGCGAGCGTGGTTGTGCCCATCAGCAGGGTGTAGCCATCGTTGCGCGCCCGCGTGACAGAGGCCGCGGCAACGGAAGTTGCCGCGCCGGGGCGGTTGTCAACCACCGCCGGCTGGCCGAGTTCGCGCGCCATTCGCTCCGCCACTAAGCGGCTGGTGATGTCGGTGACGCCGCCAGGCGGAAAGCCCTCGACAATGGTGACGGCACGCGTCGGCCAGGCGCCCTGGGCGGGTGCGCCGGAGGGCAGCAGCGCAAGGCCGAGCGGCGCGACGAGCACTGCGCGGCGCCGGATGGCGGCAAGGGCTGGCATGTCGGACATGGTCTCGTTCCCCCATGGACGATGGCCTTGCGCCCCGTCCTTCGTGTTCGTGGGCGTAGGATGGGCGGGTGACGCCCCTAGGGAAATTGAAAAATTTTGGCTAGGGCCATAGTCTTGGATTATGGCAATTACCCTTCGCCAGATGCGTGCCGCCGTTGCGGTCGCGCGCAGCGGCAGCTTCGGCCGCGCCGCGGCGGAGCTGCACATCTCCCAGCCTGCCTTGACCGTGCAGATGCGCGAGCTGGAGCAGGAGCTCGGCCTGCGCCTGTTCGACCGCGGTGCGCGTGGGGCGGAACCGACGCGGCTGGGCGGCGAGCTGGTGGAGACCTTCGGGCGCCTGCTGCGCGAACTAGACACGGTGGTGGCCGGCGCGCGAGAAACCGCCTCGCGCCGGGCGGGCCTGGTGCGGCTGGCGGTACTGCCCTCCATCGGCACCACGTTGTTGCCCGCAACACTCGCCGAGTTGCGGCGGAGTAGTCCGGGCATCCGTGTCCAGATCCATGACGCGGTCGCCGGGCGCATCCAGCGCCTTGTGCGCGACAGTGTCGTCGAGCTCGGGATCTGCCCGGAGATCGACCCCGATCCCGCCCTGGTCGCGACGCCGCTGTTCAAGGATGCGCTCGTCGTCGTGATGCCGCGCCGGCACCGCCTGGCAGCGCAGGGCGGGGTGACGCTGGCCGCGCTGGCGACGGAACCGCTCATCCTGACCGACCCGGAGAGCAGCGTGCGCGCGCTGTTCGAGCGGGGGTGCGCGGCGCGCGGCATCACCGTCTCCGCCGCCTATGAGGCGACCTACATCTCGACCGTGCTGGCTCTGGTGCGGGCCGGCCTCGGCGTCGGCGTGCTGCCCGCATCCTCGGTGGAGGCGGGGGCGGACCGGGTGCTCGTCGCTAGGCCGGTCACGGACGCCGACCTGGGGCGGCGCATCGTGCTGGTGCGCAGCGCTGGCCGCTCGATCTCGCCGGCCGCAGAGGCCTTTGTGGACGCACTCGCGGCCGGGCTGCGCGCCCCCGTCGGCGGCGAGAGGCAGGCATAGACCACCGCTGACGCCGCTTCCAGCAGCCCGGAAGAGCTTCAGCGCCAGCTTCCCGCACTGGAGAAGCTGGCGCTGTTGCCGCGTCATGTACCCGGGTTGAACCACTCGCCGCGCCAGTCGATCGCGCCCACGCCGAAGTCGAACAGGACGCTGATCTCGATGCCGTCCACACCCTGGATCGGGTTTGTGCCAAGGCGCGGTGCCTCCGCCCGGTCCAGGTAGCCATAGACGCACACCGACGACGCCTGCTGGTGCGCAAAGAGATATCCGAGACCGTGACGCAGCACCGCCCGGTCCCGTCCAGAGACTTCCGTTACCCATTTTCCGTCGCTACGGCGTTGGAGATTCACCCTGTCCCCCAACTGGCAGCTGCGGGTAGGTTGCGAGGGTCAGATGGCCACCGCGATGTATTGGCATCGTCGGTTGCGTGTCCCCGCATCCACAGACAGTTGCAAAGCCCCCATGGCTCCAAGCCTGGGGGCTTTTGCTTGTCCATGCGCCGAAAACGATAGCAGCGACGACTTCGCGTCGGCTCTGGCGCTCATGAGCGGGATTGGGCCGGGCACCTTTGTGACCGGCCCGAGCACTCAGTAATGCCTGCGCGACGCGGCCATATCGATACCCATCCCAACGCCCCCCCGAGACGGTCCCGCCGATGAGCTTTGCTTTTGCTTTTGGCGTCAACTTGAACCCCAACATGATCATGGATTTAAGGCCGCCAGCCACGCCCTCGAGCTCCGCTTCGGAGAGCTCGCCGGTCACGATGATGGGGAGGCGAATCATCAGGTGTTGCGGCGTCTCCTGGAAGACTGAAATTTCCAGATCTGCCGGAAGCTCGGTTTCCAACATTTCGCTCAGCGCCGCCTTTGCGTCGGCTTTGAGGCGCGCGGCAAAGACCGGATCCTCGATGACCTTCGCCATGATCATGTCTTCGACCTGTTCGCGGGTGATCTGAGTGGAGGTATCGCTCATGACTAGCTCTCTTGAGAGGGTGTCGGCTGAAAAGCTAGGCAACACGCGCCCTGCGGCTCTGTGGTTGCGCTGCCGAGCGATGAGGCAGAATTTTATACATTTAGGTTACCATGGCTTGCCTATTTTTGTAATGTAACGTCGTTTCCATCGGGTGTTGGAGAATGTGCAGGCTGCGTCGCGGCATGCGCGTGAATGCACCGCTTGGCCCTGGGGCCAAAGGCGCCAGCGGCTGCCATTAGGCCGAGTGGTCTCGCCCCGGTGTTCCTGCGCGGCGGTCCGGCGGAACTGCGCGTCCGGCTCGCCCCTTGGCATGCGGCGCGGTTGCTCGCGACGCGGCCCGGCCCCGCCTGGCGCGCAGCGCCAGCACTGGGAGACCCCTCGCGGCTAGCTGCCGACGCGGCGCTGGAGCCATGCGAGGCTTGCCTCCCGGCTAGCACTGCTCGAGGAGGAATGCGCGCTGCCGCGTGCGCTGTTCGGTCAGATCCTGGTGGCAATCGCCGCGCTGAACCATCACCGTCGCCGGCGCGATGTTGAGAGTCGCTGGCTGCAACGATCCCGCAAGCCGGCTGCAGCAGGAGGGCTGCGTCCAGATCGCAGCCGAAAGCGCCTGTCTTTCGCTTCAACGGCGACCACCGACCGGTCAGACCCGACACGGACGTCTTCCAGGCGTCACCGTTGCCTACGCAGCCAGATCGTCGGTAGGCTCCCCGCGGGCGCGACGGATTGGCCAGCCATAAGGGCAATCGTGGCGCAGGAGGAAACAACGCATGCTGACGCTCAGCGTGAATGGGCGAACAACCGCGGTCGATGTCGACCCGGCGACGCCGCTGATCTACGTGCTTCGCAACGATCTGGCGCTGAACGGGCCGAAGCTCGGCTGCGCGCGGGCGCAATGCGGCGCCTGCACGGTGCTGGTGGACGGGCGCGCCGCGCTGTCTTGCCAGGTAAAGGCCGGCGACCTTGCCGGCGCGCAGATCACCACTCTGGAAGGGCTCGGCACGCCAGAAACCCCGCATCCGTTGCAGGCCGCCTTCATCGCCGAACAGGCCGCGCAATGCGGCTACTGCACCAGCGGCATGATCATGCAGGCCGCCGCGCTGCTGGCCGAACGCCGCCCAGTCCTGGATGAGGCGGCGGTGGCCCAGGCATTGGACCATAATCTATGCCGCTGCGGCACGCAGCCGCGCGTGGTGCGTGCGGTTATGCGCGCTGCCCGCCAGCAGGGGGCCTGAGCTATGGGCGCCGAAACTCTTTCCCGCCGCGGCTTCGTGGCCGCGATCGCCGCCGGTGCTGCCGGCCTCGCCATCGGCTTCCGGCTCGATGGCGCCGCGGCGCAGCAGGCCGCGCCGGTCGGCCCGGTCATGCTGCGGAGCAACCCGCGGCTTGATAGCTGGGTTCGCATCACGCCGGATGGCCGCATCACCGTGCTGACCGGCCGGGTCGAACTCGGCCAGGGCGTGCTGACCGCGATGCGCCAGATCGCGGCCGAGGAACTGGATGTAGCGCCGGAGCGGCTGGAACTGCTGTCCGGCGACACCGCCGAGACGGCAAATGAGGGCGTCACCGCCGGCAGCCAATCCATCCGCTTCGGCGGCGAGGCGCTCGGCGTCGCCTGCGCCGATGCGCGTGCGACGCTGCTGGGCGTCGCGGCCCAGGGCTGGGGCGTGGAGCCCGCCGCCCTCACCATCACCGATGGCGTGATCCAGGGGCCGGGCGGCCAGCGCATGAGTTACGCGGAAGCCGCGGGGCGCGTCTCGCTCGCCCGGCCGGCCAATTTGACGGCGCGGCGCAAGCCGGTCTCGGCACAGCGGATCATCGGCACCTCGCTGCCGCGCACCGACATCCCGGCCAAGGTCTTCGGGCAGCAGGTCTTCATCCATGACATGCGGCCGGAGGGCATGGTGTTCGGCGCCGTGGCGCGACCGCCGGCCTATGCGGCGCGGCTCGTCTCCCTCGACATGGGCTGGGCGAAATCCCTGCCCGGCGTGATCGAGGTGGTGCGCGACGGCTCCTTCCTCGGCGTCATCGCGCGGCGCGAGGAACAGGCCAATGACGCCGCCCGCAAGATTGCCGCCGCGGCAAGCTGGCGCGATGGGGAGCCGCTGTTCGGCGGCAAATCGGCCTATGACCACCTGCTGAATACGCCGGCGCTGACCCGGACCATCCACACCACCGATGCCGCCGGCGCGCCCGCGACGCGCACCCATCGCGCGGAATACCGCCGCGGCTTCCAGGCCCATGCCTCGATCGGCGCCTCCTGCGCGCTGGCGAAATGGGAGGATGGGAGGCTGACCGTCTGGTCGCATTCACAGGGGCCCTTCCCGCTGCGTGGCGATTTGGCGCGCGGGCTACGCGTGGACCCCGCCTCGATCCGCGTGATCCACGCCCAGGGTTCGGGCTGCTACGGGCACAATGGCGCGGATGACGTGGCGCTGGACGCCGCGCTGCTCGCCCGCGCGATGCCTGGCCGCACCGTGCGCGTGCATTGGACGCATGAGGAGGAGATGGTGTGGGAGCCCTGGGGCTCCGCCATGGTCGTACGGCTTGAAGCGGGCATCGCCGCGGATGGCGCGCTGACCTCCTGGGGGCATGACGTGTGGTCCTTTCCCCATTCCACGCGCCCAGGCGGGCAGGCGGGCTGCAACCTCCGCTCCGCTTGGTATCTGGAGAATCCCGTGCCGGCGCCGGCCGCGACGGATGGGCCGCTGCCGAACGGCGCCGCCGCCCGCAATGCGGTGCCGATCTACGCCATGCCCGGCCAGCGGGTGACAACGCATTTTCATGCGGAGATGCCGGTCCGCACCTCTGCGCTCCGCACGCTGGGCGGCTATTTCAATGCCGTCGCCGCGGACATGTTCATCGATGAATGCGCGGCGCTGGCCGGGCAGGACCCGGTCGCCTATCGGCTGCGGCACCTGCGCGACCCGCGGCTGGTCGCGGTGCTGCGGCGCGCGGTCGAAATCTCCGGCTGGCAGCCGCGCATTGGCACGCCCGGGCGGCCCCGGGTGGAGGGGACGGAGCTGGTCGGCACCGGCGTCGGCCTGTCGAAGTACAAGAACAGCGACAGCCATGTGGCGGTGGTGGCGCGCGTCGCGGTGGATGTGTCCACTGGGGCCGTGCGGGTGGTGAAGATGTGGGCGGCGACGGAAGCGGGGCGCGCGGTGAACCCCGATGGCATCGCCAACCAGATCGAGGGCGGCATGGTGCAGGCCATGTCCTGGACGCTGCTGGAGGAAGGCCGCTGGAACGCCGGCCGGATGGTCAGCGAGGATTACGCCAGCTACCCGATCCTCGACTTCAGCCAAACGCCGCCGATCGAGAGCGTGCTGATCGACCGTCCAGACCTGCCCTCACTCGGCGTGGGTGAGGGTAGCCAAGCGCCCACCGGGGCGGCGATCGCCAATGCCATCCTGGATGCCGTCGGCCGCCACGTGCCGGAAATTCCCTTCACGCCGGCGCGTGTGTTGGCGGCGCTGCGCGGATAAGGCGCACGCACCCCCGGCGCTCGGCGCCTCGCGCGCCGGGGGATGCGTTTGTGCTAGGTGTTTAGTCCCCGCATTTGGTGGAGGAGGTGCGACCGGTTACAAACGGCCCCTCGCAGGTTTTCGCTCGGCTTCGATGGTGTCCCGAGGGGATGCGCGACCCAGAGCGAAAAGCAGCGTAGCGGTGCGAAACGAAACTGGCGGACGAGTGCCTCGGACGTTGAGTTTCCTCTGAACACAGGAGCAGGGCAGGCCGGCGCATATGGCGATTGTCGAACTGCTCGCGCCCGTCGCCAGTGCGCTCACCGCGCAGCAATCTCAGCAGGGCGGCACTCCGGCCACGCAGCGCCGCGTCGTGCGTCGCGCAACGCCGGCGGCGCTGACCGGTGTTGCTGGACGGCCCACCACGGCTTCGGCCTGCGACATCCAGGATCCGCGCGAGACATTGGCGGTCGGGTCGGCCGTCAGCAGGGCGACGAAGGCCAGTGCACAACTGGCCCATTTCAGGATGCGTGACATCGTTCCTGCTCACTCCTCTATCGAATGACCATGTCGCCGATCGCGTTGACCGTGACCGAGGACGGATCGAGTTGCCTTGCACCCGGCGGCGGCACGAAGACGAAGCGAGTCGGATCGATCTGTGGCGCGACGTTCCAGGCCCTGAGTTGCAACGTGTATTGAGGCGCGCCGGTGACGGTCTTCGTCGTGATCACGTAGCGCAGCGGCAGCGGCCGATCGCCCGCCGTCACCCAGAGCTGCCAATCCACCTCGACACCGCGGAAGGCGAGCTGGTGCACCTCGACGCCGTCGATGAAGGTCATGCCGACATGGACACCGCTGACGATGTCCGTCGTCGCGCTGTCCAGCGGCCGCTCCGCGAGCAGGTCGGCGCCGGGCGCGTCGAATCCCAGCCGGTGTACGGCCTCCACCGCGGCGGTGATGCTCGGCGCGGGCAGCCGCAGGACGGCATTCGCCTGGCGTCCGAACAAGATGAGCTCCCTGCCGTCCAGGACCATCTCCGCGGTGCCGGCCGCGCCGAGGCGCATTGCGCGCAGCCGGTCAGGGCGCTGCACCATCAACTCACCCGCATGCAGGAACTGAAGCCGCTCGCCCGCTGTCGTGACGACCTCATCGACGGCGGCATAGACAACCGAGAAGCTGCGAAGACCACCCAGATAGGCTGACATCGCGTCGAGCACACCGCGCGCATCGGCATCGACGGCGCCCTGTGCACGCGGTGCGGCGGGCGCCGCCACCGCGCAAGCAGCAAGGATGGCGGCAGTCAGCGCTGCACTCCGCACGCGCGCCGAAAAGCGCATCATGTCGCTCCGCGCGGGGTCACCAACCGTGGCGGCGACCATGCCGAGCGCCGGCGCGGGCGATGCACGAAGCGGGTGGGGCGAGGCACCTGCCGCCGCATCGCGTCCGTTCTGCATGATACGTCTCCCATCGATGAGCCGCCGGCATATCCCACGGGGCGACATCACGCCGAGACTGTAGGCCCTGTCCCATCGTGCTGCCTCGGAATGGCGTATCCCGATCCGGCAATTCGAATCGCGCAATCGTGGGATGGGCCGTGCAGGGCGATCAGGCACTGTCCGTTAAGCGGTGCTCATAGGGTCTTCGGAACCAGCGGAGGCTGCCTCACATGGTATCAGGGGCTGCGGCAACATGGCTGTGATGGCTACCTTGGATGGCACAGCGCCGGCGGTGGGCCTGACGCGCAGCTTTGACGAGCCCGACGCCTTCGCCTCCGCGCTGCTGGGCGGCCAGTTCAACCTTCTGCCGGTGCGGGGTGAGCCCTTCGCGGCGACGCTTCGACTGCTGCGGGTCGGAGACATGGTGGTACAGCAGGCAGCCACCTCGGCGCATATCACGCGCGGCGGCATTGTCCCCGATATCGCGATGCTAATGCTGAACCTGCACCCCATTTCGTGCCCCGCGCGGGTGAACGGCGCGGAGGTCGGCGCCACGGAGGCGATCCTGGCCATCGGTGGTGCGGAGATCACGTCACACAGCCCGCGGCGGCTGGACTGGGCCACCCTCATGCTGCCCCTGCCTTTGCTCGAGGAACTGGCCGAAGTCGCTTCCCAACAGTGGCTTGTCAGGGGAGCGGTCACCCTTCTGGCACTGCGGCCCGACCGTGCGGCGCGCCTGGTCGGCGCGCTTTCGGTAGCGGGGCGGCTGGCGGAGCATTTGCCGCGGCTGCCCGACACACCTGACTGTGCCGCCAGCCTCGCCATGGCGCTGCGCGAGGAACTTGCCGGCGCGCTGACCGCCGAAGCCGAGGTAAGGGCGCGCCCGCGTGCCGTAGGGCAGGCGCTCCGCATCGTCGCTGCGGCCGAGGCCTTCATGGACGCGCAGGTGGCACGCGCGGTCTATACTGAGGAACTATGCGCCGCGCTCGGCGTCTCCGCCCGGCGACTGCACGATGCGTTCCGCGCCGCGTTAGGGATGAGCCCGCACGCCTACCTCAAGTCACGCCGGCTCATGCTGGTGCATCGCGCGCTGCGCGGCCTACCGGACGGGCCGGAGCTGGTGAAGTCGGTCGCCCTTGGGCATGGCTTCTGGCACCTCGGCCATTTCGCGCGCGACTACCGCGCCTTATTCGGCGAACTGCCCTCGGAAACGCTCGCCGCGCGCGGTGCGAAGGCCGCAGCCCGTGGCTTGGCGCAACCGGCCGTCCCGGCGCACGCCGACTGCTGATTTTGGATAGCGACCTTTCGAGACACCGGGAAACACCGGGAGCATCCTGACGACGCAGGACAACGTGGGCGCGAGCTGCGCGCTGGCGTCGCTGCACTCTGGGCATTTTCGGGGGAAGCCGATGCGGATTTTCGGAGCGCTCGTCACCGGCTTCGTGGTTACAACCCTGGGCTTTGGTCTCATCACGACGACCGCCGCGGCGCAGCAACTGCGCGGCACGCCGGGCGCCCCGAACGCGGTCGAGTTCCCGAACTCACGCGTGCTGCCGACGCCGCAGGGCGCCTTCCAGGGCACCATCATGCTGAGCGCGCGCGAGAGCACGCCCGCCTGGCCGCCCACGCTCGCCGCGCCGGAGGATGCGCCGAACGTGCTGGTGATCCTGACCGACGATGTCGGCTTCGGCGCGCCCTCCACCTTCGGCGGCATCATCGAGACGCCGGCGCTGGAGCGCGTGGCGCAGGCCGGGCTGCGCTACACGCAGTTCCACACCACCGCGCTGTGTTCACCGACGCGCGCTTCGCTGCTGACGGGGCGCAACCCGCATTCGGTCGGCTTCGGCGTGATCTCGGAGCTGTCGACCGGCTTCCCCGGCTACAACGCCATCATCCCGGCCGAGACAGCTACCATCGCCGAGACGCTGCGGCAGAACGGCTATGCCACCTCGTGGTTCGGCAAGAACCATAACGTGCCGCCCTGGGAGGCCAGCCCGGTTGGCCCCTTCACGCGCTGGCCGCAGGGGATGGGCTTCGACTTCTTCTATGGCTTCGTCGGCGGCGACACGAGCAGCTGGCAGCCCGGCAACCTGTTCCGCAACACGACGCGCATCCACCCCTTCCTCGGGCAGTCTGGCTGGAACATCTCCACCGCCATGGCGGATGAGGCGATCGCGCATATCCGCACGCAGCGCGAAGCCGCACCCGGCCGGCCGTGGTTCATCCACTACGCCCCAATCGGCACCCATGCGCCACACCATCCGCCGGCCGAATGGATCGAGCGTTACCGCGGCCGCTTCGACATGGGATGGGAAGCGCTGCGCGAGCAGATCTTCGCCAACCAGCAGCGGCTCGGCGTGCTGCCGCCCAACGCCGTGCTGACGCCCTGGCCGGAGGTACTGCCGCGCTGGGGCAGCCTCTCGGCCGATGAACGCCGCCTGTTCCTCCGGCAGGTCGAGGTCTATGCTGCCTTCCTGGCCTATACCGACCACGAGATCGGCCGCGTCATCCAGGCGATCGAGGATGCCGGGCAGATCGAGAACACGCTGATCATCTACATCAGCGGCGACAACGGCGCGTCGAGCGAGGGCCAACTGCGCGGCACGCCGAACGAGGTTGCCTACTTCAACGGCATCGAGACGCCGGTCGCGGCGCAGCTTCCCCTGATCGATGCCTGGGGCACGGACCGTACCTACAACCATATGGCGGCCGGCTGGGCCTGGGCCTTCACCACGCCGTATCGCTGGGTGAAGCAGGTCAGCTCCCATTTCGGCGGCACGCGCAACGGCATGGCGATTTCCTGGCCGCGCCGCATCGCGGATCGCGGCGGCATCCGACACCAGTTCCACCACGTGATTGACGTGGTGCCGACCATCCTCGAGGCGGTCGGTGTTCCGGAGCCGCAGGTGGTGAACGGCGTGGCGCAGCGCCCGATCGAGGGCGTCAGCATGGCCTACAGCTTCGATGCGGCGAACGCGCAGGCGCCCACGCGCCGGCGCACCCAGCACTTCGAGATGTTCGGCCATCGCGGCATCTATCATGACGGCTGGTACGCCAACACGACGCCGCCGAACCCGCCCTGGGACAGCGCGGGTCAGCCGCCGGCCGATTTGGTGAACGGCTACGCCTGGGAACTCTACAACCTCGCGGAGGACCCGACCCAGTCGCGGAACCTCGCCGCGCAGCACCCGGACCGCCTGCGGAACCTGCAGCAGTTGTTCCTGGTGGAGGCGACGCGCTTCGGCGTGCTGCCTATGGCCAACTCGACGCTCGACCGGCTGCTGGTGCAGCGGCCTGGTTTCTCGGCTGGCCGCACGGAGTTTACCTATAGCGGCACGGGCGTCGGCCTGACGTCCGACAGTTCGCCGCCGATCCTCAACCGCGCCTACCGGGTCACGGCGGAGATCGAGGTTCCCGCCGGGGGCGCGAACGGCATGCTGGCGACGCAGGGGGGCCGCTTCGGCGGCTACGGCTTCTACCTGCGGGAAGGCCGGCCGGTCTGGACCTGGAACTTCCTCGATATCGAGCGGGTGAAGTGGGAAGGGACGGCGGCGCTGCCCCCGGGCCGCCACACCGTCACCTTCGCGTTCCAGCCCGATGCGGCGGGTCCGCCGGTCGGGCGCGGTGGTGTCGGCACGCTCTCGGTCAACGGCCAGCGCGTGGCGGAACGCAGGATGGAGCGGACCATCCCCTTTTACATGCAGTGGGATGAGCCCTTCGATGTCGGCCAGGATACCGGCACGCCGGCGGATGACCGCGACTACCAGGTGCCCTTCGCCTTCACCGGCACACTCCGCAGCGTGCAGTTCAACCTTGGTGCGAGTACGCTGCCGTAGGCCGCGGCAAGGAACTGAAGCCACGCCCGAAGGCCGGTCGATGACCGGCCTTCGGGCGAAGCGGTGGGAGCAGGGCTTGCGCCACGCGACCACCGCCTTCGGCCTCGGCGCGTGCATCGCCGCGCTTCCGCAGCAGCTTGCGGCCGCGCCGGCCCGCGCGGCGCAGCACCCCATCGCCGCGACGATCAGCATGCCGTTCCAGACCAACGTGGCCTTCACCCCCGGCCCGGATGGTCGCGCGCAGAATATCCTCGACGTCCAGCAGGTGATCGCGTGTCGCTGAACGACGATGGGCATGTCGTCACCCGGACGATCCTGCCAGCGCCGGATTGCCTCAGGGGCGCTCCGCGCCCCTGCGCGCCCTGATCTGCCCGACCAGCGCGGCCGCATCGCGATCCGTCGGGTCGATCGCCAGCGCCGCGGCGGCATGGCGCTCGGCCTCGGCAAGGCGCCCACGGTCGCGTTCGAAGGTCGCCAGCGCGATCAGGCTGTCGCGGTGGCGCGGATGCCGCGCGAGGACGGCGACGGCCTCGTCCACGCGCCGTAACCGATGCAGGGCGAGCGCCTGCGCGTAGGCGTAGCGCGGTTCGCCGGGCGCGAGCGCGACCGCCGCCGCCAAGGCGCCCTCGGCCTCCACCGCACGCCCGCGCCGCACCTGCAGCAGCGCCAGCGCATAGAGCGGCTCGGCCTCCACGGGATGCGCCGCGACGGCGCGACGGAGCAGCGCCTCCGCAGCTTCCGGCCGACCGCGCGCTTCCTCGAAGCCAGCCTGGTTGACCAGCGCGGGCAGGAAGGCCGGGTCGCGCGCCAGCGCCGCGCGATAGGCGGCCTCCGCCCCGGCCGTGTCGCCGCGCTGGGCGAGCAGGGCGGCGATGTTCACATGCGCCTCCGGCCGTTCGGCGGCGACGCGCTCGCTCGTGAGAAGTTCCTCCCACGCCCGCGCGAAAGCAGGGCGGGCGGCTTCGGGCAGCGCGGTCAGCGGCACCGGGGCGAGGGCGCGCGCGGCCTCGATCCGCACCAGGCGCACCTCGTCGGCCAGAAGCCGGACGGCGTGGATGCGGTTCTGCGGCGGCAGGCCCTCCAGCGCGCGGAGTGCGGCAGCGCGCACCAGCGGTTCGGGGTCGAGCAGCGTGCCGCCCACCGCTTCGCCCGTGGCGCGCGTCGGCGGGGAGGGCAGCAGGGACAGCGCCGTGGCGCGCAGGATGGCCGGATGCGCCCGGTCCAGCGCCAACCGCGCCAGCGCCTGGTCGGCGCCGCGCGCGCCCTCGCGCCCCGCCTGGATGGCGAGCGCTGGATGCGGCCCGCCGCGCGGAGGGCCGTGCCAGTCGGCAAGCCGCGCCGCAGCCCATTGCTGCGACTGGCCGGTGTGGCAGGACGTGCAGGTGTCGGGCGCGCCGATCGCTGCGGCGACGTCGGGGCGCGGGATCGAGAAGGCGTGGTCGCGCCGGCGGTCCACGCCCATGTAGGTGACGGCCTGCATGTGGCAGGATACGCATTGCGCGCCGGCGCTGCCCGAAGCGTGGCGATGATGTTCCGGCGCCTCGAACCGCGCCGGCAGGTGGCATTGCGTGCAGACGGCATTGCCCTCCGCGCGCAGGCGTCCGCTGTGCGGCTGGTGGCAGTCGGCGCAGACCACGCCGGCGCGCTGCATGCGGCTCTGCGCGAAGCTGCCCCATTCGAACACCTCGCCCTGGATATGGCCGTCGGCATGGTATTCGCCCTGCACCAGCAGAAGCGGTGCGTGGGTGTCGAGGAAGCGCGTGCCGGGCAGCGGGTCGACGACGAGCGGACGCGCGCGGGAATGGCAGGGTGCGCAGGTCTCGACACCGGCGGCGGTGGACTGGCGCGGCGGGCCTTCCCAGCGGGCGATGCCGCGCGCGTCGCCTTCGGCGAAGCGCCAGCCCCCGCCGGAGCGGTCGCGCAGCGTCACCTCGAGCCCGCGATGCGCCACATCCGGTGCCGCGCCGGCGCGCGCCCAGGCGACATGGCCGGCGCCACGGCCGTGGCAGGATTCGCAGCCGACGCTGATCTCGGTCCAGGTCGTGTCGTAGTGGTCGCGCGCCGCGTCGTAGCCGCGCACCAGCCCCGTGGAATGGCAGGATGCGCACATGAAGTTCCAAGTCTGGTCGCGCCCGGTCCAATGCAGCGGATCGCCGGCGCGGGGCGGCGTATCCGGCATCAGGTGATACCAGCGCTGCCCGCCTTCCGCCGATGGGCGACTATCCCAGGCCCAGGGCAGCGCCTGCCGCCGGCCATCGGGGAACAGCACAAGGTATTGCTGCAGCGGATCGACGCCGAAGGTCTCGGTGATGGTGAACGCCGCCTCGGTGCCGTCGGAGCCATCGGTCCGCACGACGAAGCGGTCGCCGTCCCGGTGGAAGGTGGCGCGGCTGCCGCCCTGCGCCACGCGGCTTCCGTCGAAGGCGCCGAGCACGCTGGCACCGGTCGCTGTCTGCATCGCGCGGGCATGATCGCTGGCCTGCCAGTCGGCATGCTGCGGGGCATGGCAGGTGGCGCAGGTCGCGGAGCCGACGAAGCCGGGCCGTGCCGCCTCTCGCGCCGCCGGTGCGAAGCCGGGTGCCAGGAGCAGGCCCAACAGCACGGCAAGCCCCGATGCCGCCATGGCGACCAGCAGGCCGCGCGCCCCGATCCGGATGGCCCATCCTGCCGTCAGAAGCGGAAGCTCGCGCCGACGATCGGGCCGCTCATGTCGAGGTCGATGGTCGCGCGGCTGCTTTCGTAGTCGATCTGGATCCAGCGATACCCGACCGAGGCGCTGATCCAGTCCGACACGCGCCAGTCGAGCGTCGCGATCGCCTGCCAGGTGAATTCGGATCCGACGCCGAAGCCGCCGATATCGCCATAGCCGGTCAGGGATAGGCGATCATTCAGGCGCAGGGATGCGCGCGCGGCGATGACGGGATCGACCCAGTTCGTCGTCTGGTCGGCCGTTCGCCCAGGCAGCAGGCCGGGGTCGAGCCTGATCTCGGTGTTGAGCCACCAGGCGCGCAGGCCGCCGCCCAGTTCGAAGCGGCCGCTGGGCCCTTCGGCCAGCGTGACCAGCGCGATGGCCGAGGCTTCGGTCGTCTTCACGCGCGAGCTGCCGCCGCTGTAGGCCCCTTCACCCGGAACCGGCACGCCCTGTTGCATATTGAGGTACATCAGGTCGAACAGAAGGCTGACATTGTTCCGCCGCGCCTCGAAGATTCCCATGACGGAGAATTTCAGGCTTTCGAAGATGTCGCCGAAATCCGCGCTGAAGCTCTCCGCACCCCGCGGCAGCGTGACCTCGCCGCCGAGGCCCGAGAACCAGACATAGGGCGACAGGGTGAAGGTCCAGTCATCCGCCGTGCGCGCCGGCGCTTGCGCGAGCGCGGGCGAGGCTGACAGCGCGACAGCGCAGATCGCGCCGAGGAGAGAGGCCGT
Source organism: Roseomonas sp. (assembly GCA_044341625.1). Taxonomy (GTDB): domain Bacteria; phylum Pseudomonadota; class Alphaproteobacteria; order Acetobacterales; family Acetobacteraceae; genus Falsiroseomonas. The sequence continues at coordinate 23,080 of JBIIRI010000020.1, forward strand.
CTTTGTCCTGCGGTCCACTGACAGCATGCTGGGAGTCCTTCCTCTGCTGGTCCTTGGCGTGACGCAGCCTAGGTTTCGGGGACGGGGAGTGTCGACGCTCGCCGCGTTCACAAGTTGATTCGCGACATCGGCGGCGCGTCGACGCGCGCGGCGCAATCTGCGAAGTCATGATCGAAGCCAGCTGCCGATCGCTCTAACGGATGCGTGAAGGGAGTCTCGCCGTGATCCTCTGTCTTGCATCTGGCACGTCGCGCAGCCTCGGAGAGGGGGGCGCTTCATGCCTCCGTTTCGGGCTTCGCCTGACCAGCGGCGCGGCGGTCCTTCTCCTGCTGCTGACGCTGCCCGCTACGATGGTAGCCGCGCAGCAGTTGCACGGAGAGCCCGGTTCACCGAGCGCCGTCGAATTCCCGAATGCGCGCGTGTTGCCGCAGCCATCCGCGCCCTTCGCCGGCACGATCAATCCATCGGCGCGAGACAGCACGCCGGCCTGGCCGCCCACGCTCGGCGCGCCGGAGGGTGCGCCCAACGTGTTGCTCATCATCACCGATGACGTGGGCTTCGGCTCGCCCTCGACCTTTGGCGGCGTGATCCAGACGCCAGCGCTCGACCAGGTCGCGCAGGCCGGACTTCGCTACACGCAGTTCCACACCACGGCGCTCTGTTCGCCGACACGCGCCTCTCTGCTGACGGGCCGCAACCCGCATGTGGTGGGCTTCGGCGCTGTGGCCGAGCTCTCCACCGGTTATCCGGGCTACAACGCGATCATCCCGCCCGAGACCGCGACCATCGCGGAGACGCTGCGGCAGAACGGCTATGCGACATCGTGGTTCGGCAAGAACCACAACACGCCGCCCTGGGAAACGAGCCCCGCCGGCCCCTTCACCCGCTGGCCGACCGGCCTCGGCTTCGACTTCTTCTATGGGTTCATGGGCGGTGAGACGAGCCAGTGGGCGCCAGGCAACCTGTTCCGCAACACCACGCGCATCCTGCCCTTCGAAGGCCGACCCGGCTGGAACCTGACCACGGCGATGGCGGAGGAAGCGATTGCCCATATCCGGCTTCTGACCGAGGTGACGCCCAACCGCCCTTGGTTCATCCACTACGCGCCGGGCGGCGCCCACGCTCCGCATCATCCGACACCCGAATGGATCGCGCGTTTCCGCGGTCAGTTCGACGAGGGGTGGGAGGTGATCCGCGCACGGATCTTCGCGAACCAGCAGCGCCTCGGCGTTCTGCCGCCGAACGCCACGCTGCCGCCATGGCCGGATACGCTGCCCCGCTGGTCGAGCCTTTCGGCCGATGAGCGCCGCCTTTTCGCACGCCAGGCCGAGGTCTTCGCCGCCTATCTCGCCTATACCGACTACGAGATCGGCCGCGTCATCGCGGCGGTGCGGGATGCCGGGCAGCTCGACAACACGCTGATCATCTACATCAGCGGCGACAATGGCGGCAGCGCGGAAGGGCAGCTGGCCGGCACGCCGAATGAGGTCGCCTTCTTCAACGGGGTGCAGATCCCGTCGGAAAGGCAGCTTCCGGTTATCGATGCCTGGGGCAGCGAGAGCACCTATCCGAACCTCGCTGTCGGTTGGAGCTGGGCCTTCGGCACGCCCTATCGCTGGACCAAGCAGGTCGCGTCGCATTTCGGCGGCACGCGCAACGGGATGGCGATTTCCTGGCCGCGGCGCATCACGGATCGCGGCGGTATCCGCCACCAGTTCCACCACGTGATCGACATCGCGCCGACCATCCTGGACGCGATCGGTGTGCCCGAACCGCGCTCGGTCAACGGCATCGCGCAGCGGCCGATGGATGGTATCAGCATGCTCTACACATTCGATGCCGCCCATGCCTCGGCGCCGTCACGCCGCCGCGCCCAGCATTTCGAGATGCTGGCCCATCGCGGCATCTACCATGACGGCTGGTACGCCAACACGACGCCGCCCACGCTGCCCTGGGACAGCGCCGGGCATGCGCCCGAGGATGTGGTGAACGGCTATGCCTGGGAGCTCTACAACCTCGACGAGGACCCGACGCAGTCGCGGGACCTCGCGGCGCAGCAGCCGGAGCGCCTGCGCGACCTGCAGCAGATTTTCATGGTGGAGGCCGCGCGCCATCAGGTCCTGCCGCTGGACAATGCGGGCCTGCCGCGCCTGATCGCGCAACGGCCGGGTCCGGCCGCCGGCCGGCAGGAATTCGTCTATCGCGGCCCGGGCGGCGGTCTGCCGGCGAGTGCCGCACCCTCCCTGCTGAACCGCGCCTATCGCATCGTGGCGGAGATCGAGGTGCCGGCCGGCGGTGCGAATGGCGTGCTGGCCACGCAGGGCGGGCGCTTCGCGGGCTGGGGCTTCTATCTGCGGGACGGACGCCCGGTCTTCACCTGGAACATCCTCGATCTGGAGCGGGTGAAGTGGGAAGCGCCGGATGCGCTGCCGCCTGGACGCCACGCGATCGCTTTCGAGTTCGCGCCCGCAGCCTCCGGGCCGCCCGTGGGGCGCGGCGGTGCAGGCACCCTTCTGGTGAACGGGCGTGCCGTGGCCCAGCGCGCCATGGCGCGGACGATCCCCTTCGCCGTGCAGAGCGACGAGAGCTTCGACATCGGCGCCGATACGGGCTCGTCGGTCGATGAGGCGGACTACCAGACGCCCTTCGCCTTCACCGGGCGCCTCGAGCGGCTCGTGGTGACGCTTGGCGACTCGACCTTGCCGAGGCCTGCGGCGGGTCGCTGAGGGGACTGGACAGACCAACCGCCATCACGCCGCGCTGCCGGTCATGCCCGATCCCGGACGAGGCCCACGGCCATAGCACCGCGCGCGGCGCGCAGCGCACCGGAAGGCCGGTCCTGCGCGGTGGGGCTGGGCGGGTGCTGCGCTGTCGGCGGCGCTCTCGCGGCGATGCTTGCCGTAGCGTCACCCGCGACCGCGCAGGACCTGCCCGCGGTTACCCAGCCGGTGAGCCGCGAGAGCGCCGCGGATCGCCTCGCGCAGCTCCGCGCCTCGATCCAGTCGTGGCGCGGCTGCGTCCTGGGGCTGATGGGCTACTCCATGATCCCGGACGGGTCCGCGAACGCGCTTCAGGTCGACCGGAGCACGTCAGGCGGCAGCGACGATGAGGGTGACCCCACGCTGACGGTCACCCAGTTCGGCTTCGGCTTCACCTGGGGCGAATCCTTCCCGCTCTTTACCGAGGTCTATCTCGGCTATGCGCGCTGCGATCCGCGCGCCGTGTTCACGCGCGAGGACGCGCGCGTGGGTCCGGTGCGCTGGAACAACTTCACCGGCACGCTGGGCGTCGGCTAAGATATCAGACCCGACGAGAACCTCTGGCTGCGTCCGATCGTGAACGTCGCGGCCGGGTATGCGGCGTCCGACGTCGGCCTCTTTTCCAGCTTCGTCGAGCCCAGGCGCGACGTCGACCTCTCGGTTCTCAGGGATGGCCACGTCAATGCCTGGGGCATTGGCGGCGCGTTGACGCTCGCCTATTGTGACTATCGTCCGAAGCGGGATATCGACCTCGAGCTGCGCTACACGCAGATCCATCTGGAGACCTTTGGCGACACGCTGCCGGCGGCCCGTGGGCAATCGACGGCGCAGGCGCTCGGTCTCTGGGGCCGCTATCGTTGGCCGACCGGGCGCGAGCTGTTCGGCCGGCCGGTTCGGTGGGTTCTGGATGGCAATGCCACGAGCTACCTGGGCGACCAGCAGGATGCGATCGGCTTTTCCTAGTGACGTGCTCCCCTGAAATGGCGCCATTTCAGGGGAGCACGTCACCGGCACTACATCGCGCGGGGCAAGCCGCAGCAGAACGGGTTCGTGCAGAGCTTCAGCGGCCGGTTCCGCGACGAATGCCTGAAGGAGCACCTGTTCGGCAGCCTGCCCGCGGCGCGCCGCATCATCGAAGCATGGAGGAGCCACTACAACACGACCCGCCCACACACGAGCCTGAACGGGCTCATCCCAGCAGCCTTTGCAAACCGCCCCGCATCGGGGCACATGAAGAACAGACTCTGCTCATGAGCGAGGGCAAGTAGGGAGTAAGATCAGCGGCCGTCGGCCCGCGTCTATGTTGGGTTGCAGGTTAGTCCGATGGGGGCGACACCGTAGTCAGCCGTGCCTCGAGATCCATCAGCGAGTATGTCCTGATGCCAATGCGAAAGTCGTTGATCCCGTAGCCGATCGTCAACGTGCCGGACGCCTCGTCGACGAGTGCAGCGGAAGGATAGAGACATTCGGTAATCGAGGGATTGAGCTTGGTCTGAGGCATCTGCCCGCACTCCGAGATCGAGAGTTGAAATAGCGGCTTCTCAGCGAACGCCAATGGCCGAAAAGGCGGGTGTGGCTCGAACGTCACCATAGTGCCTCGATAGATCCGCCGCCCGGCAAGGGAGACGTTTGACTGAGCGATGAATAGGCCGCGATCAGCGAGCAGTAATGGGGGAGCGCCGCCATGCAACTCGCCGAAGTGCGTCTCGTAGGCCGAGGCGTCCCACTCGTGATAGGAAAACGGGTCAGCTATCGCCTCTCCGTCTTCAAATCGGATCTTGAGTACGACGAACGGGGCAATCGAGTAGATGGCGTAGACCTCGCCGCCATATCCAAAAAAGCCCCAGTTCTTCTCAAACTCGCGGCGACCATTGGACTTGATAACGCGATAGGCATCAGAGATTGGCGCGCCGTCAGCATCGATTCGCACCATATAAATGTTGTTCGGTGCCTCAGAGTGGCCGGTGTTGAAGCTCAAGAAAAATCGATCTTCCATCTGGAAGATCCTAGGGTCCGCGTACCACTCGACCGTACAGCCTCTCTCACGCATCTCGTCGGACCAAATCGCGACGCTCGAGGCGTTGAGCTCTTCATCTAGTATTGCGCGGCGCAGGGTACGGCGACCAAGCTGATCGACGTGCCGGTAGATGCAGAGCAGCCCCGTGTCGGTCGTCCGGCATATAGCCGGATTGAAGGCGTAGCCGCCATCGTCTACGGGCAGTGGTAGGCCTCGCCTCGTTATGACAGGCGCTCTGGTCTTGACCGCTTGGCACTTGCGTAGAATCTCAGCGAGCTGTGCGACCTCGTGCCGCTCATCGTAGTCCAGCGCAATGTCTGGCTCGCGATACGGTGCCCCTGCCTCGATGCGAGCGATCAGCGCGTCGAGCTCATCAGCCAGCCGGTCTGCGATTCCGTCTGGGTAGGTCGTTGTCTTGGTCGAGAAGTCATATCTGATGCCACTCTGCAGAACCGTACCTACCCCATGCGCCGCAATTAGCTCGCAGGTGGAGGCGCATTCCGTGAAGACAACGGGGTAGCACCCCGCCGCCATGGCCTCCGGCAGAATGCGCGAGCCGCTGGCCTCAGTCATCGAGGTCTGCCAGAAGATCCGGGTGCGGCCGAGGCGCTCGGCCAGCACTTGCGGCGATAGCCCTTGGAAGTTTTCGACGCGGCGTCCGCGCTGCCGCAGCTTGTCGTATATGCTCTCCACGAGTTCGAGATTCCGCGCAGGGTGACTGTTGGCGGCAGAGGCAAGCTGTATGTCGCGCTCGCCCCAGCAACGCGCAGCCTTCCGCATGGTCGCGAGGTTAACGCCGAACGGAAGATTGTAGATCGGGCCTGTGAAGCCGAGGTCTCGGACATGCTGCACCTGGCTGGCGGTCGGTGCGATAGCGACGTCGCAGGCACGCACGAACTCAGCGAAACCAGTGTGCGCAGCGAGATAGTTGACTTGGTGATGAATGCGGACGACATGGACGGCGTGGGGCAGCGCATCGCGCAGGTACTGAAGGGCGGGTGCGCCTTCACGGTAATAGCAAACGTTGTAGAGAATTAGGCTTGGGCGGTCGCTAACGATATCCGCCACCCAGCGCTCGATCCCGCCGGTGCGGAATCGATAATGGACGCCTCTAACGGGTACCTCGAGGTCATTGTCGTAGTGAGGCTCCCTCAGGTAGGCGACAGGCTTGGTGCCGGCCAGCCGCTCGAAGGCACGAAGCCAAGTGTAGGATACGCGGGCGTCGAGCCAGCGAGGCGCCGTATCAGCGTGATCGTGGATGCCGACCCAGGTAGCGTCGAAATGCATGCTCAGAGCCCCATCAAGCTGGGAAGTGGCAGCGAGCTTACGCTAACAGACCACCTCCTTGACGCACTAGGCGGCCCTGACCACGGCACTAGCCGCTAGCACACTGATCCGCTTCGCGCAAAACATCTCGGTCTTGCTACCGCACCTCGCATACGAGCGTACTGGACACCCTGACCCTGATAAGGTGCGCAGATCATTGCTAACTCGGCACGTCGCGACAGGGCGGAGCTCGATGAAAAAGAGCAAACGCTATCCGGACCAGCCCCTGTCTGCTGGTCTGGCTGTTTGATCCCAGGGTTTGATGGTGCAATCTTTCCCGCTGACGGTGGGCGCGTCAGCTAGGGCCGGGCGTTGTCGCGCGTCATCACCGCGCCCCACAGCTTGTCGTGCACGACCCCCTCAAGGTCCTCTGGTACCGACACCCCACCGGTGCGCTCGGGCGTCTCGGGCGGCCGGAACTCCAGCTTTCCGCCTTTCAGCGCTGCCACCGCGTAGGTGACCCTGAGGTCGCAGATCGCGAGTTCGATGAGCGCGACTGGGTTCCGGCGCTTCTCTGATCCGGGAATCACCCGCACGTCTACGACGCGGACGGGCGGTGGATCAGGGACGTGGATCTCTGGTTCGTCTTGGGGGGCTGCATCTGCTGAACCTCTACGCCTTCGAGTTCTCATTGCCCCAAGGAAGCCCGCACGCGCGTTTTGGTATTCTGCGGTTGGGGGTAGCCCGCAGCGCCTCAATCGCTTTCTGAGGCCATCTCAGAGTCACTGGCGGGCCCCCTGATCGGTAGGTTTCAGGGAAAGCTCGATCGCAGACTCGCGGGTGGGCGGGCGGCGGCATCGTCGCTGTCCTCGCCGCTGACGTGTTCGCTGAGACGCCGGATGCAGGTTCCCCACGGCCGCCGCCACCTGGGGACGGGGCGATATACCCTCTTCGCCGTTTGGGCGCGCTCCCTGAAGGCGCCCAGACCCCTAGGTCGCGTGGATGATCCGGTCGAAGGGGGAGTCTCAGACAGCTGGGGGCGTGATTTCAGGCTGATCTCTGGCATGAAGATCGGCGTTGATCCGCGGGCTGCGGACGGACGAGGAGTGGTGCTTTTTCGAGCCCTTCACGGCGTCGGCCAGCCCGCTTGGCGGCAGGCCCGCCCCCGACCACAGGCGCTTGCTCGACGCCATCTTCTGGATCGCCCGCACCGGCGCGCCGTGGCGTGACCTGCCCGCCGATAGCTATCTCGGCTTCGCCGCCCTGTCATTCATCCGCCTGTGGATTAGGTCTGTCCACGCGCCCTAAGCCGCCGGCAGTCTCAAACGGTCTCTTGCGGGCCATCGCTGTCGCCTCCTGCTGCCCGCGAAAGCTTCCTAGGCTCAGGACTCATTGACCGAGCCAGAAGATGGGGGTAGCGGCGAGGGTGATGGCGCTGAAGAAGGTGTGTGCGCAGCGGTCGTAGCGCATGGCGATGCGGCGCTAGTCCTTGAGCCTGCCGAACATGATTTCGATGCGGTGTCGCTGAAGATACAGCACGGCGTCGTGCGGGATGGGCTGCTTCCGACTGCGGGTTGAGGGGATGCACGGGGCGATGCCGCGGGCCGACAGCTCGGCGCGAAAGCGGCTGCTTTCGTAGCCGCGGTCGCCGATGAGTTCGCGCACTGGTGGGAGCCTGTGCAGCATCAATGCAGCACCGCGGTGATCGCTGGCCTGGCCTTCTGTGAGCAGCAGCACGACGGGGCGGCCCTGGCCGTCGCAGGCGGCGTGGAGCTTGGAGTTCAGGCCACCCTTGGTTCGCCCGATACAGCGGGGAAAAGCCCCCTTTTGAGAAGGCTGGCTGCCGTGCGATGCGCCTTGAGGTGCGTGCTGTCGATCATCAGGCGCTCGGGCGGGCCGCCCTCGGCGGACAGCGCGGCGAAGATGCGGTCGAACA
>JBIIRI010000248.1:0-3337 GCA_044341625.1 Roseomonas sp.
CGCCGCGCGCGTGCACGCCATCGAATCCGGCAAGGGCTATGGCGGCCGCGCGATCATCGCCTTCGGCGGCGGCGGGCCGGTGCATGGCACGCGGGTGGCCGAGAAGATCGGCGTCACGCGGCTGCTGGTGCCGTCCGGCGCGGGTGTGGGCTCGGCCATCGGCTTCCTGCGCGCGCCGGTGGCGTACGAGGTGGTAAAGTCGCTCTATCAGCGCTTCGCGAGCTTCGACCTGGATGCGGTGAACAATCTGCTCGCGGCGATGTCGGCCGAGGCCTCGGTGGTGGTGGCGGAAGGCGCCTTCGGCCAGCCGACCACCGAGCACCGCCTGGCCTTCATGCGCTATGTCGGCCAGGGCCATGAGATCGCGGTGCCGCTGCCGGCGCGGGCGCTGGAAGGCGCCGACATCTTCGCCATCCGCGCGGCCTATGATGCCGAATACACGCGCTTCTACGACCGGCCGGTGCCCGGCAGCGATGTGGAGATCCTGTCCTTCGCTGTCACCGTCGCAACCGTGGTGGAACCCATCGAGCCCGTGGCCCCGGTGGCCGATGCGCCTGCGCCCGCACCGGTGCGGGTCCAGCAGGTGCGCGATACGGCGACCGGCGAGGTCGCATCCTGGGCCGTCTACGACCGCGACGCGATGTCGGCCGGCGCTACCGTCCCCGGCCCCTGCATCGTGGCGGAGGCGGAGACGAGCACGCTGGTCGGGCCGGGATGGCGCTGCCGGGTGGATGGGCTGGGGTATCTCGAACTGACGCGGGGAGCAGCCTGATGTCGGCGAACGAAGCACTCACGAAAATCCAGCGCCAGATCCAATGGAACCGCCTGATCGCGGTGGTGGAGGAACAGGCGCAGATCATGATCCGCACCGCCTTCAGCACCACGGTGCGAGAGGCGGGCGATCTGTCGGCCGGCATCTTCGACCTGCAGGGCCGGATGCTCGCACAGGCCGTGACGGGTACGCCCGGTCACGTTAACTCTATGATGGAGAGCGTCGGCCATTTTCTCGCGAAGTTCCCCGCCGAGACGATGAAGCCCGGCGATCACTACATCACCAACGACCCCTGGCTCGGCACCGGGCACCTGCATGACCTGACCGTGGTCACGCCCGCCTTCCGGCAGGGGAAGATCGTCGGGCTGTTCGCGAATACCGCGCATGTCATCGATGTCGGCGGGCTCGGCATGGGGCCCGAAGGGCGCAGCGTCTTCGAGGAAGGGCTCTACATCCCCATCGTGAAGTGCTTCGACCAGGGCCGCGCGAATGAGACCTTCTTCGACTTCCTCCGCGCCGGATCCCGCACGCCGGTGGAGCTGGAGGGCGATGTCTATTCGCTCTGCGCCTGCAACGATGCGGGCGCGCGCCGGCTGGTCGAGATGATGGACGAGTTCGGGATGGAGAGCATCGACGACCTCGCCAACTACATCTTCGATGCCTCGCTGCGCGCGACCCTCGACGAACTCGCGCGCATCCCGCGCGGCACCTATCGCGCGGAGATCACCTCGGACGGGTATGAGGCGCCGGTCACGCTGAAGGCAGCGATGACGGTGGGTGCCGATGGCATCGTGGTGGATTTCGGCGGCACCTCCGGCCTGTCCAACCGCGGCATCAACGTGCCGGCAGCCTATTGCCGCGCCTATGCCTGCTTCGGGATCAAATGCGTCGTGGCGCCGGAGATCCCGAACAACTGGGCGTCGCTCGCGCCCTTCCGGATGGAAATCCCGGAACGCTGCATCCTGAATGCGCCGCGTCCCTATCCGGTCAGCGTGCGGCATGTGGTGGGCCAGCTGCTGCCCGACCTGATGATGGGCTGCCTGCACCAGGCGGTGCCGGACCGCGTGACGGCCGAGGGCTCCTCCTGCCTCTGGAACCCGCCGTTGCGCGGTGGCGGGCAGGTCAGTGGCGCGGCGGCGGAGGTGCCGGATTTCGAGATCATCACCTTCAACTCCGGCGGCACCGGCGCGCGGCAGACGAAGGACGGGCTGGATGGCACGGCCTTCCCCTCGGGCGTGCGGACCATGCCGGTGGAAGCGACGGAGAATGTCGCGCCGGTGATCTTCTGGCAGAACCAGCTTCGCCCCGATTCCGCAGGCGCCGGCCGCACGCGCGGCGGCTTCGGCAAGGTCATGGAGATCGGCGCGAAGGGCGATGCGGAATTCGCCGTCAATGCCGTCTTCGACCGTGTCGCGAACGCGCCGAAGGGCCGGGAAGGCGGTGGCACGGGTGCGGCGGGCTGGGTTGGGCTCGATGACGGCACGAAGCTGCGGACCAAGGGATTCCAGGTGATCCCGAAGGGGCGCCGCCTGCTGCTGAAGCTGCCCGGCGGCGGTGGCATGGGCGATCCCACGAAGCGCGACCGCGCGCTGGTGGAACGCGATGTGGCGGATGGGCTGGTCAGCGACGACAAGGCGAAGGACCTCTACGGGGCCTGAAGCGAAGGGCGGCGGGCGGGGCACTCTTCCGCCCGTCGCCTGCGCTTGCCATGATCTGTCCGAACGCCCGGACGGATCACGACCATGGCCCTGCGCTGCGACCTCATCATCCGTGATGCTACCTTGTTTGACGGCACCGGCGGGCCTCGCCGCGTCGGCGATCTCGGCGTGAAGGGCGAGCGGATCGTCGCCATGGGCGACCTCGGCGGCGCCAGTGCGGATCGCGAGGTGATCGCGACCGGCAAGGCGCTCGCGCCCGGCTTCATCGACGCCCACACCCATGACGACCGCGCGGTGCTGATGGGAGAGGAAGGGACGCTCTGCAAGACCAGCCAGGGCGTTACCACCGTGGTCTGCGGCTGCTGCGGCGTCTCCCTCGCGCCCGCCCGCTTCAAGACCGCGCCGCCGCCGCCTCTCGACCTGGTGGGTGCGGAGGGCTGGTGGAAGTTCGGCGATTTCGGCGACTACGCCCACGCCATCAACAGCAAGGGCTCCGAGGTCAACGTCTACGCGCTGGCGGGCAACCAGACGCTCCGTGTCGAGGCCATGGGGGGCGATGTCTATCGCCCGGCCACCGACAAGGAGATCCACCACATGCACCAGCGGGTGAAGCAGTCGATGGCCGAAGGCGCCTCGGGCTTCTCCACCGGGCTCTACTACAAGCCGAACATGCATGCGACGACCGATGAGATCGTGGCGATCACGGAGGCGCTGAAGCCCTTCGACGGGCTCTATTCCACCCATATGCGCGACGAATCCAACACGATCCTCGCCTCGATCGAGGAGACGCTGGAGATCGGCAAGCGCGCCGGCGTGCAGGTGCAGATCAGCCACCACAAATGCTCGCTGCCGGAGAATTACGGGCGTTCCATCCAGACCCTGCCGCTGCTTGATGCCTACAGCCGCA
>JBIIRI010000119.1:0-10932 GCA_044341625.1 Roseomonas sp.
CCGCGATCGTCTCGGCTTCCGTCGCGGGCGCGGGCAGGCCGGCGGGGAAGCCGGCCCGGATCGCCGCCGGCACGGTGCGGGCGGCCAGGTCATCCAGGCTGGATGCGCCGACGACCTGCAGCATCGCTGCGATCTCGGCCTCGGACGGCGCGATGTGGCGGCGGATGAATTCGCCGTGGTCCTCGAGGGCGGCGAGTTCTTCGAGGCTGCTCATGCCACCGTCTCCAGGAAGGCCGCATAGGCGCCTTCGTCCATCAGCGCGGCGACGGCGGCGGGATCGACGCCGTCGATGCGGAAGAACCAGCCTTCCCCGGTCGGGTCGGTGTTTACCAGCGCCGGGTTCTCGGCCAGCGCGGCATTGGCTTCCGCGATGCGGCCGGCGACGGGGGCGTAGACGTCGGACGCCGCCTTGACGCTTTCGACCACCGAGACGGCTTCCCCTTCCGTCACGGCGCGGCCGGCTTCGGGAAGGTCCACGAAGACGACGTCGCCGAGTGCGTTCTGCGCGTGGTCGGTGATGCCGATCGTCGCGACATCGCCTTCCAGCCGGATCCATTCGTGGTCCTTGGTGAAGCGGAGTTCGGCCATGGATCTGGTCCTCAACGGGCGTAGCGGTGGGGGATGAAGGGAAGCGGGGCGACACGCGCCGGCAGCGGCTTGCCGCGCACCATCAGCTCAACTGGCGTGCCGTCCGCGGCCTGGGCGCGCGCGACATAGCCCATCGCGACGGGGCCGTTCGCGGAGGGGCCGAAGCCACCGGAGGTGACCTCGCCGACCACATCACCACCGGGGGCATGGATCGGCGTGTGCCCGCGCGCGGGCTGGCGGCCTTCGGGCTGGATGCCGACGCGCAGGCGCTGCGGGCCATTGTCCAATTCCGCGCGGATGCGCGCGGCGCCCCGAAAGTTCCATTCGGTGCGGCGGCGCTTGCCGATGGTCCAGGTCAGATTCGCCTCGACCGGGCTCGTCGTCTCGTCGATGTCGTTGCCGTAGAGGCAGAGCCCCGCTTCCAGCCGCAGCGAATCCCGCGCGCCAAGGCCGGCGGGGGCGACGCCAGGCAGGGCGAGCAGCGCCCGCGCGAAGGCTTCGGCGGCGTCGGCGGGGACGGAGATCTCAACCCCATCCTCCCCGGTATAGCCGGAGCGGCTGACCAGGGCCTCGGTGCCCGCGATGTCGAAGGTGCCCACACCCATGAAGGGCAGGGCCGCGATGCCGGGTGCGAGCGTCGCGATGGCGGCGATGGCCTGCGGGCCTTGCAGCGCCAGTAGCGCGCGGTCGGGCAGGGGGCGCAGCGTGACGCCGGCGGGCAGGGCGGCCGCGATGCGGGCGAAATCCTCGGCCTTGCGGGACGCGTTGACGACCAGGAACAGGCGGTTCCCCATATTCGCGACCATGAAGTCGTCGAAGATGCCGCCCGAATCGGTGGTGAGCAGCGCGTAGCGCTGGCGGCCGGGCTTCAGGCCCTGGATATCGGCCGGCGTCAGCGCTTCCAGCGCGGCGGCCGCGCCGGCGCCGAGCAATTCCGCTTGGCCCATATGGGAGACATCGAACAACCCGGCCGCGCTGCGGCAATGCAGGTGTTCGGCCATGATGCCGGGCGCATATTGCACCGGCATGGCATAGCCCGCGAACGGCACCATGCGCCCGCCCAGCGCGCGATGCAGCGCGGCCAGCGGCGTTTCAAGCAAAGAATTTTGGGCCGGCTGATTCACGCCGTCGCGCCCTTCGGCGCTTTGGCGATCAGACGGCAAGGCACCCGACGAATCGGCCACGGTCCCTCCTGGGGCTCCCGACGCCAAAATGGCGGCGGGTGGTCCGTGGCCCCCCTCTGTCCTGTGACCTGAGAGATTCGGCGGCGATCCGGTGACGATTCCGTGGCCTGCGCCACGTGCCGTCCGGAAGGCAACCTTACTCCGTCGGTGCCGGACGCCTTGCGGCGCCTGGGCTTTCCAGAGGCCCCTTCCCCACGCGGCCCTTCTGCCTGAGCGTTTCCGGGGGCCGGTTGCGCCTTCGGCGGAGCATCGGGCCTTGCGGCCCGCATCTCTCTCTCCCGCGCGGGATCGTCGGGATCAGCCGGATATGGCGCAGCCCAGCGGCCAGCGCAACCGCCCGCACGGCGAGGTCTTCAAGACGTATCGCCAGCGTAGCGCCCCCGCCCAGGACCAGCACCAATCCCGGGGCCCCCGCGAAGCTGCGAAGCGGCTTCGTGGGGAGCTAGACCATGATCGGCGCTGATAGAAGCGCCGATCATAGTCTAGCCTATTGTTTAGTCGCGTGATTCACGCCTTCGGCCGTTCCAGCCTACGGCGATCACGCTCTACCGCACGCCCCGCGCCCGGTTCAGCGCCAATTCCTCCGGCGTCAGCTGGAAGGAGACGCGGACAACGTAATCCGTCGCGCGCCGCCCGCCTGTCAGCGGCATGGACAGCAGCACCGGCTGCCCCGCCCCCTGGCCGCGCGGGACATTCGCGGCGAAGGCGATTCGCGTGGTGCCGGCGATGCGCGCCAGGACATCGCTGTCATCGGCGGTGCTGAGCGCCACGAACCAGGGCAGGTCCACGCTGCGCGCGGTCGCGGCCGGGCCGCGTTCGGCCTCGAAGCGGGGGACGATTCGCACATCCAGCACGGCGCGGTCGTTGCCGGCGAAGTCGCAGCGCGCCTCGAAGCCGGTCACGCGGGCATCGACAACCAGCGCCGTCAGGTCGCGCCCCGCGCCGTCCCGATACCGGGTCAGGTCGGCGCCTTCCGACAGGATGGCGATGCGCGGGCAGGGCGCGCCGCCCACCGGCGCCGGCTGGCGGGGCCCGCCACAGGCCGCGAGCGCCATCGGCAGCGCCAGCGCGGGCAGAAGCGCCTTCAACAGCTTACGACCGCGGCCCATCCGGCATTCCCCCATTTCGGCGCGCCCGCCCCCGGGCCGATTGCGCGGCCTGAGAGCTTGTCACCCATCCCGCGCACCTATCGCATCACCGCCGTCGCCAAGCCACCCCTCCGCGCCTCGGCGTCGCAACGGCGCGATTCGGCGGCGATCACGCACTTGCGTCCCGGCCGCGCGCGGCGGATTGATGCGCCATGGCAGTCTACACGGAAGTTTCGGACGAGGCGCTGCGCGCCTTCCTGTCGGAATATGACATCGGCGGCCTGCTGGCCTTCCGTGGCATCGCGGAGGGGGTGGAGAACTCGAACTACGCCCTTCGCACGGACCGGGGCGATTTCATCCTGACGCTGTATGAGAAGCGGGTGGACCCGGCGGAGCTGCCCTATTTCCTCGGGCTGATGGAGTATCTGGCGGTGCGCGGCGTGCCCTGCCCGACCCCGGTCGAGGGCAGGGACGGGGAAGCGCTGCGGCAATTGGCCGGCCGGCCGGCGGCGATCTGCACTTTCCTGGAAGGCGTCTGGCCGCGCCGCGTGCGGCCGGAACACCTGGCACCCCTCGGCGCCGCCTTGGCCCGGCTGCATGCGGCGGGGCAGGGCTTTCCCGTGCATCGGCCGAATGCGCTGGGGCCGAAGGGCTGGGCGCCGCTGCTGGAAGGCTGTCGGGCGCGGGGGGATGAAGCGGCACCGGGCCTGGTCGCGGAACTCGACGGGCACCTGGCCGCGATCCTCGCCGCCTGGCCGGATGAGGGCACGCTGCCGGATGGGCATATCCATGCGGACCTGTTCCCGGACAATGTATTCTTCTTGCCGGATGCGGCGGGGCGGCCGGCGGTCTCGGGGCTGATCGACTTCTACTTCGCCTGCACCGACCTGCTGGCCTACGACATCGCGGTCTGCCTGAACGCCTGGTGCTTCGAGCCGGACGGGTCGTTCAACGTGACCAAGGCGCGCGCGCTGCTCGGCGCCTATGAAGGCGTGCGGCGGCTGACGGCGGCGGAACGCGCGGCGCTGCCGGTGCTGTGCCGGGGGGCGGCGATCCGCTTCCTGCTGACGCGCTTGTATGACTGGACCCACACGCCGCCTGGCGCGCTGGTGACGCGGAAGGACCCGCTGGAATACCTCCGCAAGCTGCGCTTCTTCGCCCGCGCCGAGACGGCGGAGGCCATCGGTGGTTGAGGTGATGGGGCGTTCCGGGATGCGCGCGCCATGACCGATCCGGTGGTCGAGATCTGGACCGATGGCGGCTGCAAGCCCAATCCCGGCCCGGGCGGCTGGGCCGCGATCCTGCGCTTCGGGACGACGGAGAAGGAGCTGACCGGCGCCGATCCCGCGACCACGAACAACCGCATGGAACTGACGGCGGCGGCGAGCGCGCTGGAAGCCCTGAAGCGCCCCTGCAAGGTGGTGCTGCACACCGACAGCGAATATGTCCGCAACGGCATGGAGCGCTGGGTGAAGGGTTGGGTCCGCAACAACTGGCGGAACAGCGCCCGCGACCCGGTGGCGAATTACGAGCTGTGGCAGCGCCTGCTGGCGGCCGCGAAGCCGCATGACATCGAATGGCGCTGGGTGCGCGGGCATTCCGGCGACGTCATGAACGAGCGCGCCGACCAGCTGGCCACCGCCGCGCGGGTGGGGCTGGGGGCGTAGCGCCGCGCCGAAACCCGGTCGGGAACCCCGTGGGGCCCCGACCGGCGGGGGAAGCTCAGAGCGCCGCGAGGACGGCTTCGGCCTTGCTGACCTCGAAGGCGCCCGGCGCCTCGACGGCGACATGGGTGGCCTTGCCGTCCTTGGCGACCAGCGCGAAGCGCTGGCAGCGCAGGCCGAGGCCGCGCGCCGTCAGGTCGAATTCCAGGCCCAGCGCCTTGGTCAGCGCCGCGCCGCCATCGGCCAGCATCACGACCTGGTCGGTGATGCCCTGGTCCTTGGCCCAGGCGCCCATCACGAAGGCGTCGTTCACCGCCATGCAGGCGATCATGTCCACGCCCTTGGCGCGCAGCGCGGCGGCCTGGGCGACGAAGCCCGGCAGGTGCTTGGCGGAGCAGGTCGGCGTGAAGGCGCCGGGCACGCCGAACAGCGCGACAGTCTTGCCCTTGAAGAGCTCGGCGATGTCGACTTCCTTCGGGCCTTCGGCGGTGGCCTGCATGACCTTGACGGAGGGGATCGCGTCGCCGGCGGTGATCGTCATCATTCTGTCTCCCATAAGGGGATGGCGGGGGTGGCCCCCTTTAGGCGTAACGCGGCGTCGCGTCCATGTGCGGTGCGGCGCAACCCCGCTGCGGCGGGCCCCGTTCTTGCGGCTTCAAGGTCCCGCCGCCATCTTCCGCCCATGGCCAGAACCCCAACCAAGCCCCCCGCTGGCAAGCCCCCCGCTGGCAGGACGCCCGCCCGCAGGACGCCGCGTGGCACGACAGCCTCTGGCGCGATCCCCTCTGGCGCGGGCATGGCCGGCCGCGCGGGCCCGGCCGGCAAGGCGCCTGGCGCCGCCCCGAAGGGTGAAGGCTGGCTGACGGGCCAGTTGCTGGTCGCGATGCCCAACATGCAGGACCCCCGCTTCGCGCGCAGCGTGATCTGCCTCTGCGCCCATTCGGATGACGGGGCGATGGGCATCGTGCTGAACAAGCCACTCGCGAGCCTGACCTTCGACGACCTGCTGAAGCAGCTCGACCTCGATCCCATCCCGCCGCAGCGGCGCATCCGGCTGATGGCGGGCGGCCCGGTGGAGAATGGCCGCGGCTTCGTGCTGCACACCGCCGATTGGGCCACCGAGGGCAGTCTGACGGTGCAGCCCGGCCTCGCCTTGACCGCGAGCGTCGATATCCTGAAGGCGATCGCCGGTGGCGGCGGCCCGCGCGAGGGGGTCTTGGCGCTCGGCTATGCCGGCTGGGGGCCGGGCCAGCTGGAAAGCGAGATCCAGCAGAACGCCTGGCTGTCCGTGCCCGCGGATGAACGGCTGCTGTTCGCCGCCGCGCCCGATACGCTGTGGCGGGAAGCGCTGGCCAAGCTGCATATCGACCCCGCGCTGCTCTCGGGGGTCGCGGGGCGCGCATAGCCGCCGCCGCAGACGACCGATCCGGGCCTGGACGCGCGCGGCCCGCCTGTCAGACTGTGGGGATCCCTGTCGCATTGGGCCCCGATGTCCCGCACCCTCCAGGGCGTCCTGCTGCAACTCCTGGCGCTCGCCTTGTTCGTCGCCATGGATTCGCTGCTGAAGGTGATGGTGGCATCCTATCCGGTGCCGCAGCTGATGTTCCTCCGCTTCGCGGTGCATGTGGTCTTCGTCATCCTGGCGGTGCGGATCTTCACCGGATCGCTGCCCTGGCGATCCCGCGCGCCGCTGCTGCAGACGCTGCGCAGCGCGACGCTGGCGGGGGCGAGTGCGTCCTTCATCGTCGCGCTGATGCATGTGCCGCTGGCGGATGCCACCGCCGTGATGTTCGCCGCCCCCGTGCTGACCGTCGCCCTGGCCGCCCTCTGGCTGGGGGAGAAGGTCTCGGCGCGGCGCTGGCTGGGGGTGGTGATCGGGCTGGCCGGGGTGATGGTGGCGATCCGCCCCCCCTTCCTGACCGGGGAACCGCTGCATTGGGCGATGCTGCTGCCGCTGGTCACGGCGGTGATGAACACCTTCTACCAGCTGCTGACCCGCAAACTGGCGGCCGAGGACGATCCGCGCACCACCTTCCTCCATACCTCGCTGGCGGCGCTGGCGCTGACGGCGCTGGCGCAGCCCTTCGTCTGGGTGCCGCCGGCGCCGTCTGACCTGCCGTGGATGCTGGTGCTCGGCCTGATCGGGGCGGCGGGGCATTGCCTGTTGGTGCTGGCCTTCGCCCGCGCCCCGGCTTCCGTCCTGGCGCCTATGTCCTATTCGCAGCTGGTCTGGGCGGGGCTGGCCGGGGTGCTGGTGTTCGGCGACTGGCCCGATGGCTGGACGCTGCTCGGCGCGGCGGTGATCGCGGCCGGGGGGGTGCTGGTGGCGCTTCCGGCCCGGAAACCGCCACGCGGATGACCCCGGGATGACCCAAGGGATGAACTGGTCCTGACCGCAATCGGACGGTCATTCGCCACGAAGCGCTTGCGCCCGCCCCCCGTTGGCACTAGCCAACACGCCGTTCTACCGGACCTCTCGCCCAATATGAGCATTCGCACCGATACCCCCGACCGTGACCACCCCCGCGCCGTCCTGGACGCGGCCGGTGTCCGCGACGCCTATCGGCGCTGGGCTGGGGTCTATGATGTCGTCTTCGGCGGCGTCTCCGCCCATGGCCGCCGCCGCGCGGTCGAGGAGGTGAACCGCCTGCCCGGCACCCGGGTGCTGGAAGTGGGGGTCGGCACCGGCCTCGCCCTGCCGCGCTACCGCGCGGAGAAGCGGGTGGTCGGCATCGACCTGTCGCGCGAGATGCTGGACAAGGCCGCCCAGCGCGTGCGCGAGGAGAAGCTGGGCCATGTCACCGGCCTGGTCGAGATGAACGCGGAGCACATGGCCTTCGCCGATGACAGCTTCGACATCGCGGTGGCGATGTTCACGGCCTCCGTCGTCCCAAACGCCAAGGCCCTGTTCGCGGAGATGTCGCGGGTGGTCCGCCCGGGCGGCGACCTGCTGTTCGTCAACCATTTCGCCGCCGAGCGCGGGCTGCGCTGGTGGGCCGAACGCTCCATGGCGCCGCTGTCCCGCCTGCTGGGCTGGCATCCGGATTTCGCCCTGTCGGACCTGTTCGATCCGAAGGCGGTTCAGGTCGAATCGATCGAGCCCTGCCAGCCGGCCGGGCTGTTCACCCTGGTGCGGGTGCGGAACCCGGGCGCGCCGCTCCTCGCCGCCGCGGCCTGACGGTACCAGCCAGCGCAGCTACCGCCACCAGCAGCCCGCCGAGCGTGCCAATCACGCCGGCGGCATTCAGCGAGACGCTCAGCCCCAGCGCGGCCGGCACCGGCCCGGCCAGCGCATAGCCCACCGCGCCGAGCGCGGCCCCCAGCGCCGCGCCGCCCAGCACCTGCACCGCGTAGCGGTCGGTCATCAGCCGCAGCGCCGCGGCCGGGCAGACCAGCATCGCCACCACCAGGATCGAGCCCACTGCCTCGAAGGCCGCGACGGCGGCGGCGGCCACCAGCAGCGCCAGGCCCAATTCGATGGTCCTGGCGGGCAGGCCCAGCGCCTGGGCATAGGCCGGGTCGAAGCAGACCAGCTTGATCGGCCGCCAGAACAGCGCCACGGCCAGCCCGACCGCCGCCGCGACGCCCGCCATCAGCCCGAGCTGGCGCGGCAGGGCGGCGAGCGCCACCGGATCGGCAAGGGCCGCCAGCGAGGTGCCCTGGGTCCAGACCAGCGTCTCCAGCTGGCCGAACAGCACGCAATCCAGGTCGAGATCGACGCTCCGCGCGCCGGTGACTTCCAGCAGCACCAGCCCGACCGCGAAGAAAGTGGTGAAGACGGCGCCGATGGCGGCGCCGGGGTCGAGTCGCGCCGCCTTCTGCACCAGCCCGATCAGCGCGACCGCCGCGAGCCCCGCGACCATCGCGCCGACCAGCATCGGCAGCCCGGCCCGCGCGCCGGTGATGGCGAAGCCGAGCACGATCCCCGGCAGCACGGCATGCGACAGCGCATCCCCGATCAGCGATTCGCGCCGCAGAACCAGGAAGGACCCCAGCAACCCGCAGGTGCCCCCCGCCAGCAGCGCCGCGATCAGCGGCGGCAGGTCGAGGGTGAGGAAATCGGCGAGCGTCATGCCCTTCCCCCCAGCGCATGCGGGCTGGCCGGCAGGGCGGATGGCTCGGGCAGCAGCTTCGCGGCCATCTCCGGCGGCAGGCCATGCTCCACAAGGTCCGCCAGCCGGTCGGCGGAGGCGATGTCGGCGGCGCCGGCGGCCAGCAGATGATGCTCCACCGCGCGATGCGCGCGCACGGCGCGACGGGCGGCGGTCGCCCCGCGCGGTGTCAGGTGGACATGGCCCTCGGCCCGCGCGACCAGGCCGCGCAGCGACAGCCAAAGGGCCAGCCGCCGCGCCTTGCCCAGGCGCCAGCCGCGCGCGGCCGCGACGGCGGCGATCGGCGCCCAGCGATCCCCCGCCGTGCCCGGCCCGGCGCCGGCCGCTTCCTGCGCTTCCCAGGCGGCGCGGAGGAAATGCTCCGAATCGGTCGCGGCCCGCCGACGCAGCAGCATCGCCCCCCGCGCCAGCAACCCGCGCTCCGGCGCCAGCAGCAAAGCCAGGGTGAAGAAGGCGGCGGCGACCAGCACCACGGCGGCACCCGTCGGCACCTCCGGCCGCAAGGCCGAGAGATAGGCGCCGACCGCGCCCGAGATCCCGCCCGTGACGGCGGCGATGGTCAGCATCCGGGGCAGGCGATGGGTCAGCAGCCGGGCGGTCGCGGCCGGCAGGACCAGCAGCGCGACCACCAGGATCAGCCCGACCGCCTGCAACCCGCTGACGCAGACCAGCACGATCAGCCCGAGCAGCAGCAGATCCGTCCGATCCGTCCGCAGCCCCTGCACGCGGGCGAAATCCATGTCGAAGGCGACCGCGCGCAGCCGCTGGAAGGCGACCAGCACCAGTACCAGGCTGATCGCGGCCACGGCGGCGCCGATCATCGCGTCCTCCGCCCGCATCGCGGCGGCCTGGCCGAGGATGAATTTGGACAGCCCCGCCTGCGCCGCGCCCGGCAGGGTCTGCAGCCAGGACATCAGCGCGACGCCGGCGGCGTAGAAGGAGGACAGGACGATGGCGATGGCCGCGTCTTCCCGGATCCGCCGCGTGCGCGTCAGCGCCTGCACGGCGAGCACCCCAAGCAGCCCGGCGATGGCAGCGCCGGCCAGCAGCGGCGGCAGGGCGCGGGGGTCGCCGCCGACGAGTGCCACGACCAGCGCCGCCAGCGCCACTCCCGGCAGCGCTGCATGGCCCACCGCATCGGCGACCAGCGCCCGTCCGCGCAGCAGCGCGAAGGTCCCGACCGTGCCGGCCGCAACCCCGAGCAGCGCGCAGCCCGAGAGTACGACGAGGGTGTTGTAGGAGATCATGGCGCGACGGCCGGGTTGGTTTGCTCGGCCCTCACCCCAACCCTCTCCCGCATGCGGGAGAGGGAGCAGGTGGCGCCGACCCCACTCTCGCGCTTGGCGAGGGTGGGCGGGAGAGGGAAGCGCAACCTGCCCATCACGCCCCGCCGGCCTCCGCGCCGACGCTCGCCTCATCCAGCAGCGCCAGGCGCGCGCCATAGGTCGCGCCGATAGTCCCCGAGTTGAAGGCGTCCTTCACCGGCCCGGCCGCGAAGACCCGCGCATTCAGCAGGAGAACCGAGGAAAAATACTCGGGCACCGTGCCGAGGTCGTGGTGCACCGCCACCACATGCCGCCCGCGCGCGGCCAGCGCCCGCAGCACGGCGACGATCGCCGTCTCGGTCGCGGCATCAACGGCCGCGAAGGGCTCGTCCATCAGCACGAGGTCGGCGTCCTGCGCCAGCGCGCGGGCGAGGAAGACGCGCTGCTGCTGGCCGCCGGACAGCTTGCCGATCTGGCGATCGGCGAAGGCCTCCATGCCCACCTGGGCCAGTGCATCCCGCGCCGCGTCGCGGTGCTTGCGCGGCACGCGGCCCCACCAGCGCATCCGCGGGTAGCGCGCCATGCACACGACATCGAGCGCGGTGGCCGGGAAGTCCCAATCGACCGAGGCGCGCTGCGGCAGATAGCCGACGCGGTCGCGCACCTCGTCCAGCGGGCGGCCGAAGAAGCGGACCTCTCCCGACAGCGCCGGCACCAGGCCGAGCGTCGCCTTGAGCAGGGTGGATTTGCCCGCCCCGTTCGGTCCCACGATCGCCGTCAGCCCCGGCGGGGCGGACCAGGTCACGTCCCACACCGCCGGGCGTTCGCCATAGGCGACCGTCAGGTGGGAGACCGAGAGCGGGGCGGGGGGCGTCACGCCGCCAGCCTCCCGTTCAGGCCGCGCGGGGGCACCCGGCCGCCCAGCGCGCGCATGATTGTCGTGATGTTGTGGTCCATCATGCCCTCATAGGTGCCCAGATAGGTGCCCGGCCGCCCCATTGCATCGGAGAACAGGTTGCCGCCCAGCGCAA
>JBIIRI010000120.1:0-10921 GCA_044341625.1 Roseomonas sp.
ATCGCGCAGTGCGTCGAAGGCGGCATCGACGGCGATGTGGCCGATGGGCTGGTTAGCCCAGATCACGCGCGGGATGCCGAAGCGGCGCGCGACCTGCAATTGATGGGCGGTGGCGACGGTGATGCCCCAGGCACCCTCGGCCAGCTGCAGGTTCCACAGCTGCGGCGACATGGTCGTCTTGCCATGCGGGCAGAGCGAGAGGCCGTTGCGCCGCGCGAAATCCGCCATCCAGGCCGCGTTGCGGCGCATGATGTCCACGCGCAGCACGGCCAGCGGCAGCGGCATGTCCGGCAGTTGCCAGCCCTGCGCCGCGACCTGATCCAGCCGCAACGCGGCACCGGGCTTCACGCCCTTGATGGTGCCGTCCAGCGGGAGGCCGGCGATCGCCTCATCCCGGGGGAAAAGAGGATCGCCGGCGTCGCGCATGGCGGTCAGCGGCCCTTGAACTGCGGCGGGCGCTTTTCCATGAAGGCGCGGCGGCCTTCGATGTAGTCCTCGCTGGCGAAGCACTGCTTCACCAGGCGGTCGCACATCTCCTCATTCGCCGCGCCGCGATCCTTCAGCGCCTCGTTGATGATCGCCTTGGAACTGCCGACCGTCAGCGGCGCGTTGCCCGCGATCATCTTCGCGTAGTCGAGCACATAGGCTTCCAGCGCGTCGTTCGGCACCACGCGGTTGGTCAGGCCCATGATGCGCGCTTCTTCCGAAGTCCACTTCTTCGCGGTGAAGAAGATCTCCTTGGCGAAGGACGGGCCGACGAGATCCACCAGGCGCCGCAGGCCCGACAGCGGGTAGCCGAGGCCGAGCTTCGCGGCCGGCACGCCGAAGCTCGCCGTCTCGCCGCAGATGCGGAGGTCGCAGCAGACCGCGAGCGCGGTGCCGCCGCCGATGCAATGGCCCTGGATCATCGCGATGGTGGGCTTCGGGCAATTGGCCAGCAGGTCATAGACCTTCGCGGTCTGCGCCTGATAGGCGGCCACCGCCGCTTCGCCCGAGCGTTCGGATTCGAACTTCGAGATATCGGCGCCGGAGACGAAGGCCTTGCCACCCGCGCCGGTGATGACGACGACGCGAACCTCGGGGTCGGCCGTGAAGTCGGTCAGGATGCGCTCGGCCGCTTCCCACATCTCCATCGAGACGGCGTTGTGCCGCTCGGGGTTGTTGAAGGTCATCCAGCCGATGCCGTCGGCCTTGCGCCCGAGCATCTTCTCGGAGCCTGTTACCATCATGCCGTCCATGGTCTTCTCCCTCAAACGCCGGGCGGCCGCTCCGCGGCCTTGGCTTCGCGCCTACCTACTGGTCCACCAGCGGCGCTGTCGGTCTGTGCGCGGGCCGCCTTGCGGCGGCCATTTCTAGTCCTCGGGGCGGCCCGCGATTGCGTGTGTCAGATCACCTGGCGCGCGCGCAGGTCGTCGATGGTGGCCTGGTCCAGCCCGTGTTCGGACAGGATCGCATCCGTGTGCTCGCCGAGTTCCGGCGGATGCGCGACGATCTTCGACGGCGTGCGCGACAGCCGGATCGGCTGGCTAACATAGGCGACCTCGCGGCCGGCGCTGCCTTCGGATGTCTGCGCGAGGCCCAGGTGCTGCACCTGCGGGTCGGCGAACATCTCATCCACGCGGTAGATCGGGCCGCAGGGCACGCCGCCCTCGTTCAGCGCCGCGACCCAATGCGCGGTGGTGTTGGTGCGCGTCGTCTTCTCGAGTTCCGCGTTCAGCTCGTCGCGGTGCTCGCTGCGGCCGCCGGCGGTCTTATAGCGCTCATCCGCCAGCAGGTCGTCGCGACCCAGGCCCCGCGCGCAGCGCTCCCAGATCTTGTTCCCCGATGCGGCGATGTTCATGTAGCCGTCCGAGGTCTGGAACACGCCGGTCGGGATCGAGGTGGGGTGGTTGTTGCCCGCCTGCTTCGGCACCTGGCCTTCCATCAGCCAGCGGCTGGCCTGGAAATCCAGCATGAAGACCTGCGCCTGCAGCAGCGAGGTCTGCACCCACTGCCCCTTGCCTGACACTTCGCGTTCCAGCAGCGCGACCAGGATGCCCTGGGCGGCGAAGATGCCGGCGGTGAGGTCCGCGATCGGGATGCCGACGCGCACCGGGCCCTGGCCCGGCAGGCCGGTGATGGACATCAGCCCGCCCATGCCCTGCGCGATCTGGTCGAAGCCCGGCCGCGTCGCATAGGGGCCGTCCTGGCCGAAGCCGGAGATCGAGGCATAGACGATGCGCGGATTCACCTTCGCCATCGACTCGTAGTCGATGCCGAGGCGCTGCTTCACGTCGGGCCGAAAGTTCTCGACGATGACGTCGGCGCTCTCAGCCAGCTTCTTGAACAGCGCGACGCCTTCGGGCGATTTCAGGTTCAGCGTCATGCCGCGCTTGTTGCGGTGCAGGTTCTGGAAGTCCGAGCCCTGGCGCGGCCCGCCCATCGGGTCGCCTTCGTCGAGCGCCGGCGGCATCTCGATCTTGATGACCTGCGCGCCCCAATCCGCCAGCTGGCGGACGCAGGTGGGGCCGGAGCGCACACGCGTCAGGTCCAGCACCCGAAAACGGGACAGCGCGGTCGAGGCCAGCGTCGGTTGCGGCATGTGACCTTCGGGCATCGGCGGTTCCTCCTGCAAGCCACCTGCTTACCACCGGCGCCGGTCGGCGCAAACTGTTGACAGGTGACAGTCGTCGGAAGCAGTTTCGCGCCCATGGAGGAAACAGGCAAGCGCCCCAGGAACGGGACCGCTCGCGGCGCATCGGCGCCCGCAGCGCGCGCGCCCTTGCCCGACACCAGCCCCTCTCCCCTCGACATCGTCCGCACCCGCTCCCTCTCCTCCCTCGTCGCGCAGGAGATCGAGCGGATGATCCTGGCCGGCAGCCTCGCCGCAGGCGAACGACTGAACGAAGCCGCGCTCGCCACCAGCCTCGGCGTCTCCCGCGGCCCGGTGCGGGAGGCCGTAAGGGGCCTGGAACGCAGCGGCCTTGTCGTCGCGGTGCGGAACCAGGGCAGCTATGTCCGGCAGGTGAGCGCCGAGGAGGCGCTCGAGATCTACGATATCCGCGCCGCCATCACGGGCCTCGCCTGCGCGCGGCTGGCGGAGACCGGCACGCCCGCGCAGCTTGCCGCGCTGCGCGCCATGGTGAAGCGCATGGAAGCGGCCTGGCGCGCGGATGAAGCCGCGTCCTACTACGCCGGCAATCTCGACTTCCACGCGGCGCTGCTGGAATTCGGCGGCGGCCCGCGCGCAAGGCGCCTCTATGCCGAACTCGGCAACGAGCTGCACCTGTATCGCCGCCGCGCCCTGGTCCAGCCCGAGAACATGCGCGAGAGCAACGCCGAACACGCGGCGATCCTGCGCGCCATCGCGGCCCGCGACCCCGCCACCGCCCGCGCGGCGGGAGAGGCGCATATCGCCGGCGGCAAGCGCCGCTTCCAGTCCACCGGCGCCACGCTCGCGCCGTCCAAAGCCACCAAGACGCCGCGCAAGGCGGCACCCAAGGGAGAGAAACATGACTGAGACCACACGGATCGGCCGTCGCGGCCTGTTGACGGGCGCCTCGGCGCTCGGCGTGGGGCTGTTCGCGCCCGCCAGCCTTCGCGCGCAGGAAGCCTTCCCCTCCCGCACCATCGAGGTGGTGACGCATGCCGGCGTCGGCGGCGGCACGGACATCACCGCACGCATGATGATGGTCGGCGCGCCGGGCGAGTTCCGGCAGGAGCTGACGGTGGTGAACCGCACCGCCGGGTCGGGCGCGCAGGCGCTGCAATACCTCGCCTCCAAGCCGGCGGATGGGCACACCATCGTCCTGATGACGCAGACCCACCTGCTGACCATGCTGCGCAACCGCAACCTGCCGCAGCTGACGGACCTGATCCCGCTGGCGCGCGCCACGGACGATCCGCAGATGGTGCTGGTGCGCCGCGACAGCCCGCTCCGCACGCCGCAGGATCTGCTCACCGCCGGCCGCGCGCGTTCGCTGCGCTTTGGCGGCACGCATGTCGGCGGGGTGGACCATGTGGCGGTCTTCGCCTTCGGCCGCGCCGCGCAGTTGCAGCAGCCGACCCTCGTGCCCTTCCGCGGCGGTGGCGAGATCGTGATCAACCTGGTCGGCGGCAACATCGATGTCGGCCTGCTGAACCCGGCCGAGGCGGAAGCCCAGCTCCGCGCCGGTGAGGTCCGCCCGCTGATGGTGCTGTCGGAAGCGCGGATGGCGAACTTTCCCAATACGCCGACGGCCAAGGAACTCGGCATCAATGCCGTCGCGTCCACCGTGCG
The DNA here is from genome assembly GCA_044341625.1 of Roseomonas sp. Classification (GTDB taxonomy): domain Bacteria; phylum Pseudomonadota; class Alphaproteobacteria; order Acetobacterales; family Acetobacteraceae; genus Falsiroseomonas. The sequence continues at coordinate 4,259 of JBIIRI010000120.1, forward strand.
CGGCTTCGCCGTCCTGCGTGGCACGCCGGAGGATCGCGTGGCGCGGCTGGAGCAGGGCCTGGTCCGCGCCATGTCCACGCCACTCTATCGTGGCTACCTCGAGAACACAGGGCAGAGCCCGGATTCGGTTGTCGGGCGCGAGGCCTGGGGCCGTCAGCTGGCCGGCTTCCTTGAGGAAGGGCGTGAGGCTCTGACCTCGCTCGGCCTGCTGCGATGAGCGTCTCCACCGCGCCGGCGCGGACGAGCCATGTCAACCGCATCAGCGCGGCGCTTGCCGCGCTGGTGGCGGCGGCGGCGTTCGCGGGCACCTATCTGTTCGATCCGGTGCCCCCGGGCCTTCCCGGGCTCGGCGCGGTGGAGTTCCCGCGCCTGATCTGCGTGATCATCCTCGGCCTTGCGGTGCTGCTGGCGCTGCAGGAGCCGGGGCCGCCCGATCCCGAGAATGTCGCACCCGATGGCCCCGCGCTGGCGATCTGGGGCTGCTGCCTGCTGTTCCTGCCCGCGATGGCGCTGTTCGGCATGCTCGGCGCCGGGGCGCTGTTCCTGGTCGTCGCGGGCTGGATCTGGGGCGAACGGCGCATTCCGCTGCTGCTCGCGGTCTCGGGCGGGCTCACCCTCGCGCTGTGGCTTGTATTCGTGAAGGCGTTCCGGCTGACGCTGCCCGGCGGCCTGGTCTTCGGGGGTTAGGCGCGTGGAAGCTTTCCTTGGCGGGCTCGCCATCATGGCGGACCCGTATGTCATGATGATGGTGGTGCTGGGCACTGTGCTCGGCATCTTCGTCGGCGCGCTGCCGGGCATCAGCGGGTCCACCACCATCGCGCTGATGCTGCCGATGACGATCGCGATGGGCCCGATCCCGGCGATCTGCTTCCTCGGCGCCATCTATTGCGCGGCGAATTTCGGCGGGTCCATCACCGCGATCCTGGTGAACGCGCCGGGCGATCCTTCCGCCAGCGCCACCGCGCTCGAAGGCTACAAGATGGCGGAGAAGGGCCAGGCCGGGCTCGCGCTCGGCATGTCCGCCGTTTCCTCCGCCATCGGCGGCATCGTCAGCGTCATCGTGCTGATCTTCGCCGCGCCGATGCTGGCGCGCGCGGCCTACAGCTTCGGCCCGCCGGAATATTTCGCCCTCGCGCTGTTCGGGCTTTCGATGTGCGCGGCGATCGGCGGCGACAGCGCGGCCAAGAACCTGATCGCGGCCGCGCTCGGCCTGCTGATCGCCACCGTGGGGATGGACCTGACCACGGGCGTCGAGCGCTATGCCTTCGGCGTCATGGAATTGTCGGACGGCATCGGCTTCGTGCCCGTGCTGATCGGCCTGTTCGCGGTGGGCGAGATGCTGGACCAGGCGGCGCGCCGCTATGGCAAGGCGCAGATCGTCTTCGCCGACGCGGCCCGCGTGCCGGGCTGGGCCGAGATGAAGAAGTGCATGCGCTCCATCTGGATCGGCAGCGGTATCGGCACCTTCATCGGCGCGCTGCCTGCGCTGGGCGCGACCACCGCCGCGCTGATCGGCTACAACGAGACGCGGCGCTGGTCGAAGCACAAGGAGGAATTCGGCAAGGGCAGCATCGAAGGCGTGGCGGGGCCGGAAGCGGCGAACAACGCGGCCGTCGGCGGGTCGATGGTGCCCACCCTCGCGCTCGGCATCCCGGGCAGCGCCACGACCGCGATCATCCTGGCGGGTTTGATCGTGCAGGGCGTCCGGCCCGGACCGCATCTGTTCACCGAACAGCCCACGCTGCTCTACGCTGTCTTCGCGTCGATGCTGGCGGCCAACATCTTCTACCTGGTGATGGGGCTATCCATGGCGCGGCTCTTCGCGCGCATCAGCCTCATCCCGCCGGCCTTCCTCTGGCCCGCGGTCTTCGTGCTGTCGGTGATCGGCGCCTATGGGCCGAACCAGTCGCTGGGCGATGTCTATGTGATGCTCGCCGCCGGCGTGGTGGGCTTCCTGTTCCGCCGTGCTGGCTTTTCGCCGGCGCCGCTGATCATGGGCCTCGTGCTGGGCGGCATGGTGGAGGAGACGCTGAAGCAGTCGCTGATCATCTTCGGCGACGACGCGGGCAGCGTGCTGGCCGGCTTTGCAGGGCGCCCGATCGCGCTGACGCTGTTCGCGGTGACGGCGGCGGGGCTGCTCTGGCCGGTGGCGGCGCGGCTGTTCCGGGGCCGCCGCGCCGCGCAGGCCTGATCATACCAGCGGTCATTTGCAATGACCGCTGGTATGACTGTTTTTGACCTCAAGCGCCGGCGCGGCCTCCGGCCGCTTGGCTTCGCGGCACTTGCCGCGGCGGCCATTCGGCCGCTTGCCCGCCTGCGGCGGGCGCAGTTCAACTCTTTGAACGAGAGGCCTCAGATGGGCGCCATGCCCACCGTCATGCCCCCACAGACATAGACGACCTGGCCGGTGACGAAGCCGGCCCGGTCGTCGAGGAAGAAGGCGCAGCCATGCGCCACATCCTCCGGCGTACCCAGCCGCTTCACCGGCACGCCTTCGATGATGGCGCGGGTCTTCGGGCTGTTGTCAGGGTTGGCGCGGCGGAACAACTCGGTCGCGATCGGGCCGGGGCCGATCGCGTTCACCGTGATGCCCTGGCTGGCCAGTTCCAGCGCCCAGGTCCGCGTCAGACCGATCAGCCCCGCCTTGCTGGCCGCATAGGCGGTCCGCAATTCCTTGCCCAGCGCGGCGCGTGACGCGATGTTGACGATCCGCCCGAAGCCCGCGTCGCGCATCGCCGGCAGCAGCGCCTGCGCGGCCAGGATGGCGCTGCGCAGGTTCACGTCCAGCACAGCCGCCAGATCCTCGACCGAGGTGTCCTCCAGCAGCGCGGGACGCACGATGCCGACATTGTTCACCAGCCGCGTGGGCGCGTGGCGCGTGGCGGCCTCGGCCAGCGCGGCGCGCGCCTCAGCGGCGTCGGCGAAGTCGCAGCGGATGAACACCTCGTTCGGCAGGGGATCGGCCGGCGCGTGCAGATCGAGGATCACCGGCCGCCAGCCCGCCTCCGTCGCGCGGCGCGCGATGGCGCGCCCGATGCCGCCCGCGCCGCCCGTGATCAGGATCGCATCATGCTGCATTCGGATCGTGCCCCCGGGTCTGCGCGGCGCTGCCGGCGCCTGTCGGCCTCGGCACGCCCTCGCGAGGATGGTGGAGCCCCCGCCCGCTTGGCGCAACCGCGCCGCCCGGCATGGCGCGGCACCGCCAATTGCCCGTAAGCTTGCGGCATGCACCACGGGCCCGATCCCATGCTGGCGACCCTGGTCGCCTGCATCCTGCTCGCCTTCCTGTTCGGCGCGGCGGCCCGGGCGGCGAAGCTGCCGGCGCTGATCGGCTACATTGTTGCTGGTGTCCTGATCGGGCCCTACACGCCCGGCTTCGTCGCCGACCGGGCGGTGGTCAACGCCATGGCCGAGGTCGGCGTGGCGCTGCTGCTGTTCGGGGTCGGGCTCCATTTCCGCCCCGCCGACCTGCTGGCCGTCTGGCGCATCGCGGTACCGGGCGCCGTGGCGCAGATCGCGCTGGCCACGGCACTTGGCAGCGCCGTGGGCAGCGGGCTGCTCGGCTTGCCGCTGGGCACGGCGATGGCCTTCGGGCTCGCGCTGGCGATCTCTTCCACCGCGGTGGCGACCAGGACGCTCGAGGAACGCGGGCGGCTGGGCAGCGAGGCAGGGCGCATCGCGCTGGGCTGGCTGGTGATGCAGGATTTGGTCGTGGTCTTCGCCCTGGTGATGCTGGCCGCCATCGCCGGCGGGCGAGAGGAGGAGGGCCAGTTGCTGACGGGGCTCGGCACCGCCACCTTCTCGCTGCTGGCCTTCGGCACGCTCATGCTGGTCTTCGGCCGTCGGGCGCTGCCCTGGCTGCTGGTGCGCGTGGCGCGCAGCGGATCGCGCGAGATCTTTACGCTGGCGGTGATGGCGGTGGCGCTCGGCGTGGCCTTCGTCGCCTCATCGCTGTTCGGTGTCTCCTTCGCGCTTGGCGCCTTCTTCGCCGGCGTGGTGCTGGGGGAGAGCGATGTCGGCCACCAGGCGGCGGCGGAAGCAACGCCGTTGCAACGCATCTTCGCCGCCATCTTCTTCGTCTCCATCGGCATGCTGGTCGACCCGGTGGCGGTGGCGGCGCAGCCGCTGGCTTCCGTGGCGGCGGTGGTGGCGGTGCTGATCGCGGTCGCGGGCGGCACGCTGGTGGTGCTGCTGGCGCTGCGCGTGCCGCCGCGCGTGGCCACGACCGTCGCCGGCGCGCTGGGCCAGATCGGCGAATTCTCCTTCCTGCTGGTGGAGGTCGCGGTGCGCCAGGGCCTGTTGCCGGAGGCCGTGCGCGGCCCCGTGCTGGTCGCCGCCATCGTCACCATCCTGCTGACGCCGCTGACCCTGCGCGGGCTGGAGGCGCTGGCGCCACGGCTCGACCGTTCCGCCCGGCTGGCCTGGTGGCGCGGCGCGCGCCGGCCCCGCCTGGGCCCGCCGCCGCGCGAGGCGCTGCTGAATGGTCATGCGGTTGTCGTCGGCACCGGCCGCGTTGGCTCCCTGGTGCTGCGGGCGCTGCAGGCCCATGGCATCCCGGTTGTGGCGGTGGAGGAGGATCGCGGTGCGGCCGAACGGCTGCTGGCCACCGGCGTGCCCACGATCTGGGGCGATGCGACGCGGCCCGAGGTGCTGCACGCGGCCGGCACCGCGCGTGCGGGGCTGCTGGTGGTGGCGCTGCCCGGGGTGGTGGAAGCGCGCGCGGTGCTGGCGCAGGCCAAGCTGTCCAACCCCGCGATCCACGCGATCATCCGCACCCATTCCGACGACGAGGCCGCGCTGCTGGAAGCCGATGAAGGCGTCGGGCTGGTGATGATGGGCGAACGGGAAGTGGCGCTCGGCATGGCCGAATACGCGCTGGAACGCCTGGGCGTCGCGCCGGAGGCCGCGCTGGCCACCGTCGGCACGCTGCGTCACCAGCGGCTGGACACCGCCTGATGTGCGGCGGCGCTTCGGCCTGCGGGGTGCGGCGCGATCACAGGACGATGGCGTCGTCCGGATTCAGCACGCGCACGACATAGGCGTCCACCAGCGGCGCATATTCGTCCCACAGCGCGCGCAGGCGTGGGATCGGCGCCGCATCGCCATCCACGCGCAGATCCACCAGCGCGAAATCATGCGCGCCATAGACCAGCAGGCTGGCCGAGCGGACATCGCCATGCTCGCCCCCCGCCGCTTCACCGGCTTCCAGCCCGCGCAGCAGCCGTTCCGCCAGCGACAAGGACGGGTCGGCCGCGAAGGCCTCCGCCATCGCTTGCGGCACGGCGGCGGAGGAGAGGATGTTGCCGATGGCGACGACGTCGCGCCCATGCGCCTCCCCCATCTCCCGCTTCACATGCGCGCCGTGGAAATGCGCGGTGCGCCCGGCGGCATCGATCACGGCCAGCTGGCGCCAGGCATGGTCGGGGGTGGAGGCGACGAGCGCCGCGACGGTCTCCGCCGCCGTGCAGCCGGAGCGCAGCAGCGCAAGGCCCCTTGGGCCGAGGCGCGGATCTGTGCGGTGCTGCGTCAGCACCGCGCCGATCCCCGGCGCCACCGCATGCACCCGCGCCCCGACCGCGAGGGAGGATGTGGTAGCCGCCGCGCCGAAGGCGCCCGTGCGCGCGCAGCGGCCGATCAGGGAGAAGGTCATCGCCGCGTCGCCATGAGGTCCCAGTAGGTGAAGGTGAAATCCTGCTGCGCGCGCGCCTGCAGGTGACAGCCGAAGCAGGAGGCCAACGGGATGTCGCGCCGCCGCCCGGCGCCGTCGAAGGCGGCATATTCCCATTCGCCGTTGCGCTGCTGCGGCCCGTAGCCCTCGCCCCAGCCTGCTTCCTTCCGCTGCGCGGCGATGGCGATCCAGCCGGGTTCGGCGATGAAGCGACCATCGGCATCGCGTAGCGGGTTCCCCGCCGCATCGAGCCGCGCGCGGGTGTCGGCCATGATCAGCAGCGTGCCATGCGGCGCGGGCACGCCGGGGCGGCTGGCGGCATAGGCTTCCGGGTTTACGTAGATGTGGCGGATGATCCGGCGGTCCGGCTTGTCGATCGTGGCGTAGCGAATGAAGCGGTCCTGCCAGTCCGGCGGCAGCGCGATGTTGTGGGGCCCGGGCGTGTAGGAGGGGCGGGGCCCCGCCAGGGCGCCCATCGCCACCAGCATCATCGCCGCCGCACCAAGGATCCACCGCATCGAAGCGCCCCCCGTCCCGCCGGCGCGGATCAGTCGAAGGCCGGCACCCGGCGCGCCAGGCCGTCATGCAGGTCCAGCATGCGCTGGCGCCAGGCCTCGATCGGGTCGTCCTGCTCCAGCAGCCGGAACGGGCTGCAGCAGCGGGCCCATTGGAAGCAGCCGAAGACGATCGAATCCGCATGCAGCGGCGCCGCCCCACCCAGGAAGGGCTGGCTGCGGAGCGTCATCCGCATCGGGTGCAGCGCCTGACGGAAGCCCTTCACCGCGCTGTCGCGATCCGCCTGCACCTGCTCCAGCGTCATGCCGAAGCGCGCTTCCCGGCTGGTGCGGAAATAGGCGATGTCGCCGGAATCGAGCACGGCAGCCACATCGGCCACGATCAGCCTCGCGATGCCCGGGATCACCACCGCATCCGCCCAGTTGTTCACGAAGCGCGCCAGCGCATGGCCCCCCGCGCCGCCGAACAGGCTCGGCCGG
>JBIIRI010000121.1:0-10917 GCA_044341625.1 Roseomonas sp.
GCACCACCATGCCGATCGCCTTGACCACCGAGCCCTGCGCCAGCACGGCCGAGATGATCAGGCCGAGCAGCATGAGGGAGAAGTAGTCGGCCGGGCCGAAGCTCAGCGCCACCTTCGTCAGCAGCGGGCCAGAGGCCGCGACGATGATGGTCGACACCGTGCCCGCGAAGAAGCTGCCGAGCGCCGCGGTGGCGAGCGCCGCGCCCGCGCGCCCGCGCCGGGCCATCTTGTAGCCTTCGAGGGTGGTAACGACCGAACTCACCTCACCGGGCAGGTTCAGCAGGATGGCGGTGGTCGAACCGCCATACTGCGCGCCGTAGAAGATGCCCGCCAGCATGATGATGGCCGTCGTCGCCGACATGCCGAAGGTGATCGGCAGCAGCAGCGAGATGGTCGCCACCGGCCCGATGCCCGGCAGCACGCCGATCGCCGTGCCGATCACGCAGCCGAGCAGCGCGAACAGCAGGTTCTCGAAGCTCAGCGCGACGCCGAAGCCGTGCGCGAGGTTGGAGATCAGAAGTTCCATGGGTGCGTTCTCCGGTTTCGCTGCGTCACTTGGTCAGGAAAACCGGCCAGACCGGCACACGGATATCGAGTTCGCGGATGAAGACCCACCAGCACAGCACGCACAGGAAGGCCATCAGCCCGAGCACGCCCTTGGGGCGGTGCAGCGGCTCGGCGAAGACCGCCACGAAGACGGCGCCGAGGATGGAGAACATCAGGCCGAACTGCTCCAGCATCAGCCCGAAGGTGGCCATGCCCGCATGGATCAGTCCGATCGGGCGCCAGCCCGGCGCGACGGAGACCGCAAGGCACCCCGCCAGCAGCCCGAGGCCCAGCGGATACCAGCCGGGGAAACCGACGGCGCGGGCAACGTAGAAGCCGACGAAGCAGGCCACGATGCCGAAGGGCACCGCGATCACCTCGAGCTTCGTCCACTTCTCGAGCGGGTCGGGGCCGCTGAACAGGCCGGCGAACATCACGAAGGCGCCGAGTCCCCCGAGCAGCCAGAAGGTCAGCATGGGCATGTAGCCCGGGCCCATGCGCCGGGGCGTACCCAGCGTGTGGTCCAGATTCAGCCAGTAGCCGACCACCGCGATCAGCAGCAGCATGCCGCCGCCGATCAAGTCTTTCGTGTTGAGCTTCATACGCCCCTCGTTCCCGTGAGCCTCTTGCGAGGCCCATACCCTCCGACCCAAAGCCGCCGACGCGAATTCCGCGCGGCCCGACCAGCGCCCCGTTCCGTGGCGGACTGCTGCCGCCCTTGGACGGCCACCCTAGGCAGGCCGCCGGGTTCACGCAATCGTAAGCAACCCTGGCCCAGGCCGCGCGAAGCGGCCTTGCGGGCCGCCCCTCAATCCACCGTCGCGCCAGACGCGCGCACCACCGGCGCCCAGGCCGCGACCTCGGCCGCCACGAAGGCGGTGAACTGCTCCGGCGTCATGTCGCCGGGGCTGCCGCCGAGCTCGGCGAAGCGCGCGCGCGCCTCTGCCGTCGTGACCACCGCCATCGTCTCCCGGTGCAGGCGCTCCACGATCGGCGCAGGCATCCCCGCCGGGCCCGAGAGCGAGAACCAGGACGTGCTGACCAGGTCGAAGCCCTGTTCGCGGAAGGTCGGCACATCGGGGAAGGAGGGGTGGCGTTCCGCGCTGCTCATCGCGATGGCGCGCACGCTGCCCTGGCGGATATGCCCGGCCGCGGACGGCAGGCTGTCCGACATCATCGGCACCTGGCCCGAGATCACCGCCGTCATCGCCGGCCCCGCGCCACGGAAGGGCACATGGGTGAAGTCGATGTTGTTCTGCTGGCAGAAGCGCACGATCAGCAGGTGGTTCGACGACCCCGCGCCGGAGGACGCCATGTCGAGCCCGCCGCGCCGCGTGCGCGCCAGCCGCACCAGATCGGCCAGGTTGTTGATGCCGCTGTCCTTGTTCACCACCCAGACCGACGGGTTGGTGATCACCATCGCGATGTGGCTGAAGCTGCGGACCGGATCGTAGCGCAGGTTGCGATAGAGGCTGGGCGAGATGCCGTGGCTCGCGATGTTGCTCATCACCAGCGTCTGCCCATCCGGCGGCGCATCCGCCACCATCTGGCTGCCCGTGGTCGCGCCGGCGCCGGCGCGATTGTCCACCGTCACCGACACGCCCAGCCGCTGGGACAGGCCATCGGCCAGGAACCGCGCGGCGATGTCGGTGGTGCCGCCGGGCGCGAAGGGGACGACCATGCGGATCGGCCCGTTCGGCCAGCCCTGCGCGTGACCAAGCCTGGGCGCGGCGAGCAGGCTCGCGGCACCGGCCAACACAAGACGACGCGGAAACGTCTTTCTCACAGCTTTCTCCCCCGGACTTTGGCAGCGCGTATCGCACGCGATTCCAGGGCTCTGCAAGCAGCCCCGCCTTGCCATGACCTATTCTTCACCCGAGGATGCGCGCCATGACCGCGAACGATCCCGCCCGCCGCATCCGCGACGCCGCGGAGGCCCTGCAACCCGCCCTGGTCGCGATCCGGCGCGACATCCACGCCCATCCCGAACTGGCCTTCGAGGAGACGCGCACGGCGGGCATCGTCGCCGCCGAACTCGCGCGGCTCGGCATTCCGCACCGCACCGGGGTCGGGCGCACCGGCGTGCTCGGCGTGGTCGAGGGCGCGCGTCCCGGCCCCACGCTCGCGATCCGCGCGGATATGGACGCCCTGCCGATCCATGAGGAAACCGGCCTGCCCTTCGCCTCCACCGTCGCGGGGAAGATGCATGCCTGCGGGCACGACATCCACACCGCCACGCTGCTGGGCGTCGGCGCGGTGCTGAAGGATCTGGCGCCGATGCTGGCCGGGCGCGTGCTGCTGGTCTTCCAGCCGGCCGAGGAAGTGCTCGAAGGCGCCGCCGCCATGATCGCCGATGGCGCGGCCGACGGGATCGACCTCGCGCTCGGCTTCCACAACCAGCCGGACCTGCCGGTCGGCACCTTCGGCTTCGCCCGCGGCGCCTGCCTGGCCGCGGCCGACCGCTTCGACCTGGTGGTGCGCGGCAAGTCCGGCCATGCGGCGCACCCCTATGCCGCCATCGACCCCATCGTCGCCGCCGCGTCCTTCGTGGCGCAGGCGCAGACCGTGGTGAGCCGGGAGGTGAAGCCGATCCACCCCGCCGTCGTCACCATCGGCAGCTTCCAGGGTGGCGCGACCTACAACATCATCCCCGAACGCGTGCATCTGAAGGGCAGCGTCCGCACCCTGCACACCGAAGCCCGCGACACCGCCGAAGCCGCGATCCGCCGGCTGGCGACAGGGCTTGAGGCCGCGATGCGCGTGACCTGCGCGCTGGACTACCAGCGCAAGGTCCCGCCGCTGGTCAATGACGACCGGGTGCTGGAGCCGGTGCTGGCCGCGATCCGCGCCCAGTTCGGCGATACGCCACAGGAAGGCGAGCCCAGCATGGGCAGCGAGGATTTCGCCGAGTTTGCCGCCCGCGCCCCCGCCTTCCAGCTTCGCATCGGCAGCGGCGCGCCGGGGCGCGACGACCGGCTTCACAACGCCGGCTACCAGCCCGACGAGGCCTGCATCCAACTCGGCGTCCAGGCGCTCAGCCGCGCCGCCCTCGACCTGCTGGCCTGAGCTCCCCGCAACCGCCTGAGTTGAACCCTCTCCCCCCCCAAGAACCCTCTCCCCCCAAAGGGGGGAGAGGGCAGGGTGAGGGGGGCAGGGCGAAGGGGGCAGGGCACGCCGAACAGGGCACGCCCCGACAAACCGCGCCGCGCCCTATCGCGGCATGTCGCTCTGTCCCAGCACCCATCCCTCCCAGCGCGTGATCCAGGGATCCTCCGGGATGTGGTCCGCCCGCGCGCCATCCAGCACCGCGATCAGGTTCAGCAGGCCCAGCACGCAATCCAGCCGGTCTTCGCCTGCCGCATCCGCGCCAAAACCCTCCGCCACGCAGTCCGCCAGATCGGCGCTCGGCGCCACGCGCAGCCGCGCCATGGCCGCCATCAGCGCCTCGGCCAAGGCCAGGCGCGGCAGCTGCGCGCGCTTGCTGCCGGCCAGCTTCAGGCCAAGCTGCCGCAGCGCCTCCGCCGGATAGACCTCGGCCACCGCCACGCGGCCGGGCGCCAGCAAGCGATGCAGCGGCCCGGCGAAGGGCCAGAGCGAGACCGGCGCGCCGGCGGCAAGCGCGGGGGCCAGCCAGTCCCGCCAGGCCGCGATCGCCGCCTTGCCCGATTGGTTGGCGCCCAGCGTCCAGAACACCGGCGCCCCCGCCGGCCGCGTGGCCGTCGCCCGGTCGCACAGCCGCGACAGCGAGGCCGGGCCATCCAGCCCCAGCGCCGCCGCATGCGCCGCGCGCGTCATGCCCTTCACCCCCCGCGCCGGGTAGAAGGGCCGCGCGGGGCCGACGGTGTCGAGTGTCGGGCTGACCTCGAAGAAACCCGCATCGCCGTGGCGGGCGGCGAGGAAGGCGGGGAAATCCGCCTCAGCCCGCGCGGCGGCGAAGCCGCGCGGCAGGCCGAGCGGCAGGTCGAGCCCGAGCGCCACCGGCACGCCTTCGGCCAGCAGCGACGGCAGCAGGGCGGATGTGTCGCCCACCGGGCGCGGCGCCTCCGCCACCCAGCCGCGCGCATTGCGCCGCGCCAGCGCCATCCAGCGCTTGGCCGGGCTGATGCTCCAATCGGCATGCGCGGCGAGCATCACCCGGCGGGCAAGCTTTCATCATAGGCGCTGTCGAAGAAGGCGCGTTCCAGCCGCGTGGCGTCCGCGAACAGCGCCCGGACCCGCGCGCGGCCGGCCGCGTCCAGCGCCAGCACCGCCCGGTCCAGCGCCGCGCGCAGCCCTTCGACGAAGCCTTCGAAATACGGGCTGGCGTGGAGGTCCACCCATTCGGCGCACCAGAAGGGCTCGGCGGGGCGGCTGTCGCGCGCGGGGCGGGCCCAGGACAGGTAGACCCATTCCGCCACGCAGAGCACCGCGAGCTGGTCGGCATGACGCGGGCTGGCCGCCGCCTGCTCCATCAGCGCGCGGAAGCCGCGCGCGGCGTCGCTCAGCGGCGGATCGTGGCGCAGCGGCTCTGCCACGCCCAGCGCGTCGAAGCTGCGGATGAAATAGGTGTTCTCCGCCGAGCAGAGCAGCCCCATGAAGCGGCCGAGCGGCAGGCGCTCGGGGAGGTCCGGCGCGGTGTGGATGGCGCGGCCGAGAAGGGCGGTGAAGGCGCCGATGAACTGGTAGTCCTGCACCAGGTAGCGCCGCATCACCGGCGCCGGGACGGTGCCGGCGTTGCAGGCCTGCGTGAAGGCGTGCCCGACGGCCGCGCTCCAATCCGGTTCCGCCAGGGCGCGCAGCCAGTCGGTCGGCCGCGCGCCGGGGTTCGCGGCCGCCCATTGGGGCCAATCGGGGCCGGGCGGGGTGGGGCAGGGGGGCTCGCTCATCCGGCTTTCGCTTCCATCTCCGGGGCGGGCTCATGCCATAGTGGCGGGCAAGACGGGAGAGACGCGATGGACGAGTCCCAGGGCCACCCCAAGGCACCCCCCCAGGCCGCCCCCATGGTCATGTCGGCGGCCGAGCCCATCCGCGGCCAGGATACGCTGCACCCGGATGGGCAGTATTCGGCGCTGGCCAAGTGGTTCCATTGGACCACCGTGCCGCTGCTGTTCCTGGCGCTGGCCACGGGCCTGGTCATCCGCTTCATGAAGGATGACGCGAAGATGGGCTTCTACGCCCTGCATGAGAGCGCAGGGCTGCTGATCCTGTTCATCGCCATCGCGCGGCTGGCCTGGCGCGGCTTCTCGGCCCCGCCGGCGCTGCCGGACCACATCCCCGCTTCGATCCGCCGGGCGGCGAATTTCGTGCATCACGGGCTTTATGCAGCGCTGGTGATCCAGCCCCTGCTCGGCTTCTTCACCACCAATGCCTATGGGTTTCCGATGCGGGGCGCGACGGCCTTCCTCGGCTTCATCGACCTGCCGAAATTCATGGAGGCGAACGAGACGCTGGCCTTCGTGCTGCATTGGGGCCACAGCCTGATCGGCTGGGCGTTGCCCATCCTGCTGGTCGCGCATATCGGCGGCGCGATCTACCACCACGCGCTGCGGAAGGACGGCACGCTGCTCAGGATGTTGTGAGGTTGAGCAGCGCGGGCGGCTACTTCAGCGGCTGATGCGCCTTGTCGAGCAGGCGGCCAAGCCAGCCCTTTTTCTCGGGCTGGGTGGCCTTGGCGGCGGCCTCGGCTTCCTTCGCGGCCTCGGCGGCTTCCTGCTTCGCGCGCTTGTCCTTCTCGACCAGCCACTTCTCGAGCGTCATGCCCGCCTTGGCGGCGCGGCGGGCCTCATAGGCGCGCTGGCCATCAGTGAGTTCGCTCGGCTTGGACATCGGCAGGGCCCCCTTCGGCGCGGCTGAATGGCGCGCCGCGCGATGCCGCGCAAGAGGCCCCGCGACGGGAGCTGGCAGGGCTTGCACCCGCCCGGGGCCGGGCCGAAGTTGCTCGCATGGAAGCGCGCGTCAAGGCCGGGATCTGGGTGAGCATGGCCACGCGCCTGTCGGACATCGCCGGCCGCCCGGCCGCGGTGATCCGCAAGGGCGATCCGGATTCGGGCGGCATCCTCTGCGTCCTGCGCGGGCGGCAGGGGCTGCTGGTGCTGTCCCAGGTCCGCGACGCCGAAGGCCGCCCCGCCTGGCTGCGCGCGACCGGGGAAGCGCCGGTCGATGACCCCACCGCCGACGCCTACATCGCCCGCCAGGTGCAGCGCGACCCCGACCTCTGGGTGGTGGAGTTCGAGGCCCCGGACCTGAAGCCGCCCTTCGAGGCGAAGATCATCTGACCCCTCGAAGCCCTCTCCCCCCACGTGGGGGGAGAGGGTTCCGGGAGCAGCCCGGTTCCGCTGGCTAACCCTCGGTCCCGAAGCAGCGATCCCCGGCGTCGCCGAGGCCGGGGACGATGAAGCCGCGCTCGTTCAGTCGCTCATCCAGCGCCGCCGTGATGATCGGCACATCCGGATGCGCCGCCCGTAGCTTCGCCACCCCTTCCGGCGCCGCCAGCGCGCAGACGAAGCGGATCGCCGGCGCGCCCGCTTCCTTCACACGCTGCACGGCGGCAATGGCGGACCCGCCGGTCGCCAGCATCGGATCGTAGAGGATCGCCCCCCGCAGCGTGACCTCCGGCGGCATCCGCAGCAGATACTGGCTGGGCTGCAGCGTGTGCTCGTCCCGCACCAGCCCGACATGGCCGACCGGTGCCTCCGGCAGCACCTGCATCGCGCCGTCCAGCAGGCCGAGCCCCGCCCGCAGCACAGCGACCAGCACCGGCTCCGGCCCCGCCAGCACGCGGTGGTCCATCTCCGTCATCGGCGTGGTCACGCGCTTCGTCATGCTGGGCAGGCTGCGCGTCGCCTCGATGGTCAGCATCGCGCCGATCTCCGCCAGCAGCCGGCGGAAGCGCGGGGATGGCGTGGCGGCGTCGCGCAATTCGGCCATGCGGTGGCTCAGCAGCACATGGTCGGCAATGATCAGCGCCGTCATCGAAGCAAGTCCCTCATCGGTCGGTCAGGCGGAGTTCGATCCGCCGGTTGCGCGCAAATGCCTCCGGCGCCTCGCGGTCGTCCAGTGGCTGGGTGTCGCCGAAGGCCGCAGCCGCCACGCGGTTCGCGGGCAGGCCTTCCGCGATCAGCAGCTGCGCCACCGCGATGGCGCGGGCTGCGGACAATTCCCAGTTGCTCGCGAAGCGCGCGCTGCCGCGGATCGGGCTGCGATCGGCATGCCCATCCACCCGCAGCACCCAGGCGATGTCGCGCGGGATCTGCGCCGAGATGTCGATCAGCACCCGCGCCAATTCGCGCATCTGCTGCTGCCCGGCGGCCGAGAGATCCGCGCTGCCCACGGGGAACAGCACCTCGGATTGGAAAACGAAGCGGTCGCCGACGATTCGCACATCCGGTCGGTCGCCCAGCACGCGGCGCAGCCGGCCGAAGAAATCGGATCGGTAGGATTGCAGCTCCTCGACCCGCGCGGCCAGCGCCGCGTTCAGCCGCTGGCCAAGCAGCGCGATCTGCGCGTCCCGGTCGCGCCCTTCGGATTCGGCGATATCGAGCGCCGTGGTCAGGCGCGACAATTCCGCGCGCAACTGGTCCAGCTGGCGCGTCAGCAGCGCGACCTGCGCGCGGGCGCTTTCCGACAGCCGCGCGGCTTCGCCCGCCTGCGCTTCGGCGGCAAGGCGCCCGCGCTGCTCATCCCCCGCGCGGGCCAGCGCCTGGGCGGCCTGGCGTTCCAGCTGGTCGCGCAGCGCTTCCAGCGCCCGGACCTGGTCCGACAGGCGCGCGATGTCCGACAGCCGCATCTCGATCGTCGCGCGGTCGGCCCGCACGGTGCGGTCGAGCCGCGCCGCTTCGTCCCGCAGCGCCGCGATGTCGCGCCGCGCGGCGTCCAGCGTCTGTCGCGCCGCCGCCAGTTCATCCGCCAGCGTCCGCGCTTCCGCCCGCGCGGCGGCGAGGTCTCGTGCCGCCATCTCCCGCGCCGCCGCGAGGTCGCGCGCGGTGGCCTCCGCCTGCGTCCGCGCCGCCGCAAGGTCGCGTTCGCGGGCCAGCCGCGCATCGCGTTCCGTGCCCAGGTCGCGGCGCAGGCTTTCCAGCGCGGCGCGTTCGGCGGCCAGCAGGCGCTGCGCATCCGTCAGCGTGCGCGCGGTGCGCGCGGCGTCGCCGCCCACCGCCTCGGTCCGCGCGAGCGCTTCCGCCAGCCGCGTCTCCAGCTCCGCCACCCGCCCGGATGCGCCGCGCGCGGCGGCTTCGAGGTCGGTGATCCGCGCGGCCAGCCGGTCGCGATCGGCCCGCGTGCCGTCGCGTTCCACGGCCAGCCGGTCGCGTTCGTCGCGCAGCAAAGCGAGGCTTCGCAGCGCGGTATCGCGCGCGGCGGTGGCGGTCCGCAATTCCTCCGCCCCGCGGCCCAGCGCGGCGCGCAGATCTTCCGCCTGGCCGCGTTCGAGGGCGAGCAGTTCCGCCAGCTCGCTCACCTGCCGGTTCAGCCGGTCCAGCGCCCGGTCGCGGGAGGACAGGGTGACGGACAGGAAGCCCTGCGCCAGCACGAAGACCAGCAGGACGAAGATGATGACCATGAGCAGCGTGGACAGCGCGTCCACATAGCCCGGCCAGGCATCGATCCCGCCGCGTTCGCGCCTGCGCCGCCCGAGCGCCATGGTCAGCCTCGCGCCCCGCCGCCGGTCACGATGCCGGTCGAGATGTCGCTCACTGGCGCGGATCCTCGGCCAGCGCCGCGATGGTGCGGGCCAGCACCTTGATCTCGTTCCGGATCTCGCTGGTCGCCTGCATCCGGCCCTGCGTCATCTCCTCGAGGATCCGGGCCAGATAGAGTTCGAGGTTCCGCAGATGCGCGCGGCTCGCCTCATCCAGCGCGCCGGCGCCGGTGGCATCCGCCAGCCGCGCCAGCGTCGGCTGCAGCTGCGTCTGCGCTTCCGCCATCCGCGTCATCAACACCTGGGAGGCGCGCATCTGTTCCGCGAGCACGGACAGCCGTTCGGACAGCGCCATCACTGCCTGGTTGCCCTGCGCGCGGCCTTCCTCGGTGCGGGCCATGGTGCGCTGCAACTCATCCATGTTCTCGGCCGATTGTTCCAGCAGCGCCTGGACGTAAGCTGGCATCGAGCCCTCACCCTCTCCGCCCAGCGTGCCCGATGACAGGCGCGTCGCGCCCGCGAGCCAATCCTCCAGCTCCGTGTAGAAGCGGTTCTGCGCCTGGCCCGCCTGCAGGTCGAGGAAGCCCAGCACCAGCGCCCCCGCCAGCCCGAGCATGGACGATGAGAAGGCGACCGCCATGCCCCGCAGCGGCTCGCTCAGCCCTGCCTTCAGCTGGTTGAACAATTCCGTGATGTCGCCGCCGCCCACCGACATGCCGTTGATCACCGCGCTGACGCTGCCGATCGTCATCAGCAGCCCCCAGAAGGTGCCGAGCAGCCCGAGGAAGATCAGCAGCCCCGTGGCGTAGCGCGAGATCTCCCGGCTTTCATCGAGGCGGGAGGAGATGCCGTCCAGCACGCTCCGCATGCCGATGGCCGACAATTGCAGCCGTTCGGAACGACGGGACGCCAGCATGCTCGCCATCGGCGCCAGCAGCTTCGGCGCCGCCTGGGTGGTGGATCGCGGCGCGAGCGCGTTGGGGGCGGCGCTGCGGAAGCCCTCGATCCACTCGACTTCGCGCGTCAGCGCCAGCACCTGGCGGATGTTCCAGACGATGCCGAGCAGCAGCACCGCCACGATCACCCCGTTGAGCAGCGGGTTCGCGCCGAAGGCGGTGGCGATCTCCGCTGACAGCAGCCCGACCAGCGCCGCGACCGCGACCAGGAAGACCAGCATCCGCCAGAGGAAGGTGGTGGGGTTGGTCATGCGCGTCCCCTATCGTGCCGGCTGGTTGGATGCGGGATCGGTGGGCCGTGCCCCGGCGTTGGGCGGCAGGATATCCGCGCAGTCCAGCCCCTGCGCCGTGCGGCCGAGCGGGCGGAGATCGACCCGCGTCGTCGCGAGCCCCCCCGCCGCCAGCGCCTGCCGCACCGCCTCCGCCCGCCCGAGCGACAGGCGCCGCGCGGCGGAGGCATCCTCGGCCGGGCCGCTGGCCTGGGCTTCGATGGTGATACGCCCGGTCCCGACCGCGCGTTCGCCGAGCCCGCGCCCAATCTCGGCGAGGGCGGGCGCGAGGCCCTGGGGCAAGTCTGTCTGCCCGGCGCGGAAGGCCACCCGCCACCCGCCCCCCGGCAGCGCCGAGAGCCCCGCCGGCAGCGCAGCCTGCGCCCGCGCCCGCGTGGGCAGGGCGAGCAGCGGCAGCGCGGCAAGCAGGGGGCGGCGGTTCATCGCCGGCAACCTAGCCGCAAGGCCGATTCGGCGCCATGCGATGCGGAGGCGCGGGGCCTTCATCCCCTGTGCAACAGGCGGCATCGGG
>JBIIRI010000249.1:0-3304 GCA_044341625.1 Roseomonas sp.
GTACCAGCTGTCGGGATCACCCCCGCCAGCCGCGCGGCTTCCGCCGCGATCCGTTCCGCCAGCCGCCCGGGGGCGATGGCGACATGCACCGCACGGTCCCGGCCGAACAGCGCACCCAGTTCCGCCCCGGGGAGCGGATCGACCACAGGCACCTGGCGATGGCCGATCAGCCGGGCCTTTTCCGCCGGGCTACCGTCCGCCGCCTGCACCATCAGGCCTGCCCGGCCGGCCTGCAGCCACTCACGGACCGCTTGCCAACCGCTCACCGCCTGCCCCGCGCGCCGCGCGAAGCCGACAAGGTCCCGGATGCGCCCCCGAAGGCCATCCTCGACAGTCGCGCGAAGGTCGGGGGGCGCAAGCACCTCGCCACGGGCGGCCTTGGCAAAGGCCCCGCGGCGGATGGCCTGTTCTATCACATCGGCCTTCGCGCTCAACCACATTCCCCGGCCCGGCAGCCGTTCTGCGAGATCGGGCACGAGATTGCGCTCGGGACCGAGGACGAAGCGGATCATCGCTTCCTTCGCCAGGCGTTCGCGCGTCACCAGGCAGCGCCGGAGCGGGCCACGCTCCGGCTCGTCCTGGTCGGTATCCGCCGCGGCCGGCAGACCCTGAGCAGCCTGGGACAGGAGGTCAGACGGCGCGTTCGTTGTCCGTCTCCCCGCCCTCGGCGCCAGCCTCGTCGGCGGCCGGCTCGTCGCCGAACCAGCCGGCGGATTGCCGGGCGGCCATGATGACGGCGTTCGCCGTCTCCTCGTCGAGCGCGTCGGCGCCCAGGATCTCGATCAGTTCGTCGCCCGCCAGGTCGGCCAGGTCCTCGAGCGTCTTCACGCCCTTCTCGCCCAGCGCCACCAGCGCGACCGGCGCGAAGCCGCCCACCTCGGCCACCGCGTCCTCGACGCCCAGCGCCCGGCGCTTCTCGTCGAATTCCGCATCGCGCTTTTCCAGGAAGGCAGAAGCGCGGCGCTTCAGCTCGGCGGCGATCGTCTCGTCGAAGCCCTCGATCCCGCCGAGTTCCTCGTCCTCGACATTCACGATCTCCTCGATGGAGCCGAATCCCTCCTGGACCAGCAGGCCGGCGATCACGTCATCGACATCGAGGCCCTCGACGAACAGGCCGGTACGCTTGCGGAAGTCTTCCTGGCGGCGCTCCGATTCCTCGGCTTCCGTCAGGATGTCGGTGTCGTAGCGCGTGAGCTGGGAAGCCAGGCGCACATTCTGGCCGCGGCGGCCGATGGCCAGCGAAAGCTGGTCGTCGGGCACCACCACTTCCACGCGGCGACCTTCATCGTCCAGCACCACCTTGCTGACCTCGGCCGGCGCCAGCGCATTGACGATGAAGGTCGCGGGGTCGGGCGACCAGGGGATGATGTCGATCTTCTCGCCCTGCAGTTCCTGCACCACCGCCTGCACGCGGCTGCCGCGCATGCCGACGCAGGCCCCGACCGGGTCGATGCTGCTGTCACGGGAAATCACCGCCATCTTGGCGCGGCTGCCGGGATCGCGCGCGACCGCCTTGATCTCGATGATGCCGTCGTAGATCTCGGGCACTTCCTGGGCGAAGAGCTTCGCGAGGAAGCCCGGATGGGTGCGGCTGAGGAAGATCTGCGGGCCACGCGGTTCTTCCCGGACGTCGTAGATATAGGCGCGCACGCGGTCGCCGTTCTTGAAGGCCTCGCGCGGGATGGTCTCGTCCCGGCGCAGCAGGGCTTCCGCGCGGCCGAGATCGACCATGAGGTTGCCGTATTCCGTGCGCTTGACGACGCCGTTGATGACCTCGCCCACGCGGTCCTTGTACTCGTTGAACTGCTTGCTGCGCTCAACCTCGCGCACGCGCTGGACGATCACCTGCTTCGCGGTCTGGGCGGCGATGCGGCCGAAATCGATCGGCGGCAGCGGGTCCACGATGAACTCGCCCACCGCGATGCCGGGCTTGATCTTCTGTGCGATGCGGAACGAGAGCTGCGTCGCCTCGTTCTCCACCGGCTCGGCTTCCACCACCTCGGTCCAGCGGGAGAGCTTCACTTCGCCGGTCTTGCGATCGATGACGGCGCGGATGTCCTTCTCGTGGCCATACTTGGCGCGGCCGGCCTTCTGGATGGCCTGCTCCATCGCCTCGAGGACTTCCTCGCGCTCGATCAGCTTCTCGCGCGCGACGGCGTCGGCGACCAGCAACAGCTCGGGGCGTGCGATGGCGACGTCGAGGGCCATTGTCTCAGTTCCTCCTCGTGTAGTCCGGCTCGGATTCACCATCGGCGCCATCGGCGCCGGGGGATCCGGGGCGGGCATCCGCGGCTGTCGCCGCGATGAGTTCATCGGTGAGCACAAGCTTCGCCTTGCGGATATTGCCGCGCGGCAGTTCAAGCTCGCTGCCGTCCTCCAGTTTCAGGCGCGCCACATCGGCATCGGCGCCCAGCGCGATGCCGCGATAACGCTTGCGCCCGTCCTGCGGCACCGCAAGTTCGACGGTCGCGATATGGCCAGCGAAGCGATTCCAATCCTTGGCCCGCGTCAGCGGCCGGTCGATCCCGGCCGAGGACACTTCGAGCACCCATTCGCCCTTGATCGGGTCTTCCACGTCCAGCACGGCGCCGACGCCATGGCTGATCGTCTCGCAATCCTCGACGAGGAAGGGCTCGCCATCGGCGCGGTCGGCCATGATCTGTACGACCGGCCGTTCCTTGCCGCTGACCTGCACGCGGACAAGCTCGTAGCCCATCTGCGTCAAGCTCGGCAGGATCGCGTTGGCGATCCGCAGCTCCAGCCCCTCATGGCGGGGGATGTCGCTGTCGGGGATCGGGGCGGCGGCGGGGATGGGCGGGGTTTCGGGTTCGGTCATGCGCTTCGGTCGGCGCCTCCGCGGGTTGGCTGGCAGAACGCATGGCCAACAAAAAAGGCGGCCCTTTTGGGGCCACCCTCCGGATACCACGGAAAGCGATCTCTGACGCCCATATAGACGCCCGCGGCCCGCGCGGCAAGCGCCAGCTCCTATTCAGCGCCGGGCGGTGGCGGCAGGCGCGCCAGATGCGTCACGCGGCGGCGCCCATGGGTCGCGGCGGACAGAGGCTCCGCGTGGTGGCGGTTGTCGAACACCGCCGCCTGACCGGTGCCAGCCACGCGCAGCAGGCAGAAGTGATCGGTGACCCGGGCGAGCCACCAGCCATGGGGCAGCCCGTCCCGCACCGCGCGGCACAGCGTCGGGCGGCCCCGCACCGTGCGCGGCACCACCGCGATGCCGAGATGCGCCAGCGCCGCCAGCAGGTCGCGCCACCAGGTTGTGACGATCTCCTCCCCCGGCGGGTAGCGG
>JBIIRI010000122.1:0-10845 GCA_044341625.1 Roseomonas sp.
CGCCTGCTGGCGGAAGGACGGCGCGATGCCCGCTGGCTGGCGGCGCTGGAGGATGCGATGGCCCGCCACGCCGTCGCCGCCGCCGCCGCGCGCCGCGCTTTGGTCCAGCGGCTGAACGCCCTGCTGGCCTCTGGCACCGCCACCGGGGCCTTTCCGGCTGCCAGCCTCGCCTTGCTCGACCCCGTCGCCGCCTGGCTGGATGAGGCGCCGGCGCTGGCGGTGGAGGACCGGCTGCGGGACGCGCTGACCGCCAACCGGGCGCGCGATGCCGCCGCCGGGGGGGCGGCTATCGGCGCGCACCGGGCCGATCTCGGCATGACCCACCTGCCCAAGGACCTGCCGGCCGAGCTCTGTTCGACCGGGGAGCAGAAGGCGCTGCTGGTCTCCGTCGTGCTGGCCCATGCCGCGCTGATCGGCGCGGCGCGCGGCTTCGCCCCCCTGCTGCTGCTGGACGAGGTCGCGGCCCACCTGGACCAACGCCGCCGGGAAGCGCTCTATGCTGCCCTGGCTTCCCTGCCGGCCCAGGTCTTCCTGACCGGCACCGAGCCCGATATCTTCGCGCCCCTGCAAGGGTCCGCGGAGGGCTTTCGCGCGACGCCATCCGGGTTGGTTCCGCTACCGGAATTCCCCGTGCCGAATCCCGTCTGAATCCCTATATCTACGGGGCTCAGCCGCATCACCGAAGGAGCCTACGCCGGCATGTCCGACGCCGCCGCGCGCGCCACGCCTCCCGCCCCCGGAACCGACTCCGCGGAGGCCTATGACAGCGCCTCCATCACCGTGCTGCGGGGGCTCGAAGCCGTGCGCAAGCGGCCGGGGATGTATATCGGCGACACCGATGACGGCTCCGGCCTGCATCACATGGCCTTCGAGATCATCGACAACGCGGTGGATGAGGCCCAGGCGGGCTTCGCCACGCGCTGCGACGTGGTGCTGAACGGCGATGGCAGCGTCACCGTCACCGATGACGGGCGCGGCATCCCGGTCGATATCCACCCGGAGGAAGGCGTCTCCGCCGCCGAGGTGGTGCTGACCCGCCTGCATGCGGGCGGCAAGTTCAACCAGAATTCCTACAAGGTCTCGGGCGGCCTGCATGGCGTCGGCGCCGCGGTGGTGAACGCGCTGTCCGAATGGATGGAAGTCCGCATCTGGCGCGAGGGCACGGAGCATTTCATCCGCTTCGAGCATGGCGACACGGTGCAGCCGCTGAAGGTGGTCGGCCCGTCGGACCACCCGAATGGGACGGAGGTGACGTTCAAGCCTTCCTCCGGCACCTTCACCAAGGTCGAATATGATTTCGCCGTGCTCGAGCGGCGCCTCAGGGAATTGGCGTTCCTGAACAGCGGGCTTGCCATCACGCTGAAGGACGACCGCCACGTCCCCGCCAAGCAGGCGGAATTCTGCTTCAAGGGCGGCCTTGTCGCCTTCGTCGAATGGCTGGACCGCAGCAAGCAGCCGATCTTCAAGCCGCCGATCTCGCTGGTCAGCAAGGACACGGATGTCGGCATCCGCGTCGAACTCGCGATGTGGTGGAACGACAGCCCGCATGAAGTGGCGCTGTGCTTCACCAACAACATCCCCCAGCGCGATGGCGGCACGCACCAGGCCGGTTTCCGCCAGGCGCTGACGCGTGTTGTGATGAAGTATGCCGAAGACCTGGCGAAGAAGGAGAAGGTGGAGCTTTCGGGCGAGGATATGCGCGAAGGCCTGACCGCCGTGCTGTCCGTGAAGGTGCCGGACCCCAAGTTCAGCTCACAGACCAAGGACAAGCTGGTTTCCTCGGAAG
This sequence comes from Roseomonas sp., assembly GCA_044341625.1. Taxonomy (GTDB): domain Bacteria; phylum Pseudomonadota; class Alphaproteobacteria; order Acetobacterales; family Acetobacteraceae; genus Falsiroseomonas. The sequence goes on from JBIIRI010000122.1 coordinate 1,787, forward strand.
TGCAGCCGGTGGTGCAGGTGGCCGTCGCCGACGCGCTGTCCCATTGGTTCGAGACGCATCCGAAGGAAGCGAAGCAGGTCCTGGAACAGGTCGTGCTTGCGGCTGCCGCGCGGAAGGCGGCGCAGCTGGCGCGGGAGAAGGTGGGGCGCAAGAACGCGCTCGATATCTCGACCCTGCCCGGCAAGCTCGCCGACTGCCAGGAAAAGGACCCGGCGAAGTCCGAGATCTTCATCGTCGAGGGCGACAGCGCCGGCGGGTCCGCCAAGCAGGGCCGCGACCGGCGCTTCCAGGCCATCCTGCCGCTGAAGGGCAAGATCCTCAACGTCGAACGCGCGCGGATGGACAAGATGCTGTCCAGCGCCGAGGTCGGCACGCTGATCACCGCGCTCGGCACCGGCATCGGGCCGGGGCCCGCCGACAAGGGCGGGTTCGACGCGGGCAAGCTGCGCTACCACCGCATCGTCATCATGACGGACGCCGATGTGGATGGCAGCCACATCCGCACCCTTCTGCTGACCTTCTTCTTCCGCCAGATGCATGAGCTGATCGCGCGCGGTCACCTCTATATCGCGCAGCCGCCGCTGTACCGCGCCAAGCGCGGGCAGGAGGAACGCTACCTCAAGGACGATCGCGCGCTGGAGGACTTCCTGCTGGAAAAGGCGCTGGCCGGCGCGCGCTTCCGATTCGCCGATGGGCGCGAATTGCGCGGCGAAGACTTGCGCGCGGAGGTCGAGACGCTGCGCCAGGTCCAGTCGCGCATCCGGCGCCTCGCCACCCAGGTGCCGGCCGAGATCGTGGAACAGGCGGCCGTCTCCGGTGCGCTGACGCTCGACCCCGACCGCGCGCCGCAGGCGGCGGCCCTGCTGCAGCAGCGGCTGGATGCGCTGGCGCCGCCGACGGAACGCGGCTGGAAGGCGACGGCGGATGGCACGACGCTGTCGCTCGGCCGCGTGGTCCGCAGCGTGGCGGAACGCCATGTGCTCGACGCGACGGCGCTGAAAAGCGCCGAGGCGCGCTGGCTGGACGAGCGGCGCGAGGTCTTCGCGCGCGACTTCGCTGCTGGCCCGGCGATGATCGGCTTCGATGCCGGCGCGGATGCGCCGCAATCCGGCCCGCTGATGGTCTGGGACCGCATCATCGCGCAGGGCCGGAAGGGCCTGACGATCCAGCGCTTCAAGGGACTGGGCGAGATGAATCCCGACCAGCTCTGGAAGACCACGCTCGACCCCGCCGTGCGCACCCTGCTGCGCGTGCGCGTGGAGGATACGGAGGATGCCGAGCAGGTCTTCTCGACCCTGATGGGCGATGTGGTGGAACCGCGCCGCGACTTCATCGTGGAGAATGCGCTGAAGGTCGCGAATCTGGACGTCTAAGGGCGCTTGTAAGGGTACCGGCGGGGGCGGTGTTTCCAGCCGGCCCCGCAGCCTGTATGGACCCCCCGCCATGACCGACGACGCCCCCATCGCCCTCCCCGACCGTCTCTCCGTCGATCCGCGGAGCCCGCATCATGACGCGGCCCTGCTGAACCGCGGCATCGGCATCCGCTTCAACGGGGCGGAAAAGACGAATGTCGAGGAATACTGCATCAGCGAAGGCTGGGTGCGCGTCGCGGTCGGCAAGACGCTGGACCGTCGCGGCAACCCGCTGACGATCAAGCTGCAGGGCAAGGTCGAGCCCTATTTGAAAGACCCCGTCGCCGAGGACTGATCCGGTGACAGGCCCCCCGCCCAGTTTCGCCTGGGCGCCCCTGGTGCCCGAGCTGCTAGTCACCGACCTCGCCGCCAGCCTGCGCTTCTGGTGCGGCGTCTGCGGCTTCGCCGTGCTCTATGACCGGCCGGAGGAAGGCTTCGCCTATCTTCACCGCGATGGCGCGCAGGTGATGCTGGAAGCGGTGACGGCGCCCGGCCGGCACTTGGTGACCGCGCCGCTCGAGGCGCCGCTCGGCCGCGGCCTGCATTTCCAGATCGAGGTCGCGGCGCTGGAACCGATCCTAGAGGCGCTGGCCGCGCAGGCTTGGCCGCTCTGGCTCGCGCCGGAGGAGAAGTGGTACCGCGCCGGCAAGGTCGAGCACGGCCAGCGCCAGTTTCTGGTGCAGGACCCCGATGGCTACCTGCTGCGCTTCTGTACCGGGATCGGGACGCGCGCGGCGCGATAAGGCTGGCTCAGGCGCCGCCGAACAGCCGCCTCACCTTCGCCCAAAACCCCTCGCCGCGTGCCGCGATGCGCTGGTGCGACACATGCGGGCGATGCGCCGGCGGGGGCATGGCGCTGGCCATGGTGTGCCGGCCGGTGTCGCCGGCCTCGATCAGCCGCTGTTCCAGCCGCACCACCTGCGTCACCACCTCCGGCACCGATTGGCCGAGAAGCCATTCGGCGGTGGCGGCGGCATCGTCCCAGGCCTCGGCCCGGCGCAGCGCATCCACCACCCGCACCGTCTGTTCGGCATCGAGCGGCGGGCCGCCGCGCCACAGCGCGACCGCATCCAGCCGCCAGGGCCGCGCCAGATCCGGCCGGTCGAGGTCGTCCGCCACCCAGGCCGCCTGCAGGGTTGCCTCGGCCGAGGCATGCATGGCCCCGCTTTCCTCCAGCACCAGCGCATAGGCCAGGAACCGCCGGGCCAAGGGCGGGATGCCGTTGTCGGCCAGCAGGGCGCGGAACGGGGCGGCGCGCACCGCGTCGGCCGCCGCCGGATGGGCGTGGGTGATGTCGGGCGCGCAATAGCCGCAGCCGGGGCATTGCTGCAGCCAGCGCGACATGGTCGAGCGCACCGGCTCCCCGGGCCGGAGGTCGAGGTCGGGCGCCTGCTCGGGCATGCCCGGGCGGAAGGGGGGCTGCCGGCTCTCGGTGCCGCAGACGCCGCAGCGGATCGCGCCTGCGGATGCGGACCGGGACCCGGCCGAAGGGGTCTCGGCCATGCCCACCAACCTAGTCACCCCGGCGCCCCCCGCGAAGGGGCAAGCGCGGGAATGTTGCCGGCCGGGCCAAGGCGTCGTTAAACCTCCCCCCATGCCGCGCGGCGACCTGTTCCCCGATATCGCTCCCTACGAGACCGGCCTGCTGCCGCTATCGGGGGGGCATGTCATGTATTGGGAGCAGGTCGGCAACCCGCGCGGGCAGCCGGTGCTGTTTCTCCATGGCGGGCCAGGGGCCGGGGCCGGGGCCATCCACCGCCGCTTCTTCGACCCAGGTCATTGGCGGGTCATCATCTTCGACCAGCGCGGCGCCGGCCGGTCCCGCCCGTTGGGGGAATTGCGCGACAACAGCACCCCCCACCTGGTCTCCGACATCGAGGCGCTGCGCCGCTTCCTAGGTATCGAGTCCTGGCTGCTGTTCGGCGGCTCCTGGGGGTCCACGCTCGCGCTGGCCTATGCGCAGGCGCATCCCGCCCGCGTCGCCGGCTGCGTGCTACGCGGCGTCTTCCTCGGCCGGCCGAGCGAGGTGGAGTGGTTCCTCTATGGCCTGCGCCGGGTCTTTCCCGACGCCTGGTCCGCCTTCGCCGAGCACATCCCGCCCGCCGAGCGCCACGATCTGCTGACCGCCTATCTGAAGCGGCTCTGTGATCCCGACCCGCTGGTGCACGGCCCCGCGGCGCGGGCCTGGAGCCTCTATGAAGGGTCGTGCTCCACCCTGATGCCGAGCCCGGAGACGGTGGCGAGCTTCGCCCAGGATCGCAGCGCGCTCGGCCTCGCGCGGATCGAGGCGCATTACTTCGCGCATGACCTGTTCCTGCCGCCCGAGGGGCTGCTGGGCGGCATGGATCGGATCGCGCATGTGCAGGCGGAGATCGTGCAGGGCCGCTATGACATGGTCTGCCCCTGCGACACCGCCTTCGACCTCGCTGCCGCCTGGCCGCGCGCGCGGCTGACGGTGATCCCCGATGCCGGCCATTCGGCGCTGGAGCCCGGCGTGCGGATGGCGCTGGTCGCGGCGGTGGAGCGTTTTCGGCGGCGCAGCTGAAGGTCTTTACGCGAGCCGGATCAGGTCCGTTTTCAGCATCCACCCCAGCGCCCGTTGCATCCGCCAGGCGCGCACCGGCGGCATCTCCGCCACCAGCTCGCCGGCCGGCGCCGGCCCGTCTTCGAGCCGCGCCAGCACCGCTTCGAAGGCGTCGAGGCCGGGCAGCAGGTCGCGGCGCGGCGCGACGCCGGGCATCGCCACCAGCGCGCGCAGCCGGGCCAGTGCGGCGGCCGCATCCTCGCCCGGCACCAGGGCGAGGCGCGTCTCAGGCGCCAGGCGGCGGGTCGGGTAGTCGGCGAAGACCAGGCTGGGGTCGGGGCGGTGGGGCACGCGGTCCTCGCCGCGCAAGGGTTGGGCGCGTTCGGCGCGCTCGGCGCGGCGGATGCGGGCCATTTCCTCCCACAAGCCACGCCATTGGCCGATCACCACGGACCAGTCGAACAACGCGACCGCCCGGCGCCGGCCGGCCTCCCCCATCCGGGCCCTGAGCCTCGGATCGGCGACCAGCGCGGCGAAGGCTTCGGCGGCGGCGGGGATGTCCACCGCCGTGCATTGCGCGACGCCGGCGATGTAGCTGTCATAGGTGTCGGCGCCGCTGGCGTGCCGCTCGGCGAGGTCGGCCATCGGCCCGGCGAGGGTGGTCGGCACGCGGAAGCCGGTCTCGCCATGGACGATGGTGTCGCGCAGCCCGTCCCAATCCGTGCCGACCACGGGCAGCCCGGCGGCCATGGCCTCGACCGGAGCAATGCCGAAGGTCTCCTGGATGTTGTCGGACAGCAGCGTGAAGATGTCGGCGGCCGACCAGATGCCCCGCCGCACCTCCGGCAGCCGCCCATCGACATGGCGCAGCACCACCCGTGGGGCGAGCGCTGCCGCCTGGGCCGTGAAGGCCCGGCGCTGGCTATCGTCGGAGAACCAGCCGGACAGGACCAGCACCACCCGCGCCCCCGACGGCGCGGCGGCGGCGGCCCGCTGCAGGCCCAGCAGCATCGGCAGCGGATGCGCCTTGGCGTGGTAGGACAGCCGCCCGTGGTGCAGCACCACCACATCGGCCTCCGTGACATCCAGCCGGGCGCGCCAGGCGGCGCGATCCGCCGGGTGGGGGGCGAGTGCCGCGCAATCGACGCCGAGCGGGATGACGGGCAGCGCCGGCCCTTCGATGCGCGTCGCGCCGAGCCGGCGGGCCAGGTAGCTGGCCTGCATCTCCATCTGGCGCCGCACCGCGCCTTGCACGGCAGCGGAGGTGCAGACGATGGCATCCCAGGGCTGCACCGGCGCGATCAGGCTGTTGAGGATACTGTCCATCGCACCGGCCGAGGCGGTGGTGTGCGTCAGCCCGATCAGGGAAAAGCCGCGTGCCTCGCCCACTCGCCGCCGCCGCCAGGCATAGTCGCCGAGCCCCGGCCCGGGCAGTAGCAGGCAGCCGATGGAGGCCAGGCGGTGGAACTGCGACTCCGGGATCGCCTCGGTCGGGAGCTGGGTGCCCAGGGGGGTGCCGAGAGCGGCGACATGGCGGCGGAAGGCCTCTGCATCCGCCTCGGTGCGAGTCAGGGCGACCAGCCGGTCGAAACCGGCATGGCGGACCATGCCGCTCAGGAAGCCCTCCCCCGCCGCATGCCGGCCCATCAGCCGGGGGCGGGACGTATCGTAGCCATCGGGCGCGTAGAGCAGGGCGGCGGAAGCGGGTGTCGGCGTAGGGGCGGTCATTGCACAGCGAGGCTGGGGGTGCGCACCCTCCCGCGTCAACCAGCGCGTGTGCGGCGCACCGGCTGCGGTTGCCCGGAACGGCGCCCCGGCCTATCGCTACGGCCATGGATTCCCCGCCCAAAGAGGCGGCGCCCAATGAAGGCCCGCTGCCCGCCTACCGCACCATGCTCGTCGCCGGCACCCTGCACGCCGATCCCGCGCAGGGGCGCGCGGCGGAGGTGCTGCAGGATCTCTGGCGCCGCACCCGCGGCTACGACCCGCATCCGGAACAGCCCGAGCAGGGTGGCTTCTTCGCCCGCTTCCTCCGCCGCAAGCCCGTGGCGCCCGAGGAAGCGCCGGCGGGTGCGCCGATGGGCCTCTATCTGGTTGGGGAGGTCGGGCGCGGCAAATCCATGCTGATGGACCTCTTCTTCGCCACCGCCGAGGTCCCGCGCAAGCAGCGCATCCACTTCCACGAATTCATGCAGCACCGCGTCCATGCGCGCATCCATGCCTGGAAGCGCCAGCACGGGGACACCGCGGATCCCATTCCTCCGCTGGCCGATTCCATCGCCGCGGAGGCCGCGCTGCTCTGCTTCGACGAGTTCCAGGTGCATGACATCGCCGATGCGATGATCCTCGGCCGGCTGTTCCAGGCGCTGTTCGCGCGCGGGACGGTGGTGGTGGCGACCAGCAACACCACGCCCGACGACCTGTTCAAGGGCCGCCCCGGCCGCGACGCATTCCTGCCCTTCATCGGGCTGATCAAGCGCCGGCTGGAGGTTCTGGTGCTGGACAGCGCGCGCGACTACCGCCGTGCCCGCATCGTGGAGATGCCGACCTGGCACATGCCGCTTGGCGGCCGCGCCGACGCGGCGATGGACCAGGCCTTCCGCGATCTAACGGGCCAGGACCATGGCCGCCCGATGCGCCTGACCCTGCTCGGCCGTGCGATCGAGGTGCCGCAGGCCGCAGACGGCGTCGCACGCTGCGACTTCGAGGATCTCTGCGGCAAGCCGCTGGGCCCCGCCGACTACCTGGCGGTAGCGACGCATTTCCACACGCTGCTACTGGACGGCATCCCCCGGCTCGGCACCGAGAATTTTGACCGCGCGAAGCGCTTCATCACGTTGGTCGATGCGCTCTACGAGCATCGGGTGAAGCTGGTGGCGAGCGCCGCCGCGAGCCCCGATAACATCTACGAGCGCGGCGAGAACGCGGCGATGTTCGCCCGCACCGCATCCCGCCTGCATGAAATGCAGAGCCGCGACTGGCGCGCGCGGGAACACCTGCCCTGACAGGTTGGGTGGCGGCGCCGGGGCCGCCCCCTTGGGTATCGGGGCCTGAAACAACCGGAAACATGCGTTGACAGGCCACGGGGCTCTCGGTCTAGTGATACCTGGGTGAGTGTGCCGGTCCGGGGGGACCGTGCTTCGGCGTCCCGCCGGGGTAGGCACCAGAGGGGGATGACCGAAAGCATGCGCAGAGTCCTGCTCGCCCTGATCGTGTTCGCCTGCGTGGCACCGGCGGCCGAGGCCGCGCCGAGAGAGCAACGCAGCGGGCCGACGGCCGGCAGGTCGGCGCAGGCCGCCCCGCCCCAGGCACGCACCCAGACGCCTGCGCCGCGGCAGGCGCGCGCCGAGCCGGCGCGGTCCCGCCCCGCGCAGCGGCAGGTCGCGTCCAATCTCCGTCCTGGTGATGTGCGGACCTCGACCGGCGGGGTTCTGGTGCGCGGCGCCTCCGCCGCCACCGTATCGCGGGAGGCACCGGCCACCCGCGCCCAGCCGGCCTTGGCGCGCAACGCGGTCGCGCAGTGCACGCCGCGCAACGGCCGCAGCAACTGCGCCCCGGCCCGCAGCAGCGTCGCGGGCTGGCAGTCCGGCCTGCCGGTGGCCAACTATTCGCAACGCGAATGCCCCGAGGGCACATTCGCGACCCTGGCGCGTGGCCACGACGATGTCGTGCGCTGCATGCCGTTCTGAGAGCGACGCCGGGCAGCCTTGAGTGATGGGCGCCTTCGGGCGCCCTTTTCGTTTGTCATGCGCGTACCGGGCCGGGGTTACCCTACGGATATACAGAACACATACGGAACAATATGGGTCGTACAGGGGGCCGCGAGCCACGCGGTCTTCGGCCCGCCTTGCCCATGCTGCGCCGCGGGAGTAGGAAGCCGCGGGGCGTCTTCCGCCCTTGAAATTCGGCATGCCCGGCATAAAGCGGCCTGAAGCCGCCCGGGCCAGGTTGAGGATTGCGCATGGCCCGCAAGAAGATCGCCCTCGTCGGCGCCGGCAATATCGGCGGCACGCTCGCCCATCTGATCGGGCTCAAGGAGCTCGGCGATGTGGTGATGTTCGACGTCTTCCCGGGCGTCGCGGCGGGCAAGGCGCTCGACATCATGCAGTCCGGCCCGGTGGACGGCTTCGACAGCCACATGACCGGCGCGGGCGACTACAGCGCCATCGCGGGCGCGGATGTGGTCATCGTCACCGCCGGCTTCCCCCGCATGCCGGGCATGACGCGCGACGACCTGCTGACCAAGAATGCCGGCGTGATCGGCCAGGTGGCAGAGGGCATCAAGACCTACGCGCCCAACGCCTTCGTCATCTGCATCACCAACCCGCTCGATGTCATGGTGTGGGTGCTGCAGCAAAAGTCAGGCCTGCCGCCGGAGAAGGTCGTCGGCATGGCCGGCGTGCTGGATAGCGCCCGCTTCCGCCTGTTCCTGGCGCAGGAATTCGGCGTGAGCGTGGAAGACGTGACCGCCTTCGTCCTCGGCGGCCATGGCGACACGATGGTGCCGCTGACCCGCTACTCTACCGTCGCCGGCATTCCCGTGCCCGACCTGGTGAAAATGGGCTGGACCACGCAGGAGAAGATCGACGCGATCGTGCACCGCACCGCCAATGGCGGCGGGGAGATCGTGAAGCTTCTGGAAAAGGGCTCCGCCTTCTACGCCCCGGCGGCCTCGGCCATCGCGATGGCCGAGAGCTACCTGCTCGACAAGAAGCGCGTGCTGCCCTGCGCGGTGCTGCTGAACGGCGAATATGGCCAGAACGATTTCTATGTCGGCGTGCCGGTGGTGATCGGCGCGGGTGGCGTCGAGAAGATCGTCGAAGTGCAGTTCACGCCGGAAGAGAAGGCCGCCTTCGACAAGTCCTGCGACGCGGTGAAGAAGCTGATCGAGGATTTTCGGAAGCTCGGCGTCTGAGCCGTTGAACCCCCTCCGGGCGGAACGGGGGGCTGCGGCCTCTCCGCCGCCCCCCTTCCCTGACCGGAGACCCGGATGAATATCCACGAATACCAGGCCAAGGAGCTGCTGCGCCGCTACGGCGTCGCGGTGCTCGACGGTAATGTCGCCTGGACGGCCGCCGAGGCGGCCGAGGCGGCACGCAAGCTGCCCGGCCCCGTCTATGTCG
>JBIIRI010000250.1:0-3272 GCA_044341625.1 Roseomonas sp.
AGTCACCCAATCCGGGGCACCACCTTCATAAGGTGATGAGGTCACCGCCGATTCCGCAGCGAGGGCAACGAACATAGCGGCCTAAACCACCAATGTCAAACCCCGCCTTCTCAGCGAACCAGCCAGACCGTCAGGTCCGTCGGTGAGCGGGCTTCTACGAGCAGCCCCAGGAACTGTCAAACCCCCTTTGCGCAGTTTCTTTCACCGCGATGACATCAGAGGTCCCTGCCCCTCCGGAACACCCCCTGCCCCACGGGCCCGGTTCGGCAGCAGCCCCACCGGGCGCACCTCCACCGGCACCACCCCGGCACGGCGCATCCCCAGCTCATCGGCCACACGCGGCGACAGATCGATGATCCGCCCCTCCACGAAGGGCCCGCGATCCTGGATCACCACCCGCCGAGTCGCCCCGTTTCGCAGATTCGTCACATCCGCCACCGTGCCGAGCGGCAAGGTGCGACTGGCCGCGGCATTGGAATTGGGATCGAAGGGTACGCCATTGGCCATCGGCCGGCCGGTGAAGAACTCCGGGTGGTAGTAGGAAGCGAGGCCCCGCTGCACCTGCAGCCCCACCGCGCCCAGCACGACATTTGGCGGGAGGGCGGGGGGCGCGAGGGCGGGCAGCTCCGCCCCCGCCGGCCCGGCCAGCAGGCCAAGCAACGCCAGGGCCCGAAAGGCGATCCGCGCCTGCATAGGCCATCTCCCGGTCCCGCATGGTCCCCCCGGTGGCACAGGGGACGGGACGCTTCGGGGGGCGGATGGTTCCGGGCGCCTCGCCGGCTTGTCAGGACCCGGGCATCAGGGCGCGGGCAGGCCGTTTGTTGTCGCGGGCGGGACGCAAGCGGCTTGACCGCGGCCATCCCAATGCGAGAACATAAGAAGAACAAGTAGGCCGCTACTCCGCCCCGATGGACCCCGACCCCTCCCCCTACCCGCTCCCGCCCGAGCCGCTGCCGATGGACCGCCCGGCCCTGGTCGCGGCGCTGCGCGCGCGCATCGGCCGGCTGGAACGCGCCGGCGCCGCGGCCGCCCTCGCGCGCGGCCAGGCGGGGGTGGTGCATGTGTCCGAAACCATCGACGCCCACCTGCCCGAAGGCGGGCTGCCCCGCGCCGCGCTGCACGAGATCCTGGCCGCCGAACCCGGCGCGGCGGCCGGATTCGCGGCGGTGATCCTCGGCCGCGCCGGCGGCACGGTGCTCTGGATCGCGCGTGAACCGGAGGCCTGGCCGCCCGGCCTCGCCCGCTACGGCCTCTCGCCCGCCGATCTGGTACTGGTCCGCGCGCCACGGCCAGCCGACGGCCTGTGGGCGATGGAAGAAGCGCTCCGCTGCCCCGCCGTCGTCGCGGCGCTGCTGGATGCGCCCGACCTCGACCTCACCGCCGCCCGCCGCCTGCAACTCGCCGCCGAGTCGGGCGGCGCACTCGGCCTGCTGCTGCGCCCCGATACCGAGACGCCCGGCCCCTCCGCCGCCCTCACCCGCTGGCGCGTCAACGCCCAGCCCGGCGCCGCCAGCCCGCACAATCTGGGCGACCCGAACTGGACACTGGAGCTGCTGCGCTGCCGCGGCGGCACCCCCCACAGCTGGACCACCACCTGGCGCACCACCACCGACCAGCTCGACACCACCACCAACACCCTGCCGACCCGCCGCCACGCATGACCACCCGCCGCGCCGCCACCCCGCCGCGCCTGCCAGGACCGGGGGCGGGTGACGAGGTCGGGCGCGCTGGTGGCTCGCAGGGAGGGGGCGGCGCCCCCGCGCAGCCAACCACCCACGCACCCGACCGCCGTCATCTCGCCCTCGTCCTGGCAGGGGCGGGCGAGGCGGCGGAGGTCGCGCGGCTGGGGTTGTGGGCGATGCGGTTCTCGCCGCTGGTCGCGGTGGTGGGGGGGGATGCGCTGGTGCTGGACATCGGCGGCTCCGCGCATCTGTTCGGCGGCGAGGCGGCCGTGCTGGGCCGGGTGGTGGAGGGGTTGGCGCGGCTAGGTGTCGCGGCGTGTGGCGTGGTGGCCAGCGCGCCGGGGGTGGCGCTGGCGATGGCGCGGGCCGGCCGGGCCGGGATGGTGCCGGCGGGTGGGGAGGCGGCGGCGGTCGATCGGCTTCCCCTCTCGGCGCTGCCGCTGGCGCCGGAGGTGGTGCGGGCCTTGTCCGGCATGGGTCTCCGCCGGGTGGGGGAGGTCCGGCGTCAGCCGCGCGCCCCCTTGGCGCGGCGCTTCGGCCAGGCGCTACTGCGCGTGCTGGACGAAGCGGTGGGGGAGGTGGTGGCGCCGCTTTCCCCCCTACGCCCGCCGGTGGCGTTCGAGGCCGCGCGGGATCTGCTCGATCCGCTGATCACCCGCGTGGCGATCGATGGCGTCGTCGCCGGGCTGCTCGATGAGATGTGCCGGAAGCTTACGGCGGCGGGGCGGGGCGCGCGGCGGGTGGTGCTGCGGGCGCATCGGGTGGATGGCGCGGTGCAGGAGGTCGCGGTGGGCACCGGCCTCGCCTCTCGCGATCCCGCGCATCTCGGGCGGCTGTTCGCGGAGCGGCTGGGCCGGCTCGCGCCCGGCTTCGGCTTCGACCGCCTCTCCCTCGGCGCCGAGGTGACGGAGGAGATGGCGGGCGCACAGGCCGGCTTCATGGGCGCCGCCGCCGGGGCGCTGCGGCGGGAGGAGCTGGGCCGGCTGTTCGACCGGCTTTCCCAGCGCGTGGAGGTCTGGCGCCTGGCCCCCGCCGCCAGCCATTGGCCGGAGCGGGAGGTGACGCGGGTCGCGCCCACGGCGCGGGTCGAGGTGCCGCCCGCCTGGCCGCGCGCCCCGCGCCCGGTGCGGCTGCTGCGCCGGCCGCTGGAGGTGGGCGCGATGGCGCTGCTGCCGGATGCGCCCCCTTCCCTGCTGCGGATCGGCCGGCAGGCGCATCGGGTGCGCGCGGCGGAGGGGCCGGAACGGCTGGCGCCTGAATGGTGGCGCGAGAGGCCGGACCGGCCGGGGCGCGACTATTACCGGGTGGAGCTGGCAAGCGGCGCGCGGCTCTGGGTCTGCCGATCCGGCTTCGGCGCCGGGGCGCGGTGGTTCGTGCATGGAAGGTTGTGAGGGGTGGCCGGTGTCGGTCGTGCCCCCTGCCGGACCTGCTCTCGCCCCCTCCCCAACCAGCCTTCGGCGCAGCGGCAGCGCCGCTGCCCCCCGCTCCGCGGGAGAGGGAGCAGGGCGCGCCGATGATCCCTCTCCCGCTTTGCGGGGGAGGGTGCCTGCGCGCAGCGCAGGCGGGAGGGGGCACGACCGCCCTGTCAGG
>JBIIRI010000251.1:0-3269 GCA_044341625.1 Roseomonas sp.
CGCCGGAAGCCGCCGGCGAAGCTGAAGGTCGCGTGGAACAGCGTGAGGCCGAGCGCGCCGCCCAGCAGCCACAGCGCGCCCTGCCGCCACCCCTGCCCCTGCCACAGCCAAGCCGCGCCCAGCGCGAGCAGAAGCAGCAAGGCCGCCAAGCCGGCACCACCCCGCCGCTGAATTCCGCGCTCCATCGGCGTGATTCCTTTTTGCACTCCGCGACTGCGTGATATGGGATCGGCATGGCCGATGGAACCGCCCCCGCCCAGCGACTGTTAGCTTCCCCCCGCGGCCGCCTGTTCGGCTCCGTGCTGGAGACGGTCGGCGCGACGCCCCTGGTGCTGCTGCCGCGCCTGGCGGCGGAAGCTGGGCTCGCGGCGCGGCTGGCGCTGAAGCTGGAATTCTTCAACCCGCTGGGATCGGTGAAGGACCGCATCGGGCTGGCCATGGTCGAGGCTGCCGAGGCCCAGGGCCTGATCGCGCCGGGCCGGTCCGTGCTGGTGGAGCCGACCTCGGGCAATACCGGTATCGCGCTGGCCTTCGTCGCCGCCGCCAAGGGCTACCGGCTGATCGTGGTGATGCCGGACGGCGCCAGCATCGAGCGGCGGAAGATGATGCGGCTGATGGGGGCCGAACTCGAACTCACCCCCGCGAAGCGCGGCATGAGCGGCGCCATCGCGCGGGCCGAGGACATCGTGGCCGAAACGCCGGGCGCCTGGATGCCGCGGCAATTCGACAATGCGGCGAACCCCGCCATCCACGAAGCCACGACCGCCGCCGAGATCTGGGCCGATACGGGGGGGCTGGTGGATGCCGTGGTCAGCGGCATCGGCACCGGTGGGACCGCAACCGGCCTCGCCCGCGCGCTCAAGCCAAGGCGGCCGGGGCTGCGTGTCTTCGGCGTCGAGCCGGCGGAAAGCGCGGTGCTGAACGGCGACGAGCCCGGCCCCCATCGCATCCAGGGGATCGGTGCCGGCTTCAAGCCGGCCGTGCTGGAGCTCGACCTGCTGGACGGGGTGCTGCGGGTGACGGAGCGGGAAGCGATCGCGGCCGCCCGCGCCTGTGCGCGGGTGGAAGGGTTGCCGGTCGGCATCTCCTCCGGTGCCGCACTGCATGCGGCGATGGAGGTCGCGCGCGCCCCCGCGATGGAAGGCAAGCTGGTGGTCGCCATCGCGGCGTCCTTCGCGGAACGCTATCTCTCGACCGAGTTGTTCGACGATCTCTGACGCGGGCTTTCGCCGGTCAGGCGCGGATCACCGCCAGCATGTCCCCCAGCAGCTTCTGCCGCGCGGCATCCACGGCGCCGACATTGGCCGGCGCGGTGCGCCCCGGCCAGTCGATGGTCTGGAAGCGCAACGGCCCGCTGAAGATGCCATGCGCGGCCTCGTCGTAGAACCAGGTGTCGATATCGGCGCCGGCGGCGCGTAGGCGCGCCACCCATTGCTCGGGGCTTTCGGTCTGGTTGAAGCGATTGCGTTGCGCGTTGCAGGCGGCCGCATTGCCCAGCGGGCCCTCGAAATCCGGCATGTTCAGCCAGCAGGGCACCCGGCGCGACCAGCGCCAATCGGTCTCCGACGCCCCGGCAAAGTTATCGAGCCGCCCGAACACGGCCCGGAGCGGAACGTTGAGGCGATCCGGCAGGCCGAGCCCCGCCCCGGCCAGGCCCTCGGCGAAGACCATGCGGACATGGGCGGGGCTGACCACGGCGCCTAGGTTGGCCACCACATCGGCGCCATTCGACAGGCCGTGGATGAAGATGCGGCCGGTATCCACGCTGCCCAGCGTGGTGGCCCAGCGATAGGCGCCAAGTGCTGCGCCGTAGATCATCCGCTGCCGGGCTTCATAGGTGACGTTGCGGACCCAGAAGCCGGAGGGACGTTCCAACCCGTTCATCCGGTAGGCATCGAAGCCGAGCACCGCCACGCCCTGGGCATGGAAGAGGCCCATCGCATTGGCCTGGTCGCGCGCGCCGCCGCCGCCATGGACCAGGATCAGCAAGGGCGGCCGCGCCGTGCCGGATGGAAGCCGCAGATCGACGGAGGGATTCGCGGGATCGAAGGGCCGCAGCGCGCCCTGCACCGTATGAGTCCCGGACCTGAGCTCGACCAAGCGCGGACCGGATGGGCCTGAGAGAGGCTCGGCCTCGCGGTCGCAGCCGGCCATAAGCGCGCTCAGCGGGGCTGCCAGCATTCCGCGCCGGGAAACGGACGCGGTGATCAACTCTCGCGCGCGCACATCGAGCCCATCAAACGGAATGGTCGGAGCGGCGGGATTCGAACCCACGACCCCCAGTCCCCCAGACTGATGCGCTACCAGGCTGCGCTACGCTCCGACTGCGAGGGGCATAGCATCCGCCATGGCGCCTCGCCAACCCTCCGGGAGGATCAGTTGCGCGCCGCGAGCACCCGCAATTCGGTGGCAAGGCCTTCCAGCACCTGCAGCGCCTCCCGCAGCGCCGCGGTCGCGGCCTCGGCCTCGTCCTGCTCGACCTCCTCGCCCGGATGACCGAGGGGAAGTTCCGGTGTGCCGCCGGCCGCCGCGTCCTCGAAGCCGCCATCGCGAAGCAGGCGCTGGACGCCCTTGATGGTGTAGCCCTGGGTGTAGAGCAGCTCGGATATCTTCCGCAGCAGCGTGATATCCTCCGGCCGGTAGTAGCGCCGGCCGCCGCCGCGCTTCAGCGGCTTGAGTTGGGGGAATTTCGACTCCCAGAAGCGCAGAACATGCTGCGGGATCTGAAGATCATCCGCTACTTCGCTGATTGTACGAAAAGCCGTCGCCGCCTTGCGGGGGCGCGTGCGGGGCGCATCCGCCCCATCCGGCGCGTCGTCGCTCATGCGTCGTCGTCCCCGTCGATCGCCTGGCCAGGATTGAGCCGCGCCTTGAGCACCTGGGAGGGCCGGAAGGACAGCACCTTGCGGGGCAGGATCGGCACCTCGACCCCGGTCTTCGGGTTGCGCCCGACCCGCTTGCCCTTCTGCCGCACGATGAAGGACCCGAAGGCGGAGACCTTCACGCTCTCACCGCCCTCCAGCGTTACCGACATGCGCTCCAGCACGGATTCCAGCAGGGCCGCGCTTTCGTTCCGGGACAGGCCGACCTGGCTGTAGATGGCTTCGGCGAGGTCAGCGCGCGTGATGGTCTTCATGGCAGGGCCTTCATGGCGACGTTCCGGCCGCAGCGCAACGCCGCAAACCCCTCTTTCGCAATCAAAAGCCATAGGCGGGAGGGCCGTCAACCGCCCGAGTCGGCAAGCTTGCGGCTAGCCGTGGCGACACCAT
>JBIIRI010000252.1:0-3263 GCA_044341625.1 Roseomonas sp.
GTTCCACATCTGCCCATCGGCGAAGATCTGCATCCCCGGCGACTGCAGCTCGATCCGCATCAGCAGCGACAGGCCGATGCCGATGATCGCGGCGACCAGCGAGAAGGCGATGTAGAGCGTGCCGATATCCTTGTGATTCGTGCTGAACAGCCAGCGATTCACGAAGGACGGCTTGTGGTCGTGATGGTCGTGGTCGGCGTGGGTGGCGTTCGCCATCGGTCGGTATCCGATCCTTGCGGTTCTTGGCGGCGCCTTAGCGGCGCGCCTCGGCGAGGGAGAGGGGGGCGGTCGCGGCCGGCTCGGCAGCCGCGATCTGGGACGGGTGCACCGGCGCAAGGCCCTGCGCGAAGCGGGTCTTCGCCTGTTCGGTCCAGGCGTTGAACTGCTCACGCGGGACGGCGCGCACCTCGATCGGCATGAACCAGTGGTTCACACCGCAGATCTGGTTGCACTGCCCGTAATAGACGCCCGGACGGTCGGCGCGGATCCAGGTCTCCAGCGTCCGGCCGGGGATCGTGTACTTCTGCACGCCGAGGGAGGGGACGAAGAAGCTGTGGATCACGTCCTGGCCCGTGGTCAGGATGCGGATATTGGCGCCCACCGGGATGACCAGCGGGTTGTCCACCGACAGGCCGCGGATCTGGCCGTTCGCCGGGCGGATGTCCTGGTCGGCCACCGGGTAGCTGTCGAAGGTGAAGTTGCCGTGGTCGGGATAGGCGTAGTGCCAGTACCACTGGCGGCCCTGCACGTTGATCGTCATCTCCGCGTCCACCGCGCGATCCTGGTAGTAGATCAGGCGGAAGGACGGGATCGCGATCACGACGAGCAGCAGCACCGGCACGACCGTCCAGGCGATCTCGAGCGCGGTGTTGTGGCTGGTCTGGCTCGGGTTCGGGTTGGCCGCGGCGCGGAAGCGCCACATCGCATAGGCCAGCAGCACCGCCACGAAGATGGTGATCGCCACCATCATCCAGAAGACAAGGGTGTTGAAGGACGAGATCGCGTCCTTGATCGGGCCGCCGGAGGCCTGGAGCCCCATTCCCCAGGGCTGGGGCGCGCCGACCATCGCGTCCGCGCCTTGCGCCAGCGCCGCGCCGGATCCCGCCGCGACCAGGGCGACGACCATCGCGCAGACGGCGCTTGCGCGGCCCACGCATCCCAAGAGAACGCCGATTGCCTGCCTCATTCTGCCGTCCTGCCGGGGCGGCTTTGCGCCGCGCCTTATCCTCGAACCTGCCACCAGCCCGGGCTGCCGCCCGGCGGCACCGCCGACCCTGTCACGGATCAACCGCGGCCCCTGCTATAGAAGCGGCTCCCGCACCGCACAAGTGAGCGTTGAGAAGCCCCTGGCAAGGGTTGGGGGTCGGAAAAGCATCCCCCGCCCCCCGTCAGGCCCCGGACGCGGCGTCCGCCTCCACCTCGCCCTCGGCCACGTGGTCGACCATGTCGGTCAGCATCGAGCGGATGTGGCTATCGCCCACGACATAAAAGACCTGCCGACCGCGACGATCCGCCTGCAACAGCCGCGCCGCGCGCAATAATCGCAAATGGTGCGACACCAGAGAGGCCGAGAGGCCGAGCCCCTCCGCCATATCCCCCACCGAGACCGGCGCATCGAGGCAGGCCAGGATGATCCGCAGCCGCGTCGGGTCGCTCATCAGGCGGAACATCTCCGCCAGCTCCACCACCTGGTCCTCGGCCATCCGATCCCGCACGCCCATGGCCACGCCCCCCATTGCTCCCCGCCACCATCGACCGCCGCCGACGGCGCGTCCAGCGCCGCGTGCGACCGCCCCTTGACGCGCCACCGCGGCAGCGCAACTTGCGGAGCGGTCCCACAAGCCATTGAAAATAAAAGAAACGTATGAACAGATGAACAGGAGTCACATGTCTACAGGCCTACATCTGAACAACCATGCGGATGACAAGGCTGCCGCGCCGCGCCGACGCGCCCTGCTGGCCGCGGCGGCGGCCGCCCTCCTGCCCCTGCCAGCCCTGGCCCAGGCAACCGGCCCGCGCGTCCCGCGCAACGTCGTCGCCACCGTGGCCATGGTCGGCGACGCGGTGCGGGAGGTCAGCGGCGGCCGCATCGCCGCCACGACCCTGGTGGGCGAAGGCGTGGACCCGCATCTGTTCCGCCCGACCCGCGCCGATATCGCCCGGTTGCTCGGCGCCGATGCCGTCTTCGGTGTCGGCCACCGCCTGGAAGGCCGCATGGGCGATGTGCTGGAACGCGTCCGCGCCGCCGGCAAGCCGGTGGTGCTGATGGCCGAAACCCTGCCCCGCGCGCAGCTGCTGGCCAATGAGGACTATCCCGACGCCGCCGACCCCCATGTCTGGATGGATCCGACCCTTTGGGGGGAAGCCGCCGGCAGCCTGCTGCCGCCGCTGGCCACCATCGCCCCCGACCTGCGGGAGGGCATGGCCGATGGGCTCGCGCAATTCCGCGCCCGCTGCGCCCGGCTCGACGCCTATGCGCGCGACGCCATCGCCACGGTGCCGGAAGGCGCCCGCGTGCTGGTCACCGCCCATGACGCCTTCAGCTATTTCGGCCGCCGCTACGGCCTCGAGATCGAGAGCATCCAGGGCCTCTCGACCGAGGCGGAGGCGAATCTCGCGGGGATCGAGGCGCTGGTCGCCAAGCTGGTCGCGCGCCGCGTGCCGGCGGTCTTCGCCGAGACCTCCGTGCCGGACCGCGCCGTCCGCGCCCTGATGGAGGGCGCCGCCGCGCGCGGCCATCGCGTTGCGTTGGGCGGCAACCTGTTCTCCGATGCCATGGGGCGTCCGGGCACCTATCTGGGCACCTATGAGGGCATGATGGACCACAACATCACGACGATCATGCGCGCGCTGGGCGGCCGGGTGCCCGCGCGCGGCCTGAACGGGAGGCTGGCGGCGTGACGCCCCCCGCGCCCCTTTCGGTCTCCCACCTGACGGTCGCCTATGGCGAACGCCCGGCGGTGTGGGACGTGACCTGGTCCGCCCCGCCGGGGCTGACCGCGATCGTGGGACCGAACGGGGCGGGCAAATCCACCCTGCTCAAGGCGACGCTCGGCCTGGTGCCGGCGCTGTCGGGGGAGGTGCGGTTCTTCGGCCGCCCGCTGGACGAGGTGCGCGACCGCGTCGGCTATCTGCCGCAGCGCGCCTCCGTCGATTGGGACTTCCCGGCCACCGCGCTCGATGTCGTGTGCATGGCGCGCTACCCGCGGATGCGCTGGTGGGGCCGCGTGCCGCGCAAGCACCGCGACGCGGCGCGGGATGCA
>JBIIRI010000253.1:0-3260 GCA_044341625.1 Roseomonas sp.
CCTGCCCGCGGCGGTGGTCTGGATTGAGGGCCGGATCGCGGCCGGGGCTGATCCCCGGCATCACGGCGCAACGTGACGCCGAATTGCAACGAAAGCGTCACCGGCGCGTCGCTTGGCTGGGCTAGGGATCTCCCCGCTTGTCCAGCCAGGGAATGCTTTTCATGCGTCGCAGTCGCCTTGTCCTCTCCGGCCTGGCCCTCGGCCTCGGCCTGATCGCCGCGCCGGCCGCCGAGGCCCAGCAGCGCACCCGCCTCACCGTCTACACCGCGCTCGAGAATGAACAGCTCGCGCCCTTCAAGCAGGCCGCCGAAGCGGCCGTGCCGGGGATCGAGATCGCCTGGGTGCGCGACAGCACCGGCGTCATCACCGCTCGCCTGATCGCGGAGCGCGCCAACCCGCGCGCCGACCTTGTCTGGGGCCTGTCGGTCTTCTCGCTGCTGCAGCTGGAAGGCATGGATATGCTTGAGGGCTACACCCCGCGTGGTGCGGAGGCGCTGCGGCCGAACATGCGCTCAGCCCGCAACCCGATGACCTGGACCGGCATGGACGCCTTCGTCTCTGCCGTCTGCTTCAACACGGTGGTGGCCCAGCAGCGTGGCCTGCCGCGCCCCAACACCTGGGCCGACCTGCTCGACCCGCGCTTCCGCGGCCAGATCGCCATGCCGAATCCGAACAGCTCCGGCACCGGCTTCCTGACCATCGCGGGCTGGATCGGCACGCAGGGCGAAGCGCGCGCCTGGGACTACATGACGCGGCTGCATGACAACATCCAGGTCTATACGCATTCCGGCTCCGCGCCCTGCAACAACGCGGCACGCGGTGAATATGCTGTCGGCCTCAGCTTCGACATGCGCTCCGTCGCGCTGAAGAACCAAGGCGCACCGATCGACATCATCGTGCCGAATGACGGTGTCGGCTTCGACCTGGAAGCGACTGCGATCATCCGCGGCACGCGGAACCTGGACGCGGCCCGCCGCCTGGCCGATTTCGCCGTCAGCCGCCAGGCGATGGAGCTGTATGGCCGCTACTACGCGCTGCTGGCGCTGCCCGGCGTGGAGCCGACCGTGCGTGGCTATCCGGCCGAATTCGCGCAGCGCCTGGTGAATGCCGACTTCGCCGAGATCGCGGGCAACCGCGAGCGCATCCTGCGCGAATGGGCGCAGCGCTTCGACGGCAAGTCCGCGCCGCGCTGATGTCCGCGATCCTTGAGGAAGGCGGCGCGGCCGCCGCCGGCGGCACGTCCGGGGTACCGCGCCCACCCTTCCTCGAGATCGCGAGCGTCGGCAAGCAATTCGGCCGCTTCGTCGCGCTGAAGGATGTCTCGCTCTCGATCGCGGAGGGCGAGTTCGTCTCCTTCGTCGGGCCTTCGGGTTGCGGCAAGACCACGCTACTGCGGGCCATCGCGGGGCTTGATCCCGCGACGACCGGCGTGATCCGCCAGGCGGGGCGGGAGATCACCGGCCTGCCGCCCGCCGCGCGGGATTTCGGCATCGTCTTCCAATCCTACGCGCTGTTCCCGAACCTGACCGTCACGCAGAACGTGGCCTATGGGCTCCGCGGGCCCGCCTGGACGCGCACGCGCATCGCCGCGCGGGTGGATGAGTTGATCCGCCTCGTCGGCCTCGCCGACCATGCCGCGAAATATCCGGCCCAGCTTTCCGGCGGCCAGCAGCAGCGCGTGGCGCTGGCCCGCGCGCTGGCCCCCGAACCCGGCCTGCTATTGCTGGATGAACCGCTCTCCGCGCTCGATGCCATCGTCCGGCTGCATCTGCGCCAGGAAATCCGCGCGCTGCAGCGGCGGCTTGGCGTCACCACCATCATGGTCACCCATGATCAGGAGGAGGCGATGGGCGTCTCCGACCGCATCGTGGTGATGAGCCGCGGCCGGGTCGAGCAGGTCGGCACGCCGGAGGAAGTATATCGCCGCCCCGCCAGCGCCTTCGTCGCGGGCTTCGTCGGGCGTTCCTCGATGATCGAGGCCAAGGTGGGCGCGAGCCCCGGCACGCTCGAGGCAGCAGGCCATACGATCCCGGCGGAGACGGCACGCGGCCTGCTCTACGGCGCCGAGGTGCTGGCCTTCGTCCGGCCGGAGGATGTGCGGCTGGGCGAGGCTGCGCGTGACCAACCCGGCGCGATCACGATGACTGTTGTGCATGTCGAGTTCCTCGGCGCCACATGCCGGATCTCGCTGGAAGCCGGCCGGCTGCGGCTTGAGGCGGATGCGACGGCAGAAGCGCTGCGCGCGGCCGGTGCGCTGCTTGGCGCGCGGGTTGCCGTCTACGTGCCCGCCGCCGCGGTAATGGTCTTCCCTGCCGATGTCTGACGCGACGCTCGGCGAGCGTCTTGCGGTGCCCGGCCCCAGCCATGGCAGGCCGGCCGGGTTCCCGGTGCGCATCCGGCCCTCACTCGACGAGCGGCTGATGCAGGCGGGTCTATGGCTGGCGCTCGTTTTCCTGTTTGCGGCGCTGGCGCTGCCGATGGCCACCCTGTTCCTGCGTGCCTTCCAGGACGGTGAAGGCGCTTTCGTGGGGCTGGCCAATTTCGCGGCCTATGTCTCCTCGCCTGCCCTTCTCGCTTCGACCTGGAACAGCTTCTGGACCGCTGCCGTGACCACGTTCATCGTGGTGCCGCTGGCCTTCGGCTATGCCTATGCGCTGACGCGCGCCTGCATTCCCTTCAAGCCGGTCTTCCGCGCGGTGATGCTGCTGCCGATCCTGGCGCCGTCGCTGCTGCCGGCGCTGGCGCTGATCTATCTGTTCGGCAACCAGGGCATGCTGCGCTGGATGCTGTTCGGCGAGAACATCTACGGCCCTTGGGGAATCATCGCGGCCCAGTCCTTCTACTGCTTTCCGTCCGCCGCCATCATCCTGTCGGTCGCGCTGGCGACCGCCGATGCGCGGCTTTACGAGGCGGCGGAGGCGCTGAAGGCCGGTCGGCTGCGGATCTTCGCCACCGTCACGCTGCCGGGCGCGCGCTATGGGCTGGTATCCGCCGCGGTGGTGGTGTTCACGCTGGTCGTCACGGATTTCGGCATTCCGAAGGTCATTGGCGGCCAGTTCCAGGTGATGGCGACCGATGTCTACAAGCAGGTCGTCGGGCTGCAGAACTTCAACATGGGCGCCGTCGTCGGCATCGTGCTGCTACTGCCCGCCATCGCGGCCTTCGCTCTGCAGCGCTGGGCGGAAGGCAAGCGAGCCGCGACGCTGACCGGCCGTGCCGTGCCCTATGTGGCGCGGCCGCGCCGGGCGCGGGACCTGCCG
>JBIIRI010000254.1:0-3256 GCA_044341625.1 Roseomonas sp.
CCGCGATCGCCATCGGTTCCAGAGTGCGGCGCAGGTGCCATATCTCCCGCGCATCCTCGACCGAGACAGGCGCGACGAAGTAGCCGCGCCGTGCAGCCAGCACCACGAAGCCCTCGCTCTCCAGCGTCTTCAGCGCCTCGCGCACCGGGATGTGGCTGACGCCGAGTTCCTCGGCGATGGGCTGCTGCTTGATCTGTGCTCCGGCCGGCCAGCGCCCGGCCAAGATAGCATCGCGCAGCAATCGCCCGACCTCGGCGCCAGCGCTGCCGAAGGCGGCAGGCGCTGCGGCACGCGCGTCGCGGAGCGGTTCCATGTCCATGCGGCGGGGCGGTCCGAGGTCGTGTTGACCTCAAAATCCTATAAGATATAGCTTGCTGTCAAATCCCAGGAGGAGACGGCCCGGATGAACCTCGCCCAGCGCCGCGCGATCGAGGCGGAATGCGCCCGCCTGCCCACGGCCTATGCCGTCTTCATCGACTTCCGCCGCTTCGACGAGCTCTGCGACCTCTTCACCGAGGGGGCCGTGCTGAACCTTGACGGCTGGCCCCTCGAGGGTCGCGAGGCGATCCGCACCTACATGCACAGCCGCCCAAAGACCCGCACCACACGCCATGCCGTCTCGAACATCCTCATCGAGGTACAGGACGAGACGCGCGCAATCGGCACCACCTACGTCACCAGCTACCGCTTCGACGCCGCGGACGAGAAGCCGCGCAACCGCATCCCCTTCGACGGCCCGTTCTTCATGGGCAACTACCAGGACGAATACATCTGCCAGGACGGCGTCTGGCGCTTTGCCGGCCGCAAGATAGACGCGGTCTTCATGCGTCCGGCAGCCTATGATGTCTGGAACGAGATCCTTCGCTGAACGCCATGGCGCCCCCGCGGCCGGACGCCTGCCCCGACGTCTGTGATGTGCTGGTCGTCGGGACCGGCGCTGGCGGCATGGCGGCGGCCTTCACCGCCGCGGTCGCCGGTCTTGATGTCATCCTGATCGAGAAGGAGCCGCTCATCGGTGGCTCCACCGCGCTGTCAGGCGGCGTGATCTGGGCGCCGGGCAATCGGATCTTCGCCGGGGACGCCGACCCCGACCCGGTCGGAACGGCCCTGACCTACCTGCGCGCAGAGGCCGGCAATCGGCTCGACGAGACCCTGGCCCGGCGTTTCCTGAACGAAGTGCCGCGCGTCATCGATTTCCTCGTCGCGCAGGCGGGGCTGCGCCTCGTCGCCCCGGTCTATCCCGACTACCACCCCGCTCTCCCAGGGTGGTCTGCAGGAGGCCGCGCCGTCCGGCCCGCGCCCTTCGACGGCCGGCTTCTCGGGGCGGATCTCGCGCTGCTGCGCAGGCCCTTGCCAGGCATGACGCTGCTGGGCGGGATGATGGTCAGCGCAGAGGACATCGCCCCGCTCTCGCAGGCAGCGCGCTCGCCCCGCGCCGCGGTCACGTCGGCGCGCCTTCTCGGCCGCTACGCCACGGACCGCCTGCGGCACGGGCGGGCGACCCGGCTGACGAACGGGAACGCGCTGGCGGGCGCCTTGCTGCATGCCCTGCTGGCGCGGGGCCTCCGGCCGCATATGGGCGTCGCGCTGCGGGAGATCCTGCTGGATGAGGGGCGCGTCGTCGGCGCCATCGTGGCCCGTGACGGCTCGCCGCACCACATCCGCGCACGGCGCGGCGTGGTGCTCGCCGCGGGTGGCGTTCCGCATGATGCGGCGCTGCGCGCGGAACTCGGCCTTGCGGGGATCGGCCCTTCACTCGCGCCGGGCAGTGCCACTGGAGACGGCGTGCGCGCGGCGCGCGCCGCGGGCGGGGCGCTGCGTCATGACGTCGCCTCGGCGCTGGCCTGGGTGCCGGTGTCCGACGTGCCGGGACGCGATGGCGCGACGACGCCATTTCCGCACTTCTTCGACCGCAGCAAGCCCGGCTTCCTGATCGTGGACCGCACCGGCCGGCGCTTCGCGAGCGAGGCGCTGTCCTATCACGACCTCGGCCCGCTGATCGCGGCCAGGCCCGGGGGCGAGGCCTTCCTGATCGGTGATGCTTCGGCCGTCCGCCGGCATGGCATCGGTGCTGCGCGCCCTTGGCCTGCAACGAACCGTTCGCTGCAGCGTGCCGGCTATCTGGTCCGCGAGCCGACGCCCGAGCGCCTGGCCGTGCGGCTCGGCGTGGATCCGGGCACGCTCGTGCGGACCCTGGCAGCCTGGAACACGCAGGCAGCGAAGGGCGAGGACCCGGAGTTCGGGAAGGGCGGCGATGCCTATCAGCGGCATATCGGGCAGGCCGGCCATCTGCCCAACCCCTGCATCGCACCCTTAGCCAGCCCGCCATTCTTCGCCGTGCGGCTGCGCGCCGGAGACATCGGCACCTTCGCCGGCCTGCGCGTGGACGCGGAAGCCCGGGTCCTCCGCGCCGATGGTACGCCCATCGCCGGACTGCACGCGGTCGGCAACGACATGGCCAGCGTGATGGGGGGAACCTATCCGGGCCCTGGCATCACGCTCGGCCCCGCTCTCACCTTTGGTGTGATCGCGGCCGAGTACCTCGCCGCCGGGTGACGAGGGGCGCGTCTGCACGCTGCACGCCTTGGAGTGTTCGAATGCCGGCGACCCCGCTCAGGTGAGGCCACCCTGAGGGGGCTCGAGGCGACGCTGGAGGATTCGGGCATCAGCCTGCTCGCCCTCGATTGGAGCGAAAGGCCGCTGCCCCGATTGGCCGTCCTCCTCGCCGCGCAGGCGGATGCGGTGATCGATTAGTTCCGGGACCACGCGCCGGTTGTCGATGCCAATCAGCTGAAGGCCGCTCTCGAGGCTATCGCCCGCCACCCCGGCTTCGCCCAGGAGGTGGCGAGGCTGGTCGACGACGCCACGGCTCATTTGGTCGGCCTCGGACCGCTCTCCGAGGCGAACCGGACATGGTTGGGCGGGCACTTCGAGGCGAGCACCTGCGCTCGCCCATCCCGCATGGGCACTGGAAGACGACCACCTTCGTCGCTGCCCTGCGCAACTCCGGCATGGTCGCGCCAATGGTGCTCGACGGGCCGATCAACGGCGCGGCCTTCCAGGCCTACATCGATCAGGTACTCGTTCCTGAGATCAGGCCCGGCGACATCGTCATCATGGACAACCTCGGCAGCCACATCCGCCGTCTGCGGCATGGTCAGCAGCGCGTCGCGGATTGCGCGCGTGAGGCCGGGGTCAGCCTGGCGTGAGGTCGCGAAGGGCGGGAAGCCCATCGGGGCAGAGGCCTGCACAATGC
>JBIIRI010000123.1:0-10744 GCA_044341625.1 Roseomonas sp.
CCGCGCCGCCGCGCGTATCCCCCGCCGCCAGCGCGATCGCGGCCCGGCCGAGCGCGGCGCCCACCGCCTCCGGCGCCGCCCCGGCGCGGATGCCAAGCGCCGCGCGCCATTCCAGCCGCGCGGTCCGCAACTCGCTCTCGATCACCGGCGGCAGCCCAACCCAGCGCGGGTCGCGGCGCAATTCGGCGCCGAGGATCTCGCCCTGCCCCACCGCCCGCGCCGTGGCGCCGGGGCGGCCGGCTAGCGCGCGGCCGCCATCGGCGAAGGAAGCCGCCGCCTCCGCCGCCATCGCCGGCACGGGATCGCCTGCGACCACGCCGAGGCCGGGCGGGATGCGAGAGATGGCAGCCGGCTCGCGCATCTCGGCGCAGCCGGCCAGCAGGCCCGCGCCGAGCAGCAGGGCAGGCAGGATGCGGGACATGGGCGGCCTCTCGCTCTGCGGTGGCATGGCGCAGCGATAGCCGAGACGCGGCACCACGCGAAGGGCGCAGCGGTTGACACCCCGAAGGACCACCCCCGATCCTGCCAGACAACAGGAGGAACGCCGTGCTCACCCGTCGCACCATCATGGCCGCGCTCGCGGCCCTGCCCGCCATGCCGGCCGCCCTCCATGCCCAGGACACCGGCTTTCCCAGCCGCTCCATCCGCCTGCTGGTGGGCTTCGCCCCCGGCGGCGCCACCGATGGCGCGGCGCGCGCCATCGCCCCGCGCTTGTCCGAACTGCTCGGCCAGCAGGTGGTGATCGAAAATCGTGGCGGGGCCGGGGGCAATATCGCGACCGAGGCCGCCGTGCGCGCAGCGCCCGATGGCTACACGCTGCTGCTGGGCACCATCGGCCCGCTGATCGTGAACCCGATCATGGAGCCCAACCTGCCCTACGCCCCGCTCCGCGACCTGGCGCCGGTCTCGACGCTGGTGGAGGCCTATGGCGTGCTCGTCGTGCCGGCGGCGCGGCCCTGGCGGACGGTGGCGGACCTGGTGGCGGAGGCGAAGCGACGGCCGGGCGCGCTGAACTGGGGCTATTCGGGGGTCGGCACCTCCGGGCACCTGTCGGGGCTGCTGCTGGACCGGGTGGCGGGGATCGAAACGCAGGGGATCAGCTATCGCGGCGGCGCGCCGCTGATGACGGACCTCATCGCCGGGCGGCTGGACTACGCCTTCTCCACCGCGCCGACCGCGCTGCCGAATGTGGAGAATGGGCGGCTGCGCGCACTCGCGGTGCCGACGCCGCAGCGCGTGCGCGCCCTGCCCGATGTGCCGACCATCGCCGAGACCGGCGTGCCCGGCTACGAGGTGTTCAGCTCCTACGGCCTGCTCGCGCCGCGCGGCACGCCGCCGGCGGTGATCGCGCGGATCGCGGCGGCGGTGCGGGTGGCGCTGGAGACGCCGGAGGTGATCACGGCACTCGCCCGCCAGGGGCTGGAGGCGCAGCCGGGCACACCCGAGGAATACGCCACCTTCCTGCGCGCCGAGGTCGAGAAATGGGCGCCCCTGATCCGCGCGAATAATCTGCGCGCGGATTAAGAGCGCCCCCCAAAACCCGCTATCCGATCACAGCCGCCATTGGCGGGACCGGTCGCCGTCGCGGTCCATCCGGTTCATCCCGTTGCGCGCCCGGGCCAGCGCCTCTGCCGCGCGGGGCAGGCTCGGGAAGGCGGCGAGCCGTGCCAGCGCCGGGGCCGCGCCGGCGGCGCCGGTCAGCGGGGTCAGGGCGACGACGGCACGGTCGCGATCCCCCGCACGCAGCGCGGCGGCGGCGCCATAGAGCCCATCCATCGCCCGCTGCGGCGACACCGCGGGATCGAGGCCGAAGGCGGCCCGCGCCTCCGCCCTGCCCTGCGCCAGCGCCAGCGGCACCAGCGGATCCATGCCGATCCAGCGCGGCCCGACATCCAGCTCCACGGCCAGGTATTCCAACCGCGCCAGCGCCTCCGCCCCCGCGGCCGCATCGCCGGCGATGGAGCCGGGCTGGGCGAAGACGTAAGACGCCGAGAGGATCGCCGAGCGCGTCGGATCGGTCAGGCCACCGGTGCGCGCCGTCTCCGGCAACTGCACCTGGTCCTGGCGCAGTGGGGCATTGCCGCAGGCGGCCAGCGCCAGGGCGGGCAGAAGGGACAGGAGAGCCCGGCGGGGCGGATGCCGGCGTGCGAGGTGGAGCAAGCGGTCGGTCATGCCATCCTCCCTGGGCCGGCCTGCCATGGGCCGCCGGCCTTCCTCCGTGGGAACCCCGTCCCGCCGCCGCCTGCCCGATCAGCGCGCAGCGAGGCTGGCGCGGTGGCGCTTGGCGAGTTCCACATAATGCACGGCCGTGCGGTCGAAGCGCGCACGTTCTTCTGCCGTCATCACCCGCACCAGCTTGGCAGGGTTGCCGACCCAAAGCTCGTTCGGACCGATCACCTTGCCGGGGGTGAGCACGGCGCCGGCGCCGAGCATGCCGCCTTCCTCGATCACCGCGCGGTCCAGCACGGTCGCGCCCATGCCGACGAAGGCGCGGTTCTTCAGCGTGCAGGCATGCACGATGCAGGCATGGCCGATGGTGACGTCATCGCCGATGATCAAAGCCTCGGCCCCCGCATTCAGGTGCAGGATCGAGCCGTCCTGGATGTTGGTGCGCGCGCCGATGCGCATGATGTTGGTGTCGCCGCGCAGCACGCAGTGATACCAGACCGAGGTCTCCGCCCCGATCTCCACATCGCCGACGACGACAGCGGTCGGCGCCACCCAGGCCTCCGGGTGGATCGCGGGCATCTTGCCTTCGAAGGGCAGCACGCTGTCGGTCATCATCGTCACTCCGCAACCAGTGGAAGGGCATCGGCGACATCGACGCCGAGCATGAGGCCGATATTCTGCACGGCCGCCCCGGAGGCGCCCTTGCCGAGATTATCGAGCTTGGCGACCAGCACCGCCTGGCCGCGCGCCGCGTTGCCATAGACGCGCAGTTCCAGCCAGTTGGAGCCGTTCAGCTCCTCCGGCGCCAGGCGGGCCTTGGGATCGGCCTCCGTCACCCGTACCCAGCCGGACCGCGCATAGGCCGCGCGCAGGCAGGCTTCGAGATCGGCGGGCGTCGTGCCGGGCTTCAGCAGGTCCAGATGCAGCGGCAGGCTGACCAGCATGCCCTGCGCGAAGTCGCCGACGCTCGGCACGAACAACGGCCGGCGGGTCAGGCCGCCATAGCGCTGCATCTCCGCCACATGCTTGTGCTCCAGCCCCAGCCCATACAGGAAGAAGGGCGCGGCGCTGCGGGCGGGCTCGAATTCCGCGATCATCGCCTTGCCGCCGCCGCTGTAGCCGGAGACGGCGTTGACCGTGACGGGATAGTCCTTCGGCAGGATGCCGGCCTCGACCAGCGGGCGGATCAGCGCGATGGCGCCGGTCGGGTAGCAGCCAGGGTTGGACACGCGCGGCGCCGCCGCGATCGCGGCTTCCTGCGCGGCCGAAAGCTCGGCAAAGCCATAGACCCAGTCGGGATTGGTGCGATGGGCGGTGGAGGCATCGAGCAGCTTCGGCGCCTGCGCGCCGAGGGAGGCCGCCATCGCGGTCGCTTCCTTCGCGGCGTCGTCAGGCAGGCAGAGCACGACGACATCGACCTCCGCCATCAGGGCGCGCTTGGCATCCGCGTCCTTGCGCAGCTCGGGCGCGATGGAGCGCAGCGCGATGCCGGGGAAGCGCGCCAGGCGGTCGCGGATCTGCAGGCCGGTGGTGCCGGCCTCGCCATCGATGAAGACGCTGGGGATGGGTCCTTTGGCCATGCTGCGATTCCTCTCCGCGGGAAGAAGGGGCGTCTCGGCGCCCGAAAAGCAAGAGGGGCGGGCCCTTGCGGACCCGCCCCCCTGATGAACCAGCCATGCGGCCGGGCGGTGACGCCCGATCCGCCGGGCGTCAGCGCTTGGAGAACTGGAAGGAACGTCGGGCCTTCGCCTTGCCGTACTTCTTGCGCTCCACCACGCGCGCATCGCGCGTCAGGAAGCCAGCCTTCTTGAGCACCGGGCGGAGCCCCGGCTCGAAATAGGTCAGCGCGCGGGAGATGCCGTGACGCAGCGCGCCGGCCTGGCCCGACAGCCCGCCGCCGACGACGGTCGCGAAGACGTCGAACTGCGCGTGGCGGTCGGAGACCAGGAAGGGCTGGGAGATCATCATGCGGAGCACGGGGCGCGCGAAATACTTCGCGGCCGGCTTTCCGTTGATCTCCATCTCGCCCTTGCCGGGCTTCACCCACACGCGGGCGATGGCGTTCTTGCGCTTGCCGGTGGCGTAGGAACGACCGAGCGCATCGCGCTTCGGCTCACGCACCGGGGCCGCCTCGGCCAGCGGGCCACCGGCGGCGCCGACCATGTCCTTGAGCTCGGCCAGCGAGCCGCCGCGGGAAATCTGCTCGCTCATCGTCAGATGACCTTGTTCTTGCGGTTCATCGCGCCGACGTCGAGCGCGGCCGGGGTGTTGCCGCCATGCGGATGCTCAGGACCGGCATAGACATGCAGGTTCTTCATCTGGGCGCGGCCAAGCGGCCCACGGGTGATCATGCGCTCCACCGCCTTTTCGATCACGCGCTCAGGGTGCGCGCTTTCGATCCGTTCGCGGAAGGTGCGGCCCTTGATGCCGCCGGCATAGCCGGTGTGCCAGTAGAAGACGGACTGTTCCGCCTTCTGGCCGGTCACGCGGACCTTCTTCGCATTGATGATGACGACATGGTCGCCACAATCGACATGCGGGGTGAATTGCGGCTTGTGCTTGCCACGGAGGCGGTTGGCCACGATGGCGGCGAGGCGGCCGAGCACGAGGCCCTCCGCATCGATCAGCACCCAGCCCTTGTTGACCTCCGCCGGCTTGATCGAGCGGGTTTGGCGCGTGAGCATTGTCTTCGGTGATGTCCAGGGTTCGGAACGGCGGGCCTTTTGCTGGCAATCGGCGTCAAAGTCAAGCACGGGCTTGGATTTCGTGATACGGTATCATGATACCGCCATCGCTATCCGGCCTTCGCCCCCCACCCTCCCGCCAGGGCCGGGGAGGGAGTAATCCTGGCCCGACGCCAGGAGAGATACCGCCATGACCACCGACACGCCGAAGCCCCATGGCCTCGCCAACCGGTCCTCCAATTACGGCGACAAGGAATTCGCGCTGTATCTGCGCCGGTCCTTCGCCAATTCGATGGGCCTGTCGCGCGCCATGCTGGAAAAGCCGGTGGTGGGCATCGCGGATACCGGCAGCGACTACAACAACTGCCACCGCACCGCGCCGGAGCTGGTGGAGGCCGTCAAGCGCGGCGTGCTGGCGGCGGGCGGGCTGCCGCTGGCCTTCCCGACGGTCAGCCTGTGCGAGCCCTCGCTCAACCCCTGCTCCATGCACTACCGCAACCTCATGGCGCTCGACACGGAAGCGATGCTGGCCGCCCAGCCGATGGACGCCGCGGTGCTGGTCGGCGGCTGCGACAAGACCGTCCCCGCGCAGTTGATGGCCGCGATCAGCGCGGGCACGCCTGCGGTCATGCTCGTCACCGGCCCGATGCTCGCCCAATCCTTCGAAGGCGAACGCCTGTCCGCCTGCACCGATTGCCGCCGCTACTGGGCCCGCTACCGCGCAGGCGAAGTGAGCGCGGAGAAGATCAACCAGATCGAGGGCAAGCTGGCGACCACCGCCGGCACCTGCGGGGTGATGGGCACGGCCAGCACCATGGCCTGCATCGCCGCCACCCTCGGTTTCATGCCGCTCGACGCCGCCAGCGCGCCGGCGGTCCATGCCGACCGGCTCCGCATGGCCGAGGAAGCCGGCGCCCAGGCGGTGCGGCTGATCGCGAAGCCCGTCGCCCCGGTCGCGCTCGTGACCCAGGCGAGCCTCGACAACGCGACGCGCGTGCTGCTCGCGCTCGGCGGGTCCACCAATGCGGTCGTGCATCTGGCGGCGATTGCCGGGCGCGCGGGGCTCTCGCTCGACCTCGCGCGGCTCGACGCGCTGAGTGATACCACCCCGGTGCTGGTCGATCTGAAGCCGACCGGCGAGGGCTATATGGAGGATTTCCACGCCGCCGGCGGCATGCGGGCGCTGCTGTGGGAGTTGCGGGACCTGCTGAACCTCGACACGCCAGACCTGGATGGCGTGACGCTGCGCGATCGCATCGGCGATGGCACGCATTTCGTGAACCGCAAGATCATCCGCGCGCGTGAAAACCCGATCAGCCCGGAGGGCGGCCTGATCGCGCTGCGCGGCAGCCTGGCGCCGGACGGCGCGATCCTGAAGCGCAGCGCCGCGACGCCTTCGCTGTTCGAAACGGAAGCGCGCTGCATCGTCTTCGACGGGCTCGAGGATTTGGCGAACCGCATCGACGACCCCGACCTGGACGTGACGGCCAGCGACATCCTGGTGCTGAAGGGCGCCGGCCCGCGCAGCGCGGCCGGCATGCCGGAAGCGGGCTACCTGCCCATTCCGAAGAAGCTGGCGCGAGCCGGCGTGAAGGACATGGTGCGGATCAGCGATTGCCGCATGTCGGGCACCGCCTTCGGCACCATCGTGCTGCATGTGGCGCCCGAAGCCGCGGTGGGCGGGCCGCTCGCGCTCGCCCGCAGCGGCGACCGCATCCGGCTTTCCGTGAAGGATCGCCGCCTGGACCTGCTGGTGGATGAGGCAGAGATGGCAGCCCGCCGCGCCGCCTGGACCCCCGCCCCCGCGCCGGCGCGCGGCTGGGACCGGCTGGTGCATGAACAGGTGACCCAGGCGCCGCTCGGCGCCGACCTCGCCTTCCTCCGCCCGCCGGGGGCCTGAGCCTCCCCTCAGCTATTCCGTTCCAACAGCCACCCGACGGAGCCAACACCCATGCCCGTGATCAACCGCATCGCCGAATTCCACCCCGAGATGACGGAGTGGCGCCGCGACTTCCACATGCACCCCGAGATCGGCTTCGAGGAAATCCGCACCTCCGGCGTCGTGGCGCAGAAGCTGCGCGACTTCGGCTGCGATGAGGTCCACACCGGCATCGCCCATACCGGCGTCGTCGGCGTCATCCGCGGGTCGGGCGCGTCCTCCCGCGCCATCGGCTTCCGCGCCGACATGGACGCGCTGCCGATCACGGAGGCCACCGGCAAGCCCTGGTCCTCCACCATCCCCGGCAAGATGCATGCCTGCGGCCATGACGGGCACACCACCATGCTGCTGGGTGCTGCGAAGTACCTGGCGGAGACGCGCAACTTCGACGGCACCGTCTACCTGGTCTTCCAGCCGGCCGAGGAGAATCTGGCGGGCGGCGAAGTGATGGTGAAGGAAGGCCTGTTCGAGCGCTTCCCGATGGACCGCATCTTCGGCATGCACAACTGGCCCGGCATGCCCGCCGGCACCTTCCTGCACGCGGCAGGCCCGGTGATGGCGGCGGTCGCGAATCTCGAAGCGACGATCACCGGCGTCGGCGCGCATGGCGCCATGCCGCATAACGGCACCGACCCGATCGTAGCGGCAGCGCAGATCGTCTCCGCGCTGCAATCCATCGTCGGGCGCAACGTGAACCCGCTGGAAGCGGGCGTGATCACCATCGGCCACATCGCCGGCGGCCACACCTTCAACGTGATCCCGGAATCCGTGCTGCTGCGCGGCACCGCGCGCTGGTTCCTGCCCGAGGTCGGCGACCTGCTGGAGCGCCGGTTCCAGGAGATCGTGACCGGCATCGCGACCGCCATGGGCTGCACCGCGACCGCGAGCTTCACCCGCAGCTACCCCGCCACGGTGAACGAGGCCGAGAGCACGGAACTGGCCGCCCGCGCCGCCCGCGCCGTGGCAGGGGAGGCGCGCACGCGCCCGCTGCCCCAACCCACCATGGGCGGCGAGGATTTCGCCTTCATGCTGAACGAGAAGCCGGGCGCCTACCTGTTCCTCGGCGGCGGCACGGGCAAGGGCGATGCGATGGTCCACCACCCGAAATACGACTTCAACGACGAGATCCTGCCGATCGGCGCAAGCTGGTTCGCGACACTCGCCGAGCAGCTGATGCCGGCCGCGCGCTGATGCGCGCCGCCTTCCTGCTTGCCGTCGCGCTGGCCATGGCGCCTGCCCTGGGGCCGGCCCTGGCCCAGCAGCCGGATCCGCTGCTGGAGGATCCGGTCGGCGTGCTCGGCGTCGCGCCGGTCGCACCGGGCAGCTACACCGCGACCATCAGCGGTATCTGGGACCGCGCCCGCTCGGGCCGCCGGCCCGACACTTTCGGCGGTGGGCTGGAGGCCGAGATCGGCCTGGTGCCCGGCCTCGATCTGCGGTTGCAGCAACTGGGCACATATGGCCGCGCGGCGCCCTATGACGACGAGACGACCGCGCCGAGCTGGGGTGGCGCGAGCCGGGCGGGCCTGCGCTGGCAGCTGCTGGAGGAAGGCGACTGGACGCCGTCCTTCGGCGTCTTCGGCGCGGTCGCCACCGCCTATGGACAGAGCCGCCCCGCGACCGACGTGGAAGCGACGGCCCTATTCGGCAAGACGCTGGTCGGCGGCGCGCGGCCGGTCGCACTCCTGCTCAATGCCGGCTGGTCGGAACGGCTGGACCCCGAGCCGGGGGAGCGCGCCGGGCGCTACCAGCTGGCCGGCGGCCTCGCGCACAGCATCGCGCAGGACAGTTCCGTCGCGCTGAGCGTGGAGCGGCGTCAGCAGGATCATGGCGAGTTGGACCAGACCCTGGTGCAGGCGGGGCTGTGGCACCGGCTGGGCGGCGATGGCGCGATCCTGGGGCTCGGCGCCGGCTTCGGCATCGGGCGGGATTCGCCCAGCTTCGTGCTGGGCCTCACCGCGAAATGGACGATAGGCGATTGAGGCCAACCGGCTTCACGCGGCCGGGCGTCCGCGCCCGGCCGCGATGCGCGATCCGCCTTAGCTTCCCACCTTCAGCGTGCTGGTCAGCCCGCGCAGGCAGGCCAGGATCGACAGTGGCGTGATCTTGCCGGTGCGGGGGTTTTCCTCGCTCGGCACATTCTCGATCATCATGGTCAGGCGCGCGGCGGCGGCCTCGACGCGGATGGTGTGGGTGTTGCGCGTCACATGCGGGTCCGCCCAGATCTCGATCGTCGTGCGCTGCGGGCCGATGCCGGCGAGCGCCAGGGCCGCCGCGACGTTGACGTTGGCGGGGAAGCCCTGCGCGGCGTCGAAGGCGTTGCCCTTGAAGACCAGCTTCTTCTCGTCCTTCACCGCCAGCACGTCGATCCCGTGCTGTTCCAGATACGGCGCGCCGACCAGGCCGCGCGGCGGCTTACGGGTCTCGATGGTGATGGAACTGACCTCGCCCTCGGCCGCCGCGCGCACGGCATCCAGCCCGAGTAGCGCGCCGGTCGGCACGACGATGCGCGCACCGGTCTTCCGCGCTTCCTCCACCAGATGCATGCGCGGCAGCAGCGCGCCGACGGAGGACGGCACGAAGATGCGCCCGCGGGCGATGGCGGCGGTGGCCACCGGCTCGAAGACGGAAGCGGGGGCGGCTTCGACCACGATGTCGGCGTCTGCCAGCTCAGCGAGGCCGACGATGGCGGGCTTGGTGCGGAAGCCCGCGAGGTTGGCGGCGGCCTTGGCATGGTCGCGCGCGGCGACGGAATGAAGCGCGAGCCCTTCCACGCCCTGATCCAGCGCGCGGGCGAGGTGGAGGCCGATGGCGCCGAGGCCGGCGATGCCGACGGTGAGGGTGCGTGACATGCGTATCGTCCTGCGCTGCGTGCAAGGGGTTGGGCGCGTCCTGCTCCCTCTCCCGCAAAGCGGGGGAGGGTTGGGGAGGGGGCACGACCAACCTGCCCAATCGCAGCGCGGTTAGCACGCTCCCGCGCGGTGGGGGAGACACCACATCCTGCGCTGTGCGCGGAGGGGCGGGTGCGCCCCCGCGCCGGCGGGGAGACTACTCCTCCTTGAACCCGTAGGCCTGGATGCCCTGTTCGTTGCCATAGTACTTGTAGGGCAGGAACTTGCCGGACATCTCGATCTTCACCCGGTCGCCCTTCTCATGCGCCATGCGCTCGAACTGGAAGTCAAAATCGATGGCGGACATGATGCCGTCGCCGAATTCTTCCTCGATCAGCGCCTTCCAGGCGGGGCCGTTGACCATCACCATTTCGTAGAAGCGGTAGATCAGCGGGTCGGTCGGCGGCATGGCGGTGCCGCGATAGGGCACTTCGTTCAGCATCCGCTGCTCCACTTCCGACAGCCCGAACAGCGCGGCGGCCTTGGCGGCGAGCGGCTTGACCAGCTTCATCTGGCCCAGCAGGGCGCCGACGATCATCGTGTCGGACACGCCGCCGATCTCGCCGCAGATGTATTTCCAGGTCCAGTTCTTCTCGCGCTTGATGTCGAGGATCTTCTCGGTGAGCTGGGCGCGCGTCATGGCGTGCGATCTCCCTGTCGTGGTGGGTGAATGGTTCAGGCTGCGGCGCGCGGGGGTGGCGGCGCGTGGAGTTCGGCGGGCCGCACTTCCGGCACAGCCTTCGGATCCCAACCCTCCGGCCGCTTCCCGGCCAGGGTGCGGCTGCGGGTGATCAGGAAGTCCAGGATGTGGTCGCGCAGCGCGTGGTAGCCGTCCATGTGGTGCAGCGTGGCGCGGGTGCGCGGGCGCGGCAGCGTGTTCACCACCACCTCCGCCAGCCGCGCATCCGGGCCGTTGGTCATCAGCAGGATGCGGTCGGCCAGCAGGATCGCCTCATCCACGTCATGCGTGATCATGAAGGCCGTCTGGTCGGCCTCGGTGACAAGGCGAGACACCTCGTCCTGCAGCGCGCCGCGCGTCAGCGCATCCAGCGCGCTGAAGG
>JBIIRI010000124.1:0-10688 GCA_044341625.1 Roseomonas sp.
ATCGTCATCACCACGGATCGCATCACTGCGGCCACGCGCGGCGTATAGGCGATGGCGACGGCGAGGATAATGCTGTCGAGCGTGTTGCCCCGCGCCGCGACCAGCGCCAGCGCAAGCAGGAAGGAAGGGAAGGCCAGCAGGATGTCGATGAAGGCCACCAGCAGGCGTTCCAGCCAACCACCCGCATAGCCCGCGACAGCCCCGATGATCGTTCCCGCGCTCAACGAGATCAGGACCACGAAGAACCCGACCTGGAGCGAGACCTGCGCCCCATGGATCAGGCGCGAGGCCACGCAGCGCCCGAACTGGTCCGTGCCGAGCCAGTAGGTCGCCGATGGCGGCGCGAGATTGTTCATCAGATCGGTGCGGGTCGGGGAATGCGGCGCGATCCAGGGCGCGAACAGCGCCACCAGCACCAGCACCAGGATCCCAGCGCAACCGATGACGAAGCCGGGATGGCGGGCATAGCGACGGATGGCGGCGCGGCGGCGCGCTGCCGCCTCCGCGGCCGCATCGATCTCCTCCAGCGTCGCGCTCATCCTTGACGCAGCCTCGGGTCGATCATGCCGTAAACCAGGTCGAGAATGGTGTTGAGAAGCACGACCGACGCAGCCAGCACCAGCACCCCCGCTTGCACCAGCTGGTAGTCGCGCGCGAGGATCGCCTTGAGGATGGTGGAACCGAGGCCGGGGCGGCTGAACACCGCCTCGACCAAGATCGCGTTGCCGAGCGACCAGGCGAAGGTCACGCCGATAACCGCGAGAACTGGGATGAGGGCGTTGCGAAGCGCCAGCTTCCAGACGATGCGCCGTTCGGGCACGCCCATCGCGCGCGCGACGCGGATATGGTCCTGGCCGAGCACCTCGAGCATCGCCGACCGCGTCAGCCGCGCAATATAGGCCGCGACCGACAGGCCAAGCACCAGCGCCGGAAGCGCCATGTGATGCAGCCCGGTCCAGAAGCCGGGCTCGCTGGATGCGCCAAGCGCCGGAAACAGCCCCAAGGCGTGCGACAGGGTCAGGATCGCGACAAGCCCAACCCAGAACACGGGGAAGGAGATGCCGCCCAGCGCGACCAGCATCACCAGCACATCAACCGCGCTGCCCTGCCGGACCGCCGCGATGATGCCGAGCGGCACGCCCGCCGCCACGGCCACCAGCATGCCGGCCACGGCCAGCGCCGCGGAAGGCGGCACCGCCGCCCAGATCTCCGCCAGCGCCGGCTGCCCGGTGACGACGGAGACGCCAAGGTTGCCTTGCGCTGCACCGGCGAGGAACACGAAGTATTGCTGCCAAACCGGCAGATCCAAGCCGAGGCGCGCGCGCAAAGTGGCGAGCGCCTCGGTGGTCGCGAAGTCGCCCAACATGTACAGCGCGGGATCGCCCGGAATGGCCCTCATCAAGAAGAAGGCCACCGTGACGATCCCGACCAGCGCGACGGCCAGCTGGCCGACGCATCGGGCGACGAGGAACAGCATCAGGCGCTACGCAGCGAAACCGGCGCCACGTTCACCGTGAACAGGCTGTTCTGCACGAAGCCCTGCACCGTCGGGCCATGCGCGATGAACAGCCGGTCCGCATAGAGCGGGATGACCGGCAGGTCGTCCATCGTCTGGCGCAGGATGCGCCCATAGACGGCGCGACGGCCGGCAAGGTCGCGGGCACGCGCCGCCTCGGCCAGCAGCGCATCGGCGCGATCGTAGCGCGAGGTGTTGAGCCCCGGCGGATGCGAGCGCGTGTGGTACAGCGTCACCAGCGGGCTGTCCGGATCGGGCGGGCCCACCACGGCGGTGATGCAGGACTGCACATTGCCGCTGCTGCGCGCCTGGACATAGGCGCCGCGTTCCAGCACCCGCACGGTCGCCTGGATGCCGACCTGCTGCAGGTCATTGGCCAGGGCGACCGGGAAACGATCGAAGGGGTTCAGCCCGACGGTCGTGATCTCGAAGCGGAAGTTGGAAACCCCGGCCTCCCGCAGCAGGGCGCGGGCGCGATCGGGATCGAAGGCATAGCGGGGCACGCCTTCCTCGGTGAATTCCTGGAAGGTCGAGGTCAGGACGCTGGTGGCCTCGAACTTCGTACCGCGGAAGAAGCCGTCGATCAGCGCGCGACGGTTCATGGCATGCGCCATCGCACGGCGGACGCGAATGTCGCGCAGCGGGCCAGCGGTGGTGTTGAGCACCAGGTTGACCGTGTTGTTCGACGGGCGGTCGAGCACCGAGATGCCCTGCGCACGACGCAGGCGCTCGATAACCTCCGGCGTCTGCAGCGCGTAGAAGATGTCGAGCTCGCGGTTCTCCAGCGCGATGGCCGCCGCCGTCTCGTCGCGGACGATGCGGAAGACGACCTCGGACAGGGTGGAGGGGCCGCCGAAATAGTCCGCATTGGCGGAAAGCCGTACCTCGTTGCCGGTCGTCCAGCGCTCGAACACGAAGGGCCCGGTGCCGATCGGGTTCATGCTGTAGCGCTCACCGATCTCCGTCACCGCGCGGCGGGATACGATCCAGCCCTGGTTGAAGGCGCAGAGCTTGTGCAGGAAGCCGGAATTCGCTTCCTCCAGCACGAAGCGAACCGTCAGCGGATCCGGCGTCTGGATCTCCCGCAGGCCCGCGAGTTGGCCGCGATACAGGCTACCCGTCGCGGGGTCGAGCACGCGCTCGAACGAGAACTTCACGTCGTCCGAGGTGAAGGCGCCGTAGCCCTTGTGCCAGGTGACGTTCGGCCGCAGGCGGAAGGTCCAGACCGTGCCATCGGCGGAGACCTCGTAGCCGGTCGCCAGATCAGGAACGATCTCGTTGGTGCGCTGGTCGTACTGCACCAGGCCGCTGTAGATATGCCCGGCGATCGACTGGTTCTCGTTCTGGAAAATCCGCGCCGGATCCAGCTGCGAGATGTCGGAGCCGAAGCGCACGCGCAGCGTGCGTGCGCCCTGCGCCATCACCGGGCTTCCGAAGGCCCCGCCCAGCGCGATGCCCGCGGCACCGGCCAGCATGCCACGCCGGCCGAAGCCGGCCGGCATCCTCGTCTCAGTCATTCTTTCGCTCTCCCTTATTGTGATCATCCTCGGCGGCCGGACTGGCCGGCCGGAGTTCCTTCTGCCAGTCGCGCGGCAAGCGCGCGGCGGCGTTAGCCATCGCGGCGGCCAAGACGGCGGCGCGGTCAGCGTAGCGGGGCGGCGTCATGCGGGCCTCCGCATGCGCCAGGGCGTCGCGGCTTCATAGGCCATCGCGAGGCGGAACAGCGCGGCTTCATCGTGCGGCCGCGCCATCGCGTGCCAATGCAGCGGCAGCCCGGCGCGCGAGAAGCCGTTGCATTGCACCAGGGCCGGCAGGCCCGCGAGGCTCGCCGGGGTCAGCATGGTTTCGCTGGTATAGGCGGTCGATTCCGGCTCAACGCCCAAGCGCGGCGGAAGATGGAGCGCCCCGAAGCTAAGCAGGACGTCGTGCTCCGCCCACAACGCCTCCATCGCCTCGGTGAAGGCGCGCCGGAAGCGCTGCGCGGCAAGGTAATCCACGGCGCGCACGCCGGCCCCGGCCAGCAGCTTGTCGCGCAAGGCGGCGCCCAGCAGATCGGCGCCCTCGCGCAATTCCTTCTCATGGATCGCGGCGGATTCGGCAGCGCCGATCAGGCGCGCCGCATCCAGGCACGCCGAAGCGGGCCATGGCAGCGCCGCGTCCTCG
Organism: Roseomonas sp.; assembly: GCA_044341625.1. Lineage (GTDB taxonomy): Bacteria > Pseudomonadota > Alphaproteobacteria > Acetobacterales > Acetobacteraceae > Falsiroseomonas. Next base: position 3,680 of record JBIIRI010000124.1, read on the forward strand.
ATGCGCGCGCCAAGGCGGGACAGAACGGAAAGCCCGTCCTCCAGCGCCGCAGCCATCTCCGCATCCGGCGCGTGGAAGCCAGGGCCGGGATCGCGCAGCACGCCGACACGCAAACCTTGAAGCCCGGCGGCGCCGGCCTTCCGCAGCGCCGATCCGTGCAGCGCATCGAGTACGATGGCGATGTCCTCCGCCGTCCAGGCAATCGGGCCCGGGCGATCCAGCGAGAAGGTGTTGGGCAACGCACCGGAAAGTGGCAGCAACCCCGGCGTCGCCACGACGCCGCAGCAGCCCGTCGCGGCCGCGGGCAGGCGAACCGAACCTGTCGTGTCGGACCCGATGGCGAACAACGCCATTCCCGTCGCGACCGCGACACCTGCACCGGTCGAAGACCCGCCCGTGAAGCGGCTGGTGTCCCAAGGATTGCGGGCAGGCGGAGCCGGCAGGTCGAAATGCTCGGCGCCCGTGCCCGTCCCGTATTCCCAGGTGGCAAGCTTCCCGAGAAGCACCGCGCCGGTGCCGCGCAGCGCATGCACCAGCGCCGCGTCCCGCGTCGCAACGCGCCCCGCGCGGAAGCGCGAATTGGCGGTGGCGGGCAGGCCCGCCGCGTCGAATGTGTCCTTGATCGCCCAGGGGATGCCCGAGAGCGCGCCTGCCGCAGGCGTTGTCGCGGCGCCGCGCGCGCCCTCCGCATCCAGATGCAGGAAGGCATGCAGGGCGCCGTCCCGCGCGGCGATGCGGGCGAGGCAATCCTCAACCAGCCGCGGCGCGCTCAGCGCGCCGCTTTGGAGGCCGGCCAGCGCATCGGCCAAGCTCGGCGGGCCATTTTGTATGCAAGCGGTATGCAAGCTGTCCATCATGCGGCATGCCTGCCGCGACGCTCGCGGGCCGTGGCCGCGCGGAAGACGGCCCTGCCCGCCTGGACATGCGCGCGCATCACGGCCGACGCCCATGCCGCGTCGCCGGCCACGATCGCGGCGATCATCTCCCGATGCTGGTCCATGCTGCGACGCAGTCCCGCGGCATCGAAATTGCGGAAGTTCCGCAGCGCCATCGGCGGCACGGCGAGGCTGGACAGGATGGCACTGCAGCGCGCCTGGCCGCTCATCTCCCACAGCGCGCGATGGAAACGGACATTGGCGTCGGAGATCGCCTCGACGGCGGCCTGGCTGTCGGCGGGCAGCGCCGATTCCGCCTGTTCGCAGGCGGCTTCCATGACGGCCACCAGCCGCCGGTCGACCGCAACGGCAGCATGCTCCGCCGCATGACTCTCGAGCACCGCGCGAAGGTCGTAGACCTCCTCGATATCCGCATCCGACCACTCGGCTGCGAAGGCGCCCTGGTTCGGCACGACGCGCAGCCAGCCCTCCGCGTCGAGGCGCCGCAGCGCTTCACGCACGGGCGTGCGGCTGACGCCAAGCTGCGCGGCGAGATCTTCCTCGCGCAGACGGGAGCCGGGCGGATAGGTTCCGTCCGCCAGCCTCCGCCGCAGCGTCAGATAGGCCTGTTCCCAGGCAGTCGCCATCACCTCTCCCGCCCGGCACGGAGGCATCACCGCCCCTCTTGCGCCATGCATCGATCAGAGGTTTGTATGCAACCCAGCAGCCCACCGCAAGACATTACTGGACGTTTACCGTCCCGGAGAAAGCCAAGATGCCCCGTCAGTCACTCAAGCCCCTTCTCGCCCGCGGCAAGTGCCTTGTCGCGCCCGGCGTCTTCGACCTGATCTCGACCCACATCCTCAACCAGCACGGCGCCGAAGCGACCTACATGACGGGCTTCGGCGTTGTCGCCTCCGCGCTCGGCCTGCCGGATGCGGGGCTCGCGACCTACACCGAGATGCTGGATCGCGCGCGCCGCATCGCCGAATTCTCCAAGGCACCCGTCATCGCCGATGCTGATACCGGCTATGGTGGCCTGCTGAATGTGCGCCACACCGTGCGCGGCTACGAAGCAGCGGGTATCGCGGCGATCCAGTTGGAAGACCAGGAATTCCCCAAGAAGTGCGGCCACACCCCCGGCCGCCGCGTGATCCCGCTGGCCGACATGGTCCGCAAGATTGAGGTCGCGGCGGATAGCCGTTCCTCGGCCGACTTTCTGATCATCGCGCGCACCGATTCCCGCACCACACTGGGCCTTGATGAGGCGCTGCGCCGCGCGGAGGCCTTCGCGAAGGCCGGCGCCGATATCCTGTTCGTCGAAAGCCCCGAAAGCGAGGCGGAGATGGAGGCGATCGGCCGCGCCTTCCACCAGCCGCTGCTGGCGAACATGGTCGAAGGCGGCCGGACGCCGATCCTGCCGCGCGCGCGCCTTGCCGAACTCGGCTTCCAGGTGGCGATCTATCCTGCCGCCGGCTTCCTCTCCACCGCCGCGACGCTGGACCAGATGTACCGGCATCTGGCGACGACGGGCAGCAGCCTCGATGCGCCGGTGCCGGTCTTCGACTTCAAGAAGCTGACGGACATCCTGGGCTTCCCCGACGTCCACGCCTTCGAGCGGCGTTGGGCCGAAGGCGCCTGACCTTCCCGTAACGCGCAAGGGCAGGCGCCGCCCCGTTGGGCCGCACCTTCCCTTGCGTTCCGCAATCGACTCGCTTCGTTTTCACGAGGGGTGCGACACCGCGTTGACGAGGGCCTCGCAGCGGCGCAGCGTTCAAACCACGATAAGGCCTCAAGGCCGATCTTGGAGGAGATGCAGCAGATGGGCGCCGTCGCCGATCCCGACAACGTATCCGTGGCAGAGATGGAGCGCTTCGTCGCGCGCTTCGCCACTCTGCGCGGATCCGAGGAAGCCTTCGTGGATTCGAAGCTACCGGGTAGCCGGCGCTTCAAGATCAACCTGGTCGGCATGGGCGTGGTCGAGCGCAATGACATCCCCGACCTGAAGCCGAACATCCCGCTGCCGGCGACCGGCTTCAACCTCGGCATGATCCAGGCCGAGCACGGCAACGGCGCGGCGCTGCATTCGCACACGACGGAAGAGGTCTTCATGCCCCTCGTCGGTCCCTGGTCCGTCTACTGGAAGACCGATGACGGCGAGAAGGAGATCGTTTTGCAGCCCTTCGACTGCATCCACGTCCCCGTCGGTGTCTATCGCGGCTTCCGCTATGTCGGCGAAGGCAAGGGAACCCTGCTCACCATCATCGGCGGGCCGGATGCGGGCAAGGTGGCGTGGGAGCCGGGTATCCTGGCGGCCGCGGCGGCGATGGGCGTCTCGCGCGATGCGAGCGGCCAGGTGCAGGGTCTGAAGAAGGCGATTTGATACCATGACCATCAGGCTTTCGCGCCGCGCGGCGCTGTCCCTTCCCCTCGCCGCCGCGGCGGCACCGGCTTTCGCGCAGGGCGACTTCCCGTCGCGCGCCGTCAACATCATCGTGCCCTTCCCGCCGGGCGGCGCGACGGACCTCATCGCCAGGCCCTTCGGCGCCGCGCTGCAACGGCATTGGGGCCAATCCGTCGTGCTGCAGAATCGCGGCGGCGCGGGCGGCGCATTGGGCATGAATGCCGGCGCGCAGGCGCGCCCCGATGGCTATACCGGCGTGATCGCGCATGTCTCCTATTCCTCGATCCCGCCGGCGGATGCGCTGTTCAATCGCCCGCCCAGCTTCGATCCCGCCACGCTGGCCCCCGTCGCGCTGCTAACGGCCGACCCGCTGGTCATCGTGGTGAAGGCCGATGCGCCGTGGCGTACCTGGCTGGAATTCGCCGAGGATGCACGCCGTCGCCCGGGGCAGATCGCCTATGGCTCCTCCGGTCCCTACAGCGCCGTGCACATTCCCTTTGAGATGCTGGCGCAGGCCGGCAATTTCCAGCTGAACCACGTGCCCTTCTCGGGCGGCGGGCCGGCCATTGCAGCGGTGCTCGGCGGCCATGTCGCGGCCACCGCCAGCACGCCCGCTGTCGTTGCGCCCTATATCCGCCAGGGGCAGATGCGCGCGCTGGTCAACACCGGCGCACGCCGCGTCGCGCTGCTACCTGATGTCCCGACCGGCATCGAGCTCGGCTTCGCTGGGGTGGAGTTCTATCTCTGGGTCGGCTTCTTCACCCAGGCCGGCACCGATGCCGCGATCCAGGCGCGGCTGCGGCAAGCTGTCGTCGCCACCACCCGCGACCCTGAGATGCTGCGGCAGCTTGAGGGCGCCGGCCTTGTGCTCGACCATCGTGAGGGCCAGGCCTTCGCTGACTTCCTCGCGGCCGATCGGCAGCGCGTGACTGCGGTGGTGAACCGCATCGGGCGCGTGGAGTAGTCGCCTTGGGCAGCTGGCGCTTCGTCGGACAATCCCTTCCCCGCACGGAAGATCGCCGGCTGCTCACCGGGCTTGGCCGCTACACGGCGGACCTCGCGGCGGCGGATGCGTGCCGACTTGTGGTGCTGCGTTCGCCGCATGCGGCGGCGCGCATCCGCGGCTTCGATGTCACGGCCGCCGCGCGGATGCCGGGCGTGCGGCTGGTGCTGACGCCGGACGATCCCGACATCGCGCGGCTGGGCTGCTTCACTTCGAAGATCCGGCGCACGGCGCCGGATGGGTCGCCGAACTTCGTGCCGCCCTATCGGTCGTTGTCGGTGGGCCGCGCGTGCTTCGTCGGTGATGCGGTCGCGGCGGTGGTGGCCGATACGCTGGCCCAGGCGAAGGACGCGGCGGAGGCCATCGTCATCGACTGGGAACCGCTGCCGGCGGTGACCGATCTGCGCGCCGCCGTGCAGCAAGGCGCGCCGACCGTCTGGGCCGAGGCACCGGGCAATATCTGCTTCACGCAGGATGTCGGCGACCGCTCAACGGTCCTGGCGGCGCTGGAAGATGCGGCGCATCGCGTGACGCTGAGCTACCCCATCAGCCGCGTCACCGCCGCACCGATGGAAACCCGCGCGGCGCTCGCCCGCTGGGATGCGGCGGAAGAACGCTACACGCTGGTCGCGCCGCTGCAGAACCCGCACTACCTGCGCGAGGAATATGCCGACCGCATTCTTGGCATTCCGGGCCACCAGCTGCGCGTCATCTCGCCGGATGTCGGGGGCGCCTTCGGCCTGAAGGAATCGCCCTTCCCCGAATTCGGGCTGGCGCTGGTCGCCGCGCGGCGGATCGGGCGCGAGGTGCTGTGGGTGGCGGATCGCAGTGAGGCCTTCCTCGGCGACCATCACGCCCGCGACATGCAGGCGACGGTCACGCTCGGCCTGGATGAGAACGGCATCTTCCAGGCGCTGCTCTATGAATGCGATTCCAACCTGGGCGCCTACCTGTCCTGGAACGGCACGCATGTGCCAGTGAACAATCTCGGCGGCTTGTCGGGCGTATATCGCTGCCGTCGCGTCCATGCTCGGGTACGCGGCGTCTTCACGCACACGCAGCCGACCTCACCCTATCGCGGTGCCGGACGGCCGGAAGCGACCTATGCCATCGAACGCGCGATTGACCTGGCGGCGGCCCGGATGGGGCTCGATCCGGCCGAGCTGCGCCGACGCAACCTGATCGGGCCGGAGCAGATGCCGTGGAACACCGGCTTCATGTTCACCTACGATTCCGGCGAATTCGAGCGCAACATGGATGACGCGCTGCATCTCGCGCAGCTGCCCGGACTGCCAGCGCGGCGCGCGGCGGCCCAGGCGCGTGACAGGCTGCTCGGCTTCGGCATGGCCAATGCCATCGAGATCGCCAACGGCCCGATCACCGGCTGCCTGACCGAAAGCGCCGACATCACCTTCGATTCCACGGGCGCCGCCACCATCACGCTCGGCGTCCATTCCCAGGGCCAGGGCCACATCACGACCTTCGCGCAGATCGCCGCCGACATGCTGGCGCTGACGCCGGATGCGATCCGCATCCGCCTGGGCGACACCGAGCAGATCGAGCACGGCACGGGCACCTTCGGATCGCGTTCGGTCGTCGCCGCCGGCGCCGCCTTGTCGCGCGCGGCCGAGGGCATCGTCGCACGCGGCAAGCGCATTGCCGCGCAGCGCCTGGAATGCGCCGAGGCGGATATCGCCTTCGGACCCGATGGCTTTTGCGTGACTGGCACGGATCGGCGCCTGTCGATGCGCGAGGTGGCGCGGCTGGCCTTCAGCCTGCCACCCGCGCGGATCGGCGGGCTCGGCCTGTCGGAGAAGGCAATCGTCGCGCCGGATGCCGCGACCTTCCCCAATGGCTGCCACACCTGCGAGGTGGAGGTGGACACCGAAACCGGCGCCTGGACGCTGACGCGCTACGTCGTCGTCGACGATGTCGGGCGCGTCATCAACCCGAAGCTGGTCAAGGGCCAGATCCATGGCGGCGTCGCGCAGGGCGTCGGCCAAATCATGGGTGAGGCGATCCGCTTCGATGCGGAAGGCGGGCAGCTGCTGTCGGGGTCCTTCATGGACTACCAGATGCCGCGCGCGCTGGACCTGCCCGCCATCGCCTGCAAGAGCAACGAGGTTCCCACCGCGTTGAACCCGCTCGGCGCCAAGGGTGCGGGGGAGGCCGGCACGGTGGGGGCGCTGGCCTGTGTCATCAACGCACTGGTCGATGCGCTGCGCCCGCTCGGCGTGACGCATCTGGACATGCCGGCCACGGCGGAGAGCGTCTGGCGCGCGATCCAACAGGCGAAGACTACATGAGCCGTCGTATCGCCCTGGTTACCGGTGCCGGCGACGGGCTCGGCCGAGCTATCGCGCGGGACCTGGCGCGGCACGGCTACGATCTCGCCGTGACGGACCTTGAGACGGGGTTGCTCAAGACAACGGTGGATGAGGCCACGGCCGAAGGGGCGCGCGTGCTGCCGGTCGCGCTCGACCTGCGCCGGCAGGACTCCATCGAGGCTGCGCTGGATGCCGCCGCCGCGCTCGGGCCGCTCGACCTGCTGGTGAACAACGCCGCCTTCACGCTGAACCGCCCCGCCATCGACTTCGGCTGGGACGAGTATGACGCCGTGATGGATGTGAACCTGAAGGGGACCTACTTCCTCACGACCGCCTATGCCCGGCGCTGCATCGCGGCGGCGCGGGCGGGCGCCGTGGTGATGCTCGCCTCGACGCATGG
>JBIIRI010000125.1:0-10684 GCA_044341625.1 Roseomonas sp.
ACCGGCCGCGGCGGCCATTCGGCCGCTCGGCTGGCAAAGCCAGCCGCTCTGCTTTCGGCCCTCAGACGCCGGGCGCGCGCTGGCTCGATCATGCGCCCGCCCTCGCGACCGCGGCGGAATAGGCGTTGCGGGTCGCGCGGTGATGCGCGTGGCAGATCGCAATCGCCAGCGCATCCGCCGCATCGGCCCGCTTGAAGGTCACGCCGGGCAGCAATTGCCGCACCATCGCCTGCACCTGTTCCTTCGCCGCATGGCCGTTACCGACCACCGCGCGCTTCACTTCCATCGCGCCGTACTCCCGCACCACCAGCCCTGCCAGGGCCGGGGCCAGCAGCACCACCCCGCGCGCCTGGCCCAGCTTCAGCGCGCTTTCGGGGTTGCGCGCCACATAGGTGTGCTCCACCGCCGCTTCATCGGGCGTCCAGGCCGCGATCACCTCCGCCAGCCCGCGGTGCAGCACCAGCAGGCGTTCGGGGAGTTCCTCCTTCGGCGTGGTGGAGATCACGCCGTCGCCCAGGAAGCGCAGCCGGAAGCCGTCATGCTCCACCATCCCCCAGCCGGTGTGCTGGAGGCCGGGATCGAGGCCGAGGATGCGAATCGGGGCCGGCGCCATAAATCTGCATAGCGCGACAAGGCGGCCAAAGGGCAGGCCCGCTCGCCTTGAGCAGCCAGTCCCGCTAAGTTGCATTGCAGCATCGTTCCTTTCGTGGTCCTGCCCTCCCCATGCGCGTGCCCCGCCATCAGGCCCCTGTCCGGCCCCACCCCACGACTGGCCGGCGATCCCTGTTCCGGGCCGCGGCGGGACTGTCGCTCGGCGCCGCGCTGCCGGCCTGCGCCATCCCGCCCCGGCTGCCGGCGGTGCCGCGCGGCCAATCGGGCCGCGCGACGGTGCTCGGCCTGCCGAACGAACGCTTCCGCACGGCGCTGCCCGAGGATCAGGCGGCGATCGAGCGCGAATTCGTCGCGGCGCACGACCGCCAGCGCCGCAATCTCGGCCTCCGGCCCACCGCCATCCTGCCCACCCTCGACATGCTGGCGATCTCGGGCGGTGGGGAAAACGGTGCCTTCGGGGCGGGGCTGCTGAATGGCTGGACCCGGCATGGCACCCGCCCGGTCTTCGACCTCGTCACCGGTGTGTCCACCGGCGCCTTGACCGCGCCCTTCGCCTTTGTCGGACCGAGCCAGGACGCCGCGCTGCGCCGCGTCTACACCGAGATCTCGCCCGAACGGGTGCTGATCCGGCGCTGGCTGACGGCGGCGATCTTCGACGACGGCCTGGCCGACACCGCGCCGCTCTTCGCGACCATCGCGGAATACCTCGACGAGGCGATGCTGGCGGCCATCGCGCGCGCCTATGACGAAGGGCGGCTGCTGCTGATCGCGAGCACGGACCTCGACGCCCAAGTGCCGGTGATCTGGAACATCGGCGCCATCGCGAAAAGCGGGCATCCGCGCGCGCTGGACACGATCCACCGGATCCTGCTCGCCTCCGCCGCGATCCCCGGCGCCTTCCCGCCGGTGATGTTCGACGTGACCATCGACGGCCGGCCGCACCAGGAGATGCATGTGGATGGCGGCACCTTCGTGCAGGCCTTTCTCTATCCCCCCTCGGTCACGCGCCAGCGGCGCGAGAGGCTGGCGCACCACCAGAGAATCGCGCCGGCGCGGGCCTGGATCATCCGCAACGGCCGGCTCGATGCGGAATGGGCGGCGGTGGACCGGCGTGCCATCAGCATCGCCAGCCGCGCCGTGTCCACCATGACGGCCGCGAGCGGGTTCAACGACGTGGTGCGGATGTACTTCACCACCCAGCGGGACGAGATCGACTACAACCTCGCCTTCATCCGCCCCGATTTCACCGGGGTCTACACCGAGCCCTTCGAGCAGAGCTACATGCGGGAACTCTACGACTACGGGGAGGCGCTGGGCCGACGCGGCTACGACTGGGCCAAGGCGCCGCCCATCGGCTGACGGGACGGCGCGCGCCCCACGGCACCGCGCCGCGGGGTTCCGAAGCAGCCCTACGCCGTCAGCGCGTCCATCGCCGCCTCATCGGCCTCAAGGTTCGCATAGACCTGCTGCACATCGTCGTGGTCGTCGAGCGCATCGAGCAGCTTCATCACCTCCGCCGCCTTCTCCGCATCCAGCCCCAGCATGGTAGAGGGCCACCATTCCAGCCGCGCGGCTTCCGCGGTGCCGAAGCGGGCCTCGAGCGCGTCGCGCACGGTGGCGAAATCCTCGACCGAGGTGGAGACTTCATGGCCCTCCTCGCCGCTTTCGGCATCCTCGGCGCCGGCCTCGATCGCCGCTTCCAGCATCGCATCCGCGCTGGCCACCGAGGCGGCGTAGCGGAGGACGCCCTTCCGCTCGAACTGGAAGGCGACCGAATTGGTCTCCCCCAGCGCGCCGCCACCCTTGGCGAAGATGGATCGCAGGTCGCCGCCGGTGCGGTTGCGGTTGTCGGTCAGCGCCTCGACGATCACCGCGATCCCGTGCGGGCCGTAGCCCTCATACCGGACTTCCTCGTAATTCTCCCCGGCCGCGCCCTGGGCGACGCGCTTGATGGCGCGGTCGATGGTGTCGCGGGTCATGTTGGCGACCAGCGCCGCCTTCACCGCCGCGCGGAGCCGCGGGTTGTGGGCCGGGTCGGGCATGCCGGTCTTGGCGGAGACGGTGATTTCGCGGATCAGCTTGCCATAGGCGCGGGCGCGCTTGGCACCCTGCGCCTGCTTGCGGTGCATCACGTTCTTGGCGTGGGAATGGCCGGCCATGGCCAGGGGGCTCCGTCGGTCGCGTCAGGGGCGCACCGGATAGCCCAGCCATGGGGCGAGCGGCAAATCCAGGGTGAAAGCGAGTGATATAACAATTCTTCAACCCTGGGTTTACCGTCCGCGTGGCATCGTGCCGACCATGGCCGGCCCTGTCCGATCCTCGCTCGCCGAGAAGACCCTGCCTGCGCTCGCGGGGCTCGCCGCCCTTGTGCTGGCCGGCGCGACCTTCTGGCTGATCGCGCGGCAACAGGCCGCCGACGTCCCGCTGACAGCCTTGGCGATGGCGGCCGTGGGGTCGGCGCTGTTCGTGCTGCTGGCCGTCGCCCTCTCGCGCCGGCTCGCGGCGGCGCGGACAGAGGCGCCGCAGACCCGCGACGCGCTGACAGGCCTGCCCGCCCATGCCGGCTTTCGCGAACGCCTGGACGGCACGCTGGCCATGGCCCGCCGCCATGGCTGGAAAAGCGGGGTCCTGGTGCTCGACCTGCGGCATTTCCGGGAGGTCAACGAAACGCTGGGCCGCGCCGGCGGCGACCTGGCGCTGCGGCTGGTCGCCGCGCGGCTGCGCGAAGCTGTCCGGCGTGAGGATATCGTGGCCCGCCTCGGCGCGGATCGCTTCGCCGTGGTGCAGACCGCGCTGCAGGACCCGGCCGGCGCCCTGCAACTGGCCGAGCGCATCGTCGTCGCCCTGGCCCCGCCCCTGCCGATCGACGGCGCGGGCCCGACGCTGACGGCCGATATCGGCATCGCCATCGCGCCCGAAGACGGGGACGAGGCCGGGCTGCTGCTGGCGCGCGCCGAGGATGCGCTGACCGCCGCCCGCGCCGCGCCGGTGCCCAGCATCCATTGCTTCGCCCCCAACCAGGAAGCGGCGCTGCGCGACCGCCGCCGGCTGGAGCGCGAATTGCGGGAAGCCATCGCGGCCGGCGCGCTGACGCTGCACTGGCAGCCCCAGCGGCGCCTGTCGGACCGGGCCCTGATCGGCTTCGAGGCCCTGGTCCGCTGGCCCCACCCCGAACGCGGGATGATCACGCCCGACGACTTCATCCCGCTGGCGGAGGCGAGCGGGCTGATCGTGCCGCTCGGCGCCTGGGTGCTGCGCGCCGCGACGGCCGAGGCCGCGACCTGGCCGGGCGGGCTGAAGGTCGCGGTCAACCTCTCGGCCGCGCAGGTGCGGGCGGATGGCCTGCTCGCCACGGTCGCCTGCGCCCTGGCCGACAGCGGCTTGCCGCCGCACCGGCTGGAACTGGAAGTGACCGAGAGCCTGCTGCTGCAGGAAGACCAGCACTCGGCGGGGGTGCTGGGCGGGCTGCAGGATCTCGGCGTGTCGATCTCCCTCGATGATTTCGGGACCGGCTGGTCGAGCCTCGCTTATCTCCGGCGCTTTCCCTTCGACCAGATCAAGATGGATCGCGGCTTCCTGCGCGACCTCGGCGCCGATCCGCGGGTCGGCGCGGTGGTGAACGCGATCCTCTCCCTCGGCCAGGGCCTCGGCATGGCGGTGGTGGCGGAGGGGATCGAGACGGAGGAACAGGCGCAGCGCCTGCTGGCGCTGGGCTGCGAACGTGGCCAGGGCTGGCATCTCGGCCGCCCCGTCCCGGCCGACCAGGCCCGGGCGCTGGTGGCGGCGGAGATGCGGCTCCGCACGCCGACCGCCGCCTGAAGCGGCGGCGCTGCGCGACTACCGCGTCTTAGCGAAGACAGCGCCGAACTCGGCCTTCTCCCCCGACAGGTACAGGCCGTGGCGCCGGCTGCCCGGTAGCACCGCCCATTCCGCCGCATAGCCGCGCAGCACCCCCGGTAGCCGCGCGATCAGCGCCGCGTTGCGCGCCGCCTGCAACTGAAGGGCCGCGAAGCAGGGGCCGGTCATGTCCTCGAACCGCCGAAGTTCCAGCCCGCTGGCGGCGGCCAGCCCCGCGAGCCTGTCCCGCGTCGCCTCCACCCGGTTGAAGGAGGTGCCGGCGGTGATGGTCAGCACGCCCCCCGGCGCCAGCAGCCGGGACGCTTCCCGCAGGAACTCCGGACAGCCGACATAGGTGGCGGACCCGATCCCGGCGATCAGGTCGAAGGACGCATCGGCGAAGGACAACCGCGCCCCGCCGGCCCGGCGGATCGCGGCGCCGACGCCCGCCGCCGCCAGCCGCCGCCGCGCGCCCGCCACGGCGCGCCAGGACTGGTCCACCCCCGTCAGCGCCGCCCCCGGAAACAGCGCCGCCGCGTAGAGCAACCCGCCCCCCAGCCCGCAGCCGATATCCAGGATCCGCGCCGGCGGCGGATCGAGCGGGCCGGGATGGACCCGCAGCGCCATGTCGTACAGCGCCGCTTCCAGCCGCGCTTCCGCCAGCGCCGGCACATCCAGCATGCCGGGCGGCGGCGGGTGGTGCCCGCCATTGAAGAAGCCGAGCCGGGTGATCGCCGGGACGCTGTAGATCGCCTCATACAGCAGCCGGTTCACCACCTGCCGCCCGCCAGGGCCGAGCCGGCGGCGCAGCGCCGCCACGGCGTCGAAGATGCGCGACATGCCGCCTACCGGGGCAGGAGCCGGGCCGTGACCGGCACAATGGGGGCCGCCGCGAGCCCGGCGCGCATCGCCGCCGCATCCGCGAAGCGGGTCCCCGGCGCGAAACGCCGCGCGGTCCAGCGCAAGGCGACCTCATCGCCCAGGAAGGGCCAGGGATCGACGGTCATCACGCCCTCCCCCTCCTCCAGCCGCAACGGCACCGTCCCCCCGCCGGCCAGGGGCGCCTGCGCGGTCCAACCGAGCGTAACGACCCCGCCGCAGACGGCAAGGCTCAGCGCATCCGTCACCGCGACCAGGGCGGCCGCATCTTCCACTTGCCGGTCGCTGGCACCGACCGCCGCCATCAGCCGGGCCCACAGCGCGGCCTGGTCGCGCTGATAGGCCGCCACGGCCTCGGCATCGGCATCCGCCGCGGATGCGCGGTGGCGATCCTGGTAGGCGGCGTAGATCCGCGCGCCATGGCGGCTCACCAGCAGCCCGACCCAGGGGCCCCAGGCGGCGATGGCGCGGTCCACCCCCTCGGCCCACATCGGCGCATGGACCCGCGCACCGAGGTCGCGGAACAGCGTCGGGCGGCCGGTGGCGGGATCGAAGCCGGGGGCGGCTTCCCAGCCCATCCAGGCGACATCGTGCTGGGCGCAGGCGGTCGCCACCTCCTCGAACGGGTCGGGCCGCAGGAAGGGGGGCCTGCCCCATTCGCGCAACATCTGGCCCGAAACCAGGGCGTGCATCGGCTGGCTGATGGCGAGCCAGGACCCGTCGGGGAAATCCCTGAACAGCATCGCATGCCCCTGTCGGCGGCCAGGACCCAAGACCGGCAGATGAGGTCGCGGGAAGCCTTTCGCCATCCCTTGCCTTGTCAGAGGCGGGTTTGAACGTCATATCGCGCCCCTCAGCCTCAACCGGGGGATCTATTGGCATGCGGGTAGCGGTCCTGCGCGAACGGCGCGCGGCGGAAACACGAGTTGCCGCGACGCCGGAGACGGTGAAGAAACTTCAGGCGCTTGGCTGCACCGTTGCGGTGGAAACCGGCGCCGGGCTCGCCTCGGGCATCCCCGACGCGCTGTTCAAGGACGCCGGCGCGGAGATCGCGGCGGATGCCGCCGCGGCGCTGGCCGGGGCGGGGATCGTGCTGAAGGTGCGCGCGCCGCTCGGCGCGGGCGAAGGCGCGGTGGACGAGCTGGCCCTGATCCCGCGCGGCGCGCTGCTGATCGGCACGCTGCAGGCGGACAAGGCCATGGCGGCGACCTATGCGCAGCTCGGCATCGATGCCTGCGCGATGGAAATGCTACCGCGCATCACCCGCGCGCAGTCGATGGACGTCCTGTCCTCCCAGGCCAACCTCGCGGGCTACCGCGCGGTGATCGAGGCGGCGACGACCTATGATCGCGGCTTCCCCATGCTGATGACCGCCGCCGGCACCATCCCGGCCGCGAATGTCTTCATCATGGGTGCGGGCGTCGCCGGTCTGCAGGCCATCGCGACCGCCCGGCGCCTCGGCGGCCGTGTGTCCGCGACCGATGTGCGCCCGGCGGCGAAGGAGGAGATCAAGTCCCTCGGCGCGTCCTTCGTCGGCTATGAGGACGAGGAGAGCAAGGCGGCCCAGACCTCGGGCGGCTACGCCAAGCAGCTATCGGCCGAATTCTACGCCAAGCAGGCCGAGGTGGTCGCCGCCCACATCGCCAAGCAGGACATCGTGGTCACCACCGCGCTGGTGCAGGGCCGCAAGGCGCCGACGCTGGTGACGGAAGCGATGGTCGCCTCGATGAAGCCGGGCAGCGTGATCGTGGACATCGCCTCCGATGCCGGTGGCAATGTCGCGGCGACCAAGCCGGGCGAGGCGATCACCACCGCCAATGGCGTGAAGGTGCTCGGCTATTCCAACTGGCCGGGCCGCATCGCCGGCGCGTCCTCCGCGCTCTATGCGCGCAACCTGCTCACCTTCCTGACCACCTTCTGGGACAAGGACGGCAAGAAGCCGAAGCTGGTCGAGGACGACGAGATCGTGAAGGGCGTCGCGCTGACCCGTGGCGGCGCTGTTGTCCACCCATCCCTGGCAGCCGGCTGAGGAGCACAGAGCGATGACACCCCAGCAGATCGCCAATGAAGCGGCGGCCCTGTCCGACCGCGCGGCGCTGCTCGCCAACCAGGCGCGCCAGCTTGCCGAGGCGGCGGCGCCCGTCGCCGCGGCGGCGGAGCCCTTCCTGCTCCTGCTCACCATTTTCCTCATGGCCTGCTTCGTCGGCTATTACGTGGTGTGGGGCGTGACGCCCGCGCTGCATTCGCCGCTGATGGGCCTGACCAACGCGATCTCCTCGGTGATCGTGGTGGGCGCCATCCTGGCGACCGGGCTGTCCGACAGCATCGCCGCCAAGACCTTCGGCTTCCTGGCCGTGACGCTGGCGGCCGTGAACATCGCCGGCGGCTTCATGGTCACCCGGCGCATGCTCGCGATGTTCAAGAAGAAGGGCAGCTGAGCCATGGCACAGACCTTCTCGACGCTGGCGTATCTCGTCGCCTCCGTCCTCTTCATCCTCGCGCTGCGCGGCCTGTCGCACCCTGAGACCAGCCGCCGGGGCAACCTGCTCGGCATGATCGGCATGGGCATCGCCATCGCGGCGACGCTGCTGAAGCCGGGCATGGGGATCGGCGGGATCGTCATCGTGATCGCGGGCCTCGCCATCGGCGGGACCATCGGGACCATCGTCGCCCAGCGCATCCAGATGACGGCGCTGCCGCAGCTGGTCGCGGCCTTCCACTCCCTGGTCGGCATGGCGGCGGTCTTCGTCGCGGCGGCCGCCTTCTACGCGCCTGACGCCTTCGGCATCGGCGTGCCGGGGAACATCAAGGTCGCGTCGCTGATCGAGATGTCGCTCGGCCTTGCGATCGGCGCCATCACCTTCTCTGGCTCCGTCATCGCGTTCCTGAAGCTCGCGGGGCGCATGTCCGGCGCGCCGCTGCTCTTCAAGGGCCAGCACATGCTGAACGCCGGCCTCGGCGTGCTGCTGCTGGTGCTGATCATCGCCTTCTGCGCCACCGGGTCGCAGGTGCTGTTCTGGCTGATCGCGCTGCTGTCCTTCGCGCTCGGCTTCCTGCTGATCGTGCCGATCGGCGGGGCGGACATGCCGGTCGTCGTCTCGATGCTGAACAGCTATTCGGGCTGGGCGGCGGCGGGCATCGGCTTCACCATCGGCAACCTGCTGCTGATCGTGACCGGCGCGCTGGTCGGCGCTTCGGGCGCCATCCTGTCCTACATCATGTGCAAGGGCATGAACCGCTCGATCATCAACGTCCTCCTCGGCGGCTTCGGCAGCGAAGGCGGCGCGGCGGCGGCGGGCGGCAGCGCGGCGGACCGGGCGCCTGTGAAGTCGGGCTCGCCCGAGGACGCGGCCTACATGATGAAGAACGCGCAGAAGATCATCATCGTGCCCGGCTACGGCATGGCGGTGGCGCAGGCCCAGCAGGTGCTGCGCGAGATGGCGGACCTTCTGAAGAAGGAAGGGGCCGAGATTTCCTACGCGATCCACCCTGTCGCGGGCCGCATGCCCGGCCACATGAACGTCCTGCTGGCCGAGGCGAATGTGCCTTACGACGAGGTGCATGAGCTGGAGGAGATCAACGCCGAATTCGCGGATGCGGACGTCGCCTTCGTGATCGGCGCCAATGACGTGACCAACCCGGCCGCGAAGACGGACAAGTCGTCCGCGATCTACGGCATGCCGATCCTCGACGTGGAGAAGGCGAAGACGGTGTTCTTCATCAAGCGCGGCATGGCCAGCGGCTATGCCGGCGTGGAGAACGAGCTGTTCTTCCGTCCGAACACGATGATGCTGTTCGGCGACGCGAAGAAGGTCACGCAGGAAATCGTGCAGGCCCTGCAGCGGTAGCTTGTGTCACCGGTGGGCGGGGGTCATCCCGCCCACCGGATGCTCTGGATGGCGCGACCGGGCCGTGCCGCCAGCCTCTTGCGCCCTACGGCGCCAGCCCGATCCCCCGCTACCTCTTCCCGCACCAGATTTCGAATGCCTGGCGGAAACCGCTGCGCGGCTTTGCCTCGCCGTCGCCCATGGCCAGACATTGCGCTGATTGGCCGCCCTGACGCCAAGGCGCGATGATGCGCCAGCGGCTTGGCGCATCGCGCCAGCGGGCAAGCCTCCGCCATCCCGCGAAGGGAGGCCTGGCCCGAATCGAGGTCATGGGGGTGGGGCGGCCGCTGGCACCCGCTTTGCAGGGACCCGGACAGCAAGAAACCGCGTCCGCAGGGGCTTCCCCCCACGCCGCGGTCACTTGGATCGATATGGCGTCGAACCCCGGCCAGCGGCCGGGGCGCGGCCTCAGAAGCCTTCGCGCTCCATGCGCTTGCGCTCCACCTTGCGGGCGCGGCGCACAGCTTCCGCGGCCTCACGGGCGCGGCGCTCGGACGGCTTCTCGTAATGACGACGGAGCTTCATCTCACGGAACACGCCCTCACGCTGCAGCTTCTTCTTCAGCGCCTTCAGGGCCTGGTCGATGTTATTGTCGCGGACGACGACCTGCACGCGGATCAACCTCCTGGTTGCATTTTAACGCATGGAAAACGGACAAATGCCGGGCAAGGCCCCAAGGTCTCCCTCGGCGCCCCCGACATCGGAGCGAAGCGTCTAGCACGCATTGCCGCGCCGAAGGAAGGCCTCCCGAAAGCCCGCCGACGCATTACCTTACGCAATGTAGCCTCCCGGACCGACATGGCCATCCTGAAGATCGCCCGCATGGGCCACCCCGTCCTGATCCGCCCCGCCGACAAGGTGGCGGACCCGACCGCGCCCGAGATCCGGCGCCTGATCGCCGACATGGCCGAGACCATGGAGGACGCCCAGGGAATCGGCCTCGCCGCGCCGCAGGTGCATGTGCCGCTGCGGCTGTTCGTCTGGCGCGGCGGCGCGGGCAACGTCATCGCGCTCATCAACCCCGAGATCGAAGCGGTGGGAGAGGAGACGGAGGAAGGCTGGGAAGGCTGCCTGTCCATCCCCGGCCTGCGCGGCTGCGTACCCCGCGCCGCGCGAATCCGCTTCCGCGGCGTCGACATCGAAGGGCGCCCGGTGGATGGCGAAGCCGCCGGCCTCGCCGCCCGCGTCATCCAGCATGAGGCGGACCACCTGGACGGGCGGCTCTATCCGATGCGAATGACCGATTTCACCCGGTTCGGCTTCACCGAGGATCTGGCGCGGGCCGCTGCCGCCGCGCGCCCGCAGGATGAGGGGCAGAAGACGCCATGATCGAACGCAGCGACGACCGCGACGAGGCGCTGCGCGCCGCCCTGCCCCATGTCCCCGCCCTCGGCTGGTCGCGCGCGGCGCTCGAGGCCGGGTTGCGCGACCTTGGCCGCGATCCCCGCGAAGCCGAATGGCTGTTCCCC
>JBIIRI010000126.1:0-10653 GCA_044341625.1 Roseomonas sp.
GCTTTGGGTGGAAGCTGCAGGGTTTCGTTGGGGTGTGGCGGGTTGAGCATCTCGCCCATGGCCTCGACGCCCATGTAGCGGTGCTGCATCTGCCATTCGTCGTTGGCCTCGAGCAGGCCGGCACCGATCAGGCGGATGATGGAAGCTTCGGAGGGAAAGATGCCGACCACGTCGGCGCGGCGCTTCACCTCCTTGTTCAATCGCTCCAGCGGGTTCGTCGAGTGCAGCTTGGTCCTGTGCTGCGGCGGGAACGCCATGTAGGCCAGCACGTCGTCCTCGCTGTCGTCCATCAGCTTGCCGAGCTTCGGCCAGCGGGGCCGGAGTTGGTCGGCGACGTGGCGCCAGGTCTGCCGGGCACTCGCCTGGTCGGGCTGCAGGAACGCCTGGCGCAGCGCGGCCGAGGCCATGGACTGCTGGGCCTTGCCGACATGGGCAAGCGCGTTGCGCATCCAATGTACCCGGCAGCGTTGCCAGGTCGCGCCGAGCACACGGGCGATCGCCGCCTTCAGCCCTTCATGAGCATCGGAGACGACCAGCTTCACGCCCTTCAGGCCGCGCCTCACCAGGCTCTTTAGGAAGGTGGCCCAGAACGTCTCCGCTTCGGACGGGCCGATGTGCAGGCCGACGATCTCGCGCCGTCCCTCGGCATCGCAGGCGACAGCGATTATCGCCGCGACAGAGACGATGCGCCCGCCCTCGTGCTGGCGGAGGTAGGTGGCGTCGAGCCAGAGATACGGCCACTCGCCGGACAACGGCGGGACGAGGAACGCGCCGACGCGCTCATCGATGTCCTTGCAGAGCTTCGAGACCGAGGACTTCGAGATGCCGGACAGACCCAGCGCCTTCTCGGACGTCTTCCGCGGCTCCAGGAAGGGCGGGAAGTAGCTGCCCTGCCGCAGCTTGGAGATCCGCAGCTGCAGCGATCCCAGCCGGGTATCCAGCGTCCGGTCGCGGAAGCCGTTGCGGTAGTTCAGCCGCTCGCCGGTGCGCTCGTGTCGCCCGGCGCCGATCAGGCCCTCCACATCGACCTCCATCAGCATCTGCAGCACCGCCTCGGCGACGCTGCGAAGAAAGTCACTGTCTCCTGCTTTCGCCAGCAGCTCGGCGAGTGGCAGTCTGTCATCGGTCATCGGGTCCTCGGTCGTTCAGGGATGGGAGCGTCGCAACTCCACCCTAGCCGCCAGGTCCGATGGCCACCCAAGCCCTACACCCCGATCGAAATCGGAATTTCCACCACCTCCGCGGACGCTACCCCACGGGGTAGGGTCGTGTCCCGTCGCGTGGTGTAGCAGCACAACGGGGCACATCCTTCGCTTACCGTCTGCGCAAACGGGCCAACGGCGGTTCGGCACCGCTGGCCCCCAATGCGAGACACACCACTGGCGGAACCGTGCGGGCGCATGATAACTTTCGACCGAATCAAGGCCGAAACAGGCCACGGGGGCAGACGTCAATGAACGAAATCCGCTCGCTTTCAGCCGGTCGGCGCGCGCTGGTCCTCGGTGGCGCGATGGCGCTCGGCGCGCGCGCGCTTTCGCCCGCAACCGCCCGCGCACAGGCGATGCGGGCGCCCGTCGGGCCGATCGAGTTCACCGTCGGCGCTGCCGTGGGCGGCACGCCGGACGTCATCATGCGCCTGATCGCCCAGATCATGCGCGACGAACGGCTCGTCGAGAACCCGATCGTCATCCAGAACCGCAGCGGCGCCGGCCACGCCAATGCCTTCAACTTCGTGCTCGGCCGCCCCGGCAACGAGAACACGCTGCTGACCCTCGCCTCGCCGGTGTTCACCACGCCGATCGTGCAGGGCACGCCGTCAGTGATCGATCGCATCACGCCGATCGCGGGCTTCATCCAGTCCGAGCTGGTGCTACTGACCACCGCTGCCAGTCCGTTCAACACGCTCCAGGACATGGTGGCCGCGGCACGGGCGCGGCCCGGCCGGGTGCGGGTGGCCGGCGGGGCCTCTGGCGGAAACGACCACATCGCCACCGGCCTCATCGAGGAGGCAGCCGGGGTGACCCTGACCTACGTGCCCCATGAAAGCGGCGGTGCGGCCCGCGCCACCTTCCTGGGCGGCAATGTCGAGCTTCTGTTCGGGACCCTCTCCGAGGGGCTTGAGCAGATCGAGGCCGGGCGCGCGAAGCCGCTGGCCATCCTTTCCGCGGCGCGCCAGCCGGAGGGGCGGTTCGCCACCGTGCCGACCGCGCGCGAGCAGGGCCTCAATGTCGTCTATTCGCAGTTCTGGGGTGTCGGCGGCCCGCCCGGCCTCAACCCCGCTGTGGCCGCCTGGTGGGCGGACCGCTTCCTCAAGGCGACCGAGACGCAGCGCTGGCAGGCCAGCCTGCGTTCCGGCATGAACACCGGGCGGTTCTACGCGCTGGCCGAGGCGGGCGAGTATTTCCGGCGCGAGCAGCAGACCTTCCGAACGGTCCTGACGCGAATCGGTCTTGCCGCACGGTGAGCGTGGCGCCCCCGCCGCGGCCGCACCCGCTTATCGCCGCGCTGCCCGCCCTGTTCATGCTGGGGCTTGCCGGCGTGGTCTATTTCGGGTCGTCGGAGCTGCGCATCTGGCGCGGCATCACGCCGGGGCCGCGCTTTTTCCCGGTTATCCTCGCTGGTATCGGCGCGCTGCTTGGCGTGCTCCTGCTGCTCGCGCAGTGGCGTGGCACCGATGCCGCCACGACGGCGCTGCCCGACCGCTACGGCGCCCGCCAGGTCGCGGCCACGCTGCTGGCGCTCGTCGTGCTGGCCTATGGAAGCCCTCTTGTCGGCATGGTGCCGATGGTGGCGCTGTTCGTGTTCGCGATGCTGCTGCTGGTGCTGCGCCAGCGCCTTCTGCCCAGCCTGGTCGCCGCCGTTCTGGTGGCGCTCGGGTTGCAGTTGATCTTCGTGCATTGGCTCAAGGTGGCGCTCCCGCCGCCCAGCTTGTTCTAGCCCCCGACAGGTCCGCCCCCGCATGATCGATCTGCTGCTGCAGGGCTTCGCGCTGGCCGCGCAGCCGCAGAATCTCGGCTTCATCCTGCTCGGCGTGCTGATCGGCCAAATCGTCGGCGCCATGCCTGGCCTCGGCCCGGCCGCCGGCATGGCGCTGCTGCTTCCGCTGACCTTCGGGCTGCCGCCGGCGACCGCCATCATGATGCTGGCCGGCATCATGTATGGCGGCCAGTATGGCGGGACGCTGACCTCGGTGCTGATCAACGTGCCTGGCGAGGCCTCGGGCGTGATGACGGCCGTCGACGGCCATGCCATGGCACGTTCCGGGCGGGCTGGGGCGGCCCTCAGTATCGCGGCGATCGGGTCGTTCCTGGCGGGCATCGGGGCGGTGGCGGCGGTGGCCCTGGTGACGCCGGCGCTTGCCGGCTTCGCGCTCCGCTTCAATGCGCCGGAGTACTTCCTGCTGGCGGCGCTCGGCATCATCGCCGTGGGCAGCCTTGGCGGCACGCCGCTGCGCTCCCTGATGGCCGGCATGCTGGGCCTGATGATCGCCCTGGTCGGTGCCGATCCGATGACCGGCGCGCCGCGGCTGACCTTCGGCCAGGACTTCCTGCTGGAGGGCATCGACTTCATCCCGGTCGCCATAGGGGTGTTCGGCATCGCCGAGGTACTCGCCTCGCTGGAGCGGAGCCAGGCGGCGGAGCCGATCCGCACGCGGCTGCGCGACATGTGGCTCAGCGCCGCCGACTGGGCGGCCTGCCGGCTTGCGATCCTGCGCGGCGGCATCATCGGGCTGTTCGTCGGCATCATGCCGGGGGCCGGCGCCTCGGTTGCCTCGATGCTGGCCTACCTGGCCGAGCGCCGGTTCAGCCCTGCGCCCGAGAGGTTCGGGACCGGCGCGATCGACGGCGTCGCGGCGGCGGAGTCGGCGAACAACGCCGCGGCGCATGGCGCCACCATCCCGATGCTCTCGCTCGGCATCCCGGGCTCCGCCAGCACCGCGGTGCTGCTGGCGGCGCTCGTGCTGCACGGCATCCGCCCCGGCCCCACGCTGATGACGCAGGAAGCGCCTCTGGTCTGGGGGCTGATCGCCAGCATGTTCATCGGCAACGTCTTCCTGCTGGTGATCAACCTGCCGCTCGCCCCGCTGTTCGCCTCGGTGCTGCGCATTCCCTACGTGTTTCTGGCACCCGCGATCCTGGCGATTTCGCTGGTCGGCGCCTATGCGGCGACGCTCAGCATGGCCACGGTCTGGATGTGCATCGGCTTCGGCATCCTGGGCTGGCTTATGATGAAGTTCGACGTGCCGCGCGCGCCGCTGGTGCTCGCGCTGGTGCTGGCGCCGCTCCTGGAAACCTCACTCCGCCAGTCGCTGCTACTCTCGTTCGGCAGCCCACTGATCTTCATCGAGCGGCCGATCGCGGCGGTGCTGACGGCCGCAGTGCTGGTCGCGCTGTTCGGCCCGTTCATCGCCCGCTTGGCCCGCCGGCGCCGCGGTCGGACGGCCTGATTCGGCCAGGACCGGCCGGTCACCTGGCGCCGCTCGGTCGGGCTACGCCCAGCCTGCGCGACGCCAAGACACCAACAGGACGTGCATATTGACCAGCCCCCATCGAGTGGTCTGGGCGGAATTCTAGTGGGCCATTGCAGCCACGCCTCCTCCGGAGCTGATTTGCCACCTGGCCATTGGCGCCGTCTCTGGTGCGGGCGGGCGGTACCCCAACGACGAATGTGGCCGCACGCGGTTGTAGTGCCGACGCCATTCCTCGATCACCACCTGGGCTTCCCGGCGCGTGTCGAACACCTCGCCATTCAGCAGTTCGTCCCGCAGCTTGCCGTTGAAGGATTCGACATAGCCGTTCTCCCAAGGACTGGCCTTCTCGATGTAGGCGGTTGTCCCGCCGACACCCTCGATCCACCCCTTCACCGCCGCAGCTACGAACTCTGGCCCCTGATCCGAGCGGATGTGCGCCCGCGTCCCGTGCGTCAGGAACAGATCAGCCAGCACGTCGATGCCATTGGCCGAGCTGAGTTTCCGCGCCACCCGGATCGCCAGCGCCTCGCGCGTAAACTCGTCCACCACGCATAGCATCCGGAACTTCCGACGCTCGCGCGTCCGGTCCTCGACGAAGTCGTAGGCCCAGACGTGGTTGGCGTGCTCCTGCCGCAGCCGCACGCAGGAGCCATCCGCCAGCCAGAGCCTGCCACGCTTCGGCTGCCGCTGCGGCACCTTCAACCCCTCGCGGCGCCAGAGCCGTCGGCGTCCGAGGCAGTGCCTCGGACCCGCTCGACGCGCTTCCGGTGCACTGCCCAGCCCGCATCCTGAAGCAGCGCCGTGATCCGACGGTAGCCGTAGCGGCCGTACTCCGCGGCAAGCGCGCTGATGTCGCTTGTCAAAGCCGCATCGTCAGATCGCCCCGTCTGGATCTTGCGCTGCGTCAATCGGTGCCGCCCCAGAACCTGGCACGCCAGACGGGCTCTGCTCCTGGGACCTGGTCCAGCTGGAGTCCAGTTATGTTGGGCGATCTGATCCCTGGAGCTGGATGCCCTTCACGGCACCGGCCGTGGATGTACGTCGGGGTCAGCTGGCGTGCTTCAGATGCTCACGGCGATGTACTGGCAACGTCGGTTGCGCGTCCCCGATTTGAACATGCTGGTCACGCGTCTTCGGCCTTGAGGGTGCTTAGCATACTGAAGAATAGAGATATTTTGTATTCTGTATCTTTTCGTGCCAGTTCTCATCTTCATCACAGACGGGACGCCACATCCTACCGATTTCGTAGAAATTCGCGTGTGAGTGCCAAGACCCCGCCTTGCGGCCACTCATCAGGCGCCCCAGGCCCAACAGGCTGCGGAAAAACGGGAGGGGTTGGCTGCGCGGCGTCTTTCCGCGCTACAGGCGTCCGGCGACTCGTCACTATGAAGCACGGCGTGGCGGCGCGCCGTGCTGTCTTGCGCGAAGATTCGCTCGCGCCTCCTCAGCCCCCCCCGCTTTTCTGCAGCCAGCTAAGATTCCATCGCCAAGAATGCGCCTGACGATCACGGCGTGCCGACGGCAGAAGGCGAGGGAGCGGGACAGCCGCCGGTAGATGTCATGCGGGTCGATGGCCGGGAGGAAACCTGGATGAAGGGCGGACCCAGTGCGTCGGGCGTCCGCATGGGTGCGGGAGCCTTCAGCTCGATCCCCTGCGCGACCTGGTTGCCGGGCGAATCCTCGCGCGCCGCGTGAACTGACCCCCGGTCAGAAGACCCTCTCCGGCGTCGTCCTGGCCGCGCGCTCGGAAGACCACCTTCTGCGGCGGCGTGGTCGAAACCTGCCCCGCGCATAAAAAGGGCCGTCACCCCCGGGGGCATGCCCCGGATTGCGGCGGCCGCTTGGCTCGGGCGCCGTGGCGCCCGAGCCAGGCGTTGTGTCACGCCATCTTCTTCTGCAGGTTCTCGTCGAGCTTGGCGAGGAAGGCCTGGGTGTTCATCCAGGGCTGGTCCTTGCTGATCAGGATCGCGAGGTCCTTGGTCATGAAGCCGCTCTCGACCGTCTCGATGCAGACGGCTTCCAGCGCATTGGCGAAGTCCACCACGTCCTGAGTGCCGTCGAACTTGCCGCGGTACTGCAGGCCGCGCGTCCAGGCGAAGATCGAGGCGATCGGGTTCGTGCTGGTCTCCCGGCCCTTCTGGTGTTCGCGGTAGTGGCGCGTCACCGTGCCGTGCGCGGCCTCGGATTCCACCGTGTTGCCGTCCGGGGACAGCAGCACGGAGGTCATCAGGCCCAGGCTGCCGAAGCCCTGCGCCACGATGTCGGACTGCACGTCGCCATCGTAGTTCTTGCAGGCCCAGACATAGCCGCCTTCCCACTTCAGCGCACAGGCCACCATGTCGTCGATCAGCCGGTCCTCATAGGTCAGGTTCGCGGCCTTGTAGCGATCGGCGAATTCGGCGTCGAAGACGCGGCGGAAGATGTCCTTGAACTCGCCGTCATAGGCCTTGAGGATCGTGTTCTTGTGGCTGAAGTAGACCGGGTAGTTCCGGGCCAGCCCGTAGTTCAGGCAGGCGCGGGCGAAGCCCTCGATCGACTTGCGCGTGTTGTGCATGCCCATCAGCACGCCGCCGCCTTCGGGGAAGTTCGTGACTTCCATCGTGATCGGTTCGCCGCCGCCAGCCGGCGTCCAGGTCAGTGTCGCCTTGCCCGCGCCGGGGATCTTCGCCTCGGCCGCGCGGTAGATGTCGCCATAGGCATGGCGGCCGACGACGACCGGCTTGTTCCAATGCGGCACCAGGCGCGGGACGTTCTTGCAGATGATCGGCTCGCGGAAGATCGTGCCGTCGAGGATGTTGCGGATCGTGCCGTTCGGGCTGCGCCACATCTTCTTGAGGTTGAATTCCTGCACCCGCCCCTCGTCCGGGGTGATCGTCGCGCACTTCACGCCGACGCCGTACTGCTTGGTGGCGTTCGCGGCATCCACCGTCACCTGGTCGTCGGTCTGGTCGCGGTACTCGACGCCCAGGTCGTAGTACTTCAGGTCGATATCCAGGTAGGGGAGGATCAGCTTCTCCTTGATGAACCCCCAGATGATGCGGGTCATCTCGTCCCCGTCCATCTCGACGACGGGGGTCTTTACCTTGATCTTGGCCATGCCGATCCTCATTGGGCCCTTTGGGCCCTGTCCTTGTGCCTGCCTTCGTCAACGCCGGGGCATGCGCCAAGGGCGACCCCGAGCCTTGGATGGCGGAGCCGATCGGCGCAGTCCTGACCGCGGCGGCAACATGCCAATCCGCTCCCGGTGCGACAAGCCCGCCTGGGCGGAGGCTTGTCGCCATGCCGGACGCGAGGCTAGACCCGCTAAGGTAAAGCCTATCCGAACCGCTCGGGGTCCGGATGCCGCCCCGCCCCCGGCCCGGCGGCGCCGATGGTCCGTCCCCGCCGTCGCGCCGATGAAGGATCAGCCCTGGTGAACCCGCCCCATTTCCCTGCCGCCCCCCTTCGGGAGGCACTGGAATGCCCGCATTGCGGCGAAGCGACGCTGCCCAATGCCCTGGCCGATGGCAGCCTGGTCTGTTCCTGTGCGGCGGAAAGGCTGCTTGGGCCCTCCGCTGGCCCGGTTGCGCCGGCGTCCCCACTGCCCAAGTGAAGGCAAGACAAGAAAGGACCACCCCATGCTGCTGCGCTGCGCGACGGGAATGATGAAGGGGCCGCTGGGCCTCGCGGCGGGGTTCGCTTTCGTGGGCGGCATCGCGGCGGGTGTCGCGCTGGGCGCGGGGGCTGCCGCGGCCGCGATGCTCGGCAAGCGGATGTGGGAGGAACGGCAGGGCTGGTCGTCAGGCACCACCGATGACACTCCGCCGGCCGAGCCCGCCGACGCGCCTCTGACCTGAAGCGAGGGGCGCGCGTGGTCGGCCGGGCGGTCAGTCCGGGATGATCGCCGTCGCCTCGATCTCCACGCGCGCCTCGGCTTCGACCAGCGAGACCACCTGCACCAGGGCCATGGCCGGGAAGTGCCGGCCCATCACCTCGCGATAGGCTGGGCCGAGCTCCTTCAGGCAGGCGCGGTACTCCGCCATGTCCACCACATACCAGGTCAGGCGGCCGATATGTTCCGGCCCGCCGCCCGCCGCCTGGAGCACCGCCAGGATGTTGAGCAGGGCCTGGCGCGTCTGGGCGACCAGCCCCGCGGGGAAGTGGCCCTCACGGTCCCAGCCAACCTGGCCGCCGATCAGGACCACTTGGCCGCGTCCCATCATCCCGTTGGAATAGCCCCGCGGCGGCGGCCAGCCTTCCGGCTGCAGGGTGGTGAGCGGCGATGTCATCGGGCTGCTTCCTCGGCTGCCTGCTTTCGCAAGGCGAAGCGCTGCAGCTTGCCTGTCTCCGTGCGCGGCAGCGCCGGCACGAAGACGACGCTGCGCGGATATTTGTAGGGTGCGATCTCGCGCTTCACATGGTCCTGTAGCGTCTTCGCCATCGCCTCATCCGGCGCGTGGTCGGGGCCGAGCACGACATAGGCGCGCACCACCATCCCGCGCTCCGGATCCGGCGCGCCGATGACGCCGCATTCCTTGACGGCCGGATGGGTGAGCAGCGCAGCCTCGACCTCGGGCCCCGCGATGTTGTAGCCGGCGGAGACGATCATGTCGTCGTTGCGCGCCTGGTACCAGAAATAGCCGTCCTGGTCCTGGACATAGGTGTCGCCGGTGATGTTCCAGCCCTGCTGCACATACTGGGCCTGGCGCGGATCGGCGAGGTAGCGGCACCCGGTCGGGCCGCGCACCGCCAGCCGCCCCGGCGTGCCGCGCGGCACCTCCGCACCCGCCTCATCCACCACCTTCGCCTCATAGCCAGGCACGGGCAGGCCGGTGGCGCCGGGGCGTATCTTGTCCTCGGTCGCGGCGATGAAGATGTGCAGCAACTCTGTCGCCCCGATGCCGTCCATCAGCTTCAGGCCGGTTGTCGCCTGCCACGCCTCGAACACCGCCTTCGGCAGGGCTTCCCCGGCGGAGACGCATTTGCGCAGACTGGACACGTCGTGCTGCGCCGCGAGTCCCGCCATTGCGCGATAGGCCGTCGGCGCGGTGAAGCAGATGGTGGCGCGGTGCCGCGCGATGGCGGCCGCCAGATCCTCGGGCGAGGCCTTTTCCAGCAGGATGGCGGTGGCGCCGACGCGGAAGGGGAACAGCACCAGCCCGCCCAGGCCGAAGGTGAAGGCCAGCGGCGGCGAGCCGATGAAGACATCCGAGGGATTGGGCCGCAGCACCTGCATGCCATAGCCGTCGCAGATCGCCAGCATGTCCCGGTGGAAATGCATGGTCCCTTTCGGCTCGCCGGTGCTGCCGCTGGTGAAACCGATCAGGCAGACATCCTCGGCCGCCGTGTCGCAGGCGCTGAAGCCCGGCGCCGCGGCCTCGCAGAGCCCCTCCAACTGACCGTCGCCCCAGGTGATCAGGTGCCGCAGATCGGGTGCTTCCGCCTTCCGCAACTCCTCGGCCAGCCGCGCATCGCAGAGCGCGTGGGAAATGCTGCCCTTCCGAAGCATCTGGCCGAGTTCCTTCGCCCGCAGCAGCGGCATGCTGGCCACCACCACGCCCCCTGCCTTCAGCACCGCGAAATAGGCCGCGACCATCCAGGCATTATTGGCGCTTCGCAGCAGCACGCGGTTGCCGGGCACCAGGCCGAAGCGCGTGACGAGCACCTGGGCGATCCGATCCACCCGGTCCGCTAGCTGGCTGTAAGTGAGTGTCTCGGCCGGGGTCACGATGGCCGGGTGGTTGCCGCGGCCGCGTGCGATGTTCCGGTCGAGCAATTCGACGGCGCAGTTCAGCCGCACCGGATAGCTGAATTCCGGCCGGTCGAGCAGCAGGTCCGGCCATTGGTCCGGCGGCGGCAGACTGTCGCGCGTGAAGCTGTCGAGATGCGCGCTCGGCGTCAGCTCTCCGCGTCTCATCCCGTCCTCTCCGCCTTCCGGATCATGCCCCTGTCGGCGCGGCGCCATTCCGCCGCTCGCGTTCCATGCGCGCGATCACCACGCGCTGGATTTCCGACGCGCCCTCATAGACGCGGAGCGCCCGGACTTCCCGGTACAGCTCCTCCGCCTTGTGCCCGCGCGTCACGCCGAGGCCCCCATGGATCTGGACGCAGCGATCCGCGGCGCGCTGCGCGGTCTCGGTCGCGTGCAGCTTGGCCATCGACGCCTCGCGCGTCACGCGCGCCGCGCCGGAATCCTTCAGCCA
>JBIIRI010000127.1:0-10632 GCA_044341625.1 Roseomonas sp.
TTGAGCCCGGTCTGCGGCGCGCGATTGCCGCCACGGCCCTGACCGGGCGGATCGGAAGGATCGCTGTCGTTCAGGCCGCTCTGCGGCGCGCGATTGCCGCCACGGCCTTGGCCGGGCGGATCGGAAGGATCGCTGTCGTTCAGGCCGCTCTGCGGCGCACGGTTGCCGCCACGGCCTTGGCCGGGCGGATCGGAAGGATCGCTGTCGTTCAGGCCACTCTGCGGCGCGCGGTTGCCGCCACGGCCCTGCCCAGGCGCATCCGAGGGGTCGCTATCCGTCACCCCGGGGCGCTGCTGCGGCGCGGGCTGGGGCGCCGGCGCCCGAGGTGCCTCCGGCACGCTGGATTTCGGCCCCTGCGCGGCCGCGACGACCGGTACGGACGCCACACCGCCAATGGTCGCGAGGCGCAGCACCAGAAGGCGGCGCTTCAGAGGGGAACGGATCGGGTCGTCGGTCATGGGAGGTTTCCTTCACCCGGCGACACTTTCCGTCCTGCGCGCGGTGTCGTCCAGCACCAAGCCGCGCATGGGCGTGCGGCGCTGCGCGCATTCCGGTCCGGGCGGTGGCCGTATCGCAGCTCCGCCTGCACGAATCACCTTGCATGTATGTTCACGTTATGTTCTTATCCTCCGCATGAGCCACGTCCTGACCATCCCCCTGGCGCCTGAGGCGCGCCCCGCCCGTGCCCGTGCCGCCGCGCCGGGCCTGCTGCGAAGCCCCTTCCGCGTCCGCGTGCTGCATCCCCGCCGGGAACCTGTGTGGCGTGAGGCGATGCGCGGGGCGCTGATCGGCCTCACCGCCAGCTGGGCCGCTGCCGAGGTCACGCTGCTGCTGATCGGCCTGTAGGCGCCTGGCGGCGCCTTGGCCCGGAAGCGCCGGCCTGCGGCGGTTCAGCTGGCGGCGTGGCGCGGCCAGGTGACGGTCACGCGCAGTCCGCCAAGCCGGCTCTCGCCCAGCCGGATCTCGCCGCCATAGGCCGCCGCGATGTCGCCGGCGATCGACAGGCCGAGCCCCGTCCCGCTGCGGTCCGGATCCAGGCGCACGCCCCGCGCCAGCGCCGCGCGACGGTCCTGGGGCGGGATGCCGGGGCCGTCATCCTCAACCACCAGGCTGACCGCGCCGTCCTCGGCGTGGGCGCCGATGCGAACCTCCGACCGTGCCCATTTGGCTGCGTTGTCGAGCAGCACGCCGAGCAGTTCGATCAGGTCGCCTTCCTCGGCCGCGCTGGCGAGGTCCGCAGGCATCTCCACCCGCCAGCCGAGATGTGCGCCTCCCGGCATCCGCGCGAAGGCGCGTGAGACACGTTCCACGACCGGCTGCAGCGCCACCGCCCCGCCCTGCGTGGCCGGGCCCTGGATGTGCGCCCGCGCCAGTTCGCGCGCCATCCGGCCATCGATGCTCGCCGCGATGGCCTCGATCGCCGTCGCGGCCTCCGCCTCGCCGCGCTCGCGCAGGTCGCGCGCGCGGGCGGCCAGCAGCGCCAGCGGGGTACGAAGGCCATGGGCAAGGTCCGCCGCCCTTTCGCGGGCGCGGCGGGCGCCTTGCCGCTGGGCTTCCAGCAGCGCGTCGAATTCGGCGGCCAGGCCCTCCAGCTCCGAGGGCAGGGCGCCGCTGAGCTTCTCGCGCCGCCCGTCGCGCAAGTCCCGCAGGACATGCCGCGCCCGCGCGATGGGCCAGAGCGCGATCCCGCCCTGCAGCGCGAAGGCGCCCAGCAGCCCGGCCGCGATGCCCGCCAGCGTCGGCAGCAGATCCAGCACGAAGGCGCGGTTCGCGGCCTCCAGCAGCTTGCGGTCGACGGCCACCGCCACGCGATAGCTCGCCATCGGTTCGGCCGCCTCGTCGATCCGCCGTTCGAGCACGACCATCTTCGTCCCTTCCGGGCCGCGGACGATGTGGCGGTGGCGCTCGCCGGGCCTGAGCGAATCCGGCTCCAGGGAGAAGGTCGCCCCAGCCAGGGACGGGGAGTGCAGCACGGAGCCCGTACGGTCGTTGCGGATTTGCCAGTAGAGGCCGGAGAGCGGTTCCTGGAAGCGCGGGTCCGGCAGGGGCGCGACCTTCAGCGTCGCCGCCCCATCCTCCACCGCGATGCTGCGGGCGAGGAAACGGAGATCGGCATCGAGTTCCGCCAGCATCTCGCGTTCGACATGCCGCTCGAACAGCCCCTGCACCGCCGCGCCCAACCCGGCGGCCGCGAGGATGGCGGTGAAAACCCCGACCAGCGCGAAGCGCAGGCGGACGGAGCGCGTCATGCCTCGCCGCCGATCACATAGCCATGGCCGCGCCGCGTCCTGATGGCGTCCACGCCGATCTTGCGCCGCAGCCGGGCGACCAGCGCCTCGATGGCGTTGTCGCCGCGCTCGGCCTCGTCGGCGTAGAGATGCTCGGTCAACTCGGTCTGGTGCACCGCCCGGCCGGCATGGTGCAGCAGATAGGCCAGCAGCCGGAATTCCAGCGGGGTCAGCTCCACCGGCTGCCCGCCCCGCGTCAGCCGCCGCGTCCGCAGGTCGAGGAGCAGGTCGCCGGCGCGCAGCGCGTTCGACGCACGGCCCGCCGCCCGCCGCAGCACGGCCCGGAGGCGCGCGAGCAGTTCCTCCATCGCGAAGGGCTTGACCAGGTAGTCGTCGGCGCCGGCATCGATCGCCTCCACCCGGGCGGTCCAGGCGCCGCGCGCGGACAGCACCAGGATCGGGAAGCCGACGCCTTCCGCGCGCCAGCGGCGGATCAGCGAAAGCCCATCCATGCGCGGCAGGCCGAGGTCCAGCACCGCCGCATCGAAGGGCTCCACGCCGCCGCGCTGCCAGGCCGCGTCGCCATCGGCCGCATGCTCGGCCGCGAAGCCGGCCGCACCCAGGGCGCGCAGCAGGTCGCGCGCGATCTCCGGCTCGTCCTCCACCACCAGCACCCGCATCGTCCTCGCGCTCCGCCCCCCGGACTGGCCCGGCCGTTACCGTAACGTCGCTGACAGCAGGCTGACACGCCCCGTCAGCCCGGCGCGGCGGCGCGCGGCTATCCCGCCGGCCCGGATGGAGGCCTGCATGAAGATCGGCGCGCGCATCGCGGCAAGCCCTTGCGGATTATGCGGCGGGACCGAGCGGCAGGTACTGGCGACACGCGGCCGCGGAGGGGTGGCGCTGACCACGGCGGTCTGCCGCGGTTGCGGGCTGGTCAGCCACCACCCATCGCCAGACCCGGCCGAGGTCGCCGCCTTCTACGCCACGCGCTACCGCGTGGCCTATAAGGGCGGGTGGGAGCCGAAGCGCAAGCATGCGCTGCGCGCCCTGCGGGGGGCCATCGCCCGCGCGGGGCGGCTTGCGCCGCTGCTGCCCGTCGGCGCGCGCGTGCTGGATGTCGGCGCGTCCTCGGGCGAGTTCACCTATGTGATGGCGCGGGCCGGCTTCACGGCGCGCGGGATCGAGCCGAACCAGGGCTATGCCGAATTCGCCCGCCGCACCTATGGCGTCGCGGTCGAGACCGGCGGGTTCGAGGACACCGCCATCCCGCCGGGCAGCCTCGACCTGGTGACGCTGAACCATGTGTTGGAGCACCTGGCCGATCCGTGGCGGGCGCTGCGGCTGGCGGAAGGCTGGCTTGCGCCGAAGGGGCTGCTCTTCGTCGAGGTTCCGAACCTCGCCGGGGTCCGCAAGCAGGCGGCGAACACCTTCCACACCGCGCATATCTGGAACTTCACGCCCGAGACGTTGCTGCTGCTGGCCTGGCAATGCGGCTTCGTGCCGGTCGCGGCGGAGGCGCGGGGCACCTCCGTCGTGCTGCGGAAGCGGCGGGCGGGGGATGGCGCGCCGGCGGGCGCCGGGCCGGCGCTGGCCGAGCGGGTGGCGCGGCAGGTCGCGACAGAGGGACGGGCGCTGGCCTATCTGCTGTCCGGCAGCCCGATCACGCGGCGCGCGGCGCGGCTCATGCGGAACATCGATGAATGGCGGGTCTGCCTGCGCCACGCCACGGTGCGGGAGATGGCCGATGCCGTGCTCGATCAGGCGGCGCGGACGCAGCCGGCCTTCGCGCTGCGCGACGAAGGGCGGGCCTGAGGGCGGAGGTCAACCGCCGTCGGCCGCGCCCTGGCCGCGCGCCCCAGCGGCGCACACTGGCGGCGTGCCCTAGAGCACGCTGCGTTCGCTTGAACGCAGCTCGTGCTCTAGAAGTATTTGAATCTAGAGCAAGAAATGCCTTCAGATGTTTCCATCTGAAGGCATATTGCTCTAGCGGTGCGCGACGTCAGGCGACGGCGCGCGCTGCCTGCATCGGCATGGCGGCGAGGGTGCCGGCGGCGGCCGGGTCGCGCAGCACATAGCCGCGGCCCCAGACGGTGCCGATCAGGTCCGCCGCGCCGGCATGGGCCAGCTTCTTGCGGAGCTTGCAGATGAAGACGTCGATGATCTTCACCTCGGGCTCGTCCATGCCGCCATAGAGGTGGTTGAGGAAGGCTTCCTTGGTCAGGACGATGCCCTTCCGCAGCGTCAGCAGTTCCAGCACGGCGTATTCCTTGCCGGTCAGATGGACATTGCGGCCATCGACCATGACTTCGCGCGAGCCGAGATTGAGGGTGAGCGGGCCGATGGACAGCGTCGGCTGGCTGAAGCCCTTGGCGCGGCGGACGATGGCCTGGATGCGGGCGACCAACTCGGTCTGGTCGAAGGGCTTGGTGATGTAGTCGTCGGCGCCCATGCCGAAGCCGCGGACCTTCGCCTGCGGGCGATTCAGGCCCGAGAGGATCAGGACGGGCGTTTCGATCCGGGCGGCGCGCATGCGGCGGACGACCTCATAGCCCTCCATGTCGGGCAGCATCAGGTCCAGGACGATGATGTCGTAATCATAAAGGCGAGCGAGTTCCAAAGATTCTTCACCCGTCTCAGCTATATCGACAACCATCGCTGACGCCTTGAGCGCGAGCGAGATGGCGCGGGCCACAATCGTATCGTCTTCAACCAAAAGGACACGCATTGCTGCTACCTCCACATCCTGTTCCCCACAGATACCATTCCGATAGACAAAGGAAAGAGCCAATTCATGGAAAAATCCGTACCAAAATATAAATATGTATTAAAAATAAGATGAGCGATATCAAAGAACGAGTTGTATCGTTTCTTGATAAGGTGTCTCTCGCAAATAGGTTGTGTTCGCGAATCGAGGCAGCTCAGCCGCTCGGTCGCCTCGCCGCCCTGGGGCCCGCTGGGCTCGACATCGAGGGCTTCCGCCCCCCGCTCGCCCTGGGCGAGCGCATCGAGGCGGCCGGCCTCCTCGCCGAGGTCGTCTCCGCCGGCCCGGCGAGCGCCCGCGCCTTGTCCTTCGCCCGCACCGGCGGCCTGCGTGCGGGCCAGCCGCTTCGCCTTCTCGGGCCGGGCCGCCTCTCGGTCGGGCCTGGGTGGCTCGGGCGCGTGCTGGACCCGCTCGGCGTCCCGCTCGACGGCAAGGGGAAGCTGCTGCCGGGCGGCGCCGGGCGCCTCGTCGCGGCCGATCCACCGCCGGCCGGTGCGCGCGCGCGGCTTGGCCCGCGCATCGGGCTCGGCGTGCGCGCGCTCGACCTGTTCTGCACGCTGCGCGCCGGGCAGCGCATCGGGCTGTTCGCGGCATCCGGCATCGGTAAATCCACGCTGCTCGCCATGCTCGCCGGCGCGCCCGGCTTCGATGTCGCGGTGCTCGGCCTGGTCGGGGAGCGCGGGCGTGAGCTGCGCGAATTCGTCGAGGACGATCTCGGCCCCGAACGCCTCGCCCGATCGGTCGTGGTCTGCGCCACCTCCGACAGCCCGGCGGCGATGCGGCGGGAAGCGGCGCTGGCCGCGATGACGGTCGCCGAGCATTTCCGCGACGCCGGCCAGCGCGTGCTGCTGCTGCTCGACAGCGTCACCCGCTTCGCCCTGGCCTGCCGCGAGATCGGGCTGGCGGCCGGGGAACCGCCGGCGACACGCGGCTATCCGCCCTCGGTCTTCGCGGAGTTGCCGCGGCTGCTGGAACGCGCGGGGCCGGGGGTGGAGGGCTGTGCCGGTTCCATCACCTTGCTCGCGACCGTGCTGGTCGAGGGCGACGACCATGACGAGCCGGTAGCGGACGCCGTGCGCGGCGTGCTGGATGGCCATGTCGTGTTGGATCGCGCGATTGCCGAACGCGGCCGCTACCCGGCGGTCGATGTGCTGCGGAGCCTGTCGCGCACCGTGCCGGGCGTGCTGGACCCGGATCAGCGCGAGATCGCCGCCCGTGCGCGCCGCGTGCTGGCCGTGCAGGCGGAGATGGCGGAGCTGGTCCGCCTCGGCGCCTATCGCGCCGGGACGGATGCGGAGGTCGATGCGGCCCTTGCCATCGCGCCGCGGATCGAAGCGCTGCTGGCGCAAGGCAAGGGAGAGGCCACGCCGATCGAGGCGGCCTTCGCGGCGCTTGGGGAGGTGCTGGATGCCAAGGCGTGACCCGATCGAGGTCCTGGCGCTGGTGCGCGCCCTCGCGCGCGACGCCGCGCGGCGCGAGATGGCCACCGCGCAGGCTGCGCTGGGTGCCACCAGCGCCGCCGCGCGGGCGGCGGCCGAGGCCCTGGCGCGGGAGGCATCTTCCCCCGGAGCCGACTACGCCGCCTGGCTACCGGCCGCGCAGCGGGCGCGGCAACGGGCGGAGGAGGGGATGCGCCGGGCCGAAGCGGGGGCGGAGGTGGCGCGCCAGGCGCTGGTCTTCGCCCGCGCGGAGGCCGAGGCGGTGGAACGATTGATCCAGGCCCGCCGCGCCGCGCGCCGCACCGAACGGCTGGCCGCCGAGCAGGTGGCGCTGGGCGATATCCGGCGCGGCTGAGTGGGGGGGGGGGCGACGAGACCGCCGCCCCCTTTCGACAGGCTTCAGCGGCGGCGGAGGAAGGCCGGCGCCGCGCCGTCGCGGAAATCGCCCTCGCGCCAGCTGCGGTCCTTGCGCTCCGTGGCGCGCTCCTGCGCGGGGGCGGCGCTGGGGCGGCGGAGCGGCGCGTCGCCGCCGCGCGCCTGTTGCGGCTTCCCGGCCGGAGCGGACTGCCCGCCGGGCTTGGCCGTGCGCTGCCCGTCGCGGCGCTGGCCCTGCTGTTGCTGCTGCGGGCGGCGCGGCTGCTGCGGGCCGCGCCCACGGCCACCGGCGGGCTTCACCGCATCCGGGCGCCCCGCCGTGCGGTGCATCGGCTGGGAGACGTCCTGGCGACGATCTTCGCGCGCTATTTCCTGGCGGATCAGCTTTTCGACCTGCCAGAGCTTCTCCCGCTCATCATGCGCGCAGAGCGCGATGGCGATGCCGGAAGCACCGGCGCGGGCGGTGCGGCCGATGCGGTGCACATAGGCCTCGGGCGTGTCCGGCATGTCGTGCTGGATCACATGGGTGACGCCGTCCACATCGATGCCGCGGGCGGCGATGTCGGTCGCGACCAGCACCGGGGCGGTGCCGGCGCGGAATTCCGCGAGCGCGCGTTCCCGCTGGGACTGGCCCTTGTTGCCATGGATCGCGTTGGCGCTGATGCCGTCGGCGGCCAGGTTCTTCACCACCTTGTCGGCGCCATGCTTGGTGCGGGTGAAGACCAGCGCGCGGCCGACCCCCTGACCGCGCAGCAATTCCGCCAGCACGCCGCGCTTGCCGGACTGCTCGATGAAGATCAGCTTCTGCGCGACCTTCTCGGCGGTCGTGGCGACCGGCGTCACTTCCACCCGCACGGGATCCTTCAGGATCTCGGCGGCGAGCTTCGCGACCTCGGCGGGCATGGTGGCGGAGAAGAACATCGTCTGCCGGTCCTTCGGCAGCAGCGGCAGCATGCGGCGGATGGCGGGCCAGAAGCCCTTGTCCAGCATCTGGTCGGCTTCATCGAGCACCAGCGTCTCGATCCGGTCGAGCCGCGCCGTGCCCTGGTCCAGATGGTCCTGCAGCCGCCCCGGCGTCGCCACCAGGATGTCGATGCCGCGGGCGAGCGCGCTGCGCTGCGGGCCGTAGCCGACGCCGCCAAATACCACCGCGACCGACAGGCCGAGATGGCGCCCATAGGCCTTCAGGCTGTCCGCGATCTGGCTGGCCAATTCGCGGGTGGGCGACAGGATCAGCGCCCGGCAGCCGCCGCGCGGCGGGCGGCCGCCGGCATTGGCCAGCCGATGCAGCAGCGGCAGGCCGAAGGCGGCGGTCTTGCCGGTGCCCGTCTGGGCGATACCCAGCAGGTCCCGCCCAGCCAGCGCCGAGGGGATGGCGTCGCGTTGGATCGGGGTCGGGGTCTCGTAGCCTTCCTCGCCCAGCGCCTGGAGGATGCGGGTGTCGAGGGCGAGGGTCTGGAAGGTCACGGCCGCCGGGGCGGCCTGGGTGGAGGTGTCGATGGAAGACATGACGTAAGGTCGAATCCGCTCATGCCGCCGCGCTCCGCCCTTGCGGGCGCGGTCGGTGGGTGCGGTGCGGCCCGCGCGATGGGGACGCTCCTGGCGTGTCGGAACCGGCTTCCGGCGAACCGATGTCTCGGCGGGGAAGCGCGCAACTCTGGTGCCCTGGTCCGGACCGCGCGCCCCGCATGGCGGGGCCGGGTCCGCTCACGCGGCCGGGCACGGCGGGAAAGCGTCCCGCTGACGCCGAGGCAGATAGGGCAGGATGGGTGAGGGAACAAGGAAAAAGCGGATCGCCGGCCCCGAAAGCCTCCGTCCCCCCGTCGGGCCTATCTCAGCCGCGCGACAGCGCCAGCAGGCGGGCCGCGAGCGCCACATCGGCCGCGACCTGGGCGCGGCGCGAAGCGGCCTCGGCGTCCAGGCCCCAGAATTCTTCCTGGTAACGCTCGTCGAGGGTCGAGGCCGCCTCCGCCACCACGGCGTCGATCCGGCCCGCGGCAAGCGCCAGGCCCAGCACCAGGGAACCCAGCGCCGGCACCGCGACGCCGAGGGCGGCCAACTCCATCGGCGGATGCGCGCCGACCACGCGGGCGAGTGCCGACAGCGCCTGGGGGGGCTGCGCCACCGGCATCACGCCCGTGGTCACGCGCAGCGGCGCGTCATGCGCCAGCGCGCACCAATCCAGAAGCGGGTCCCATTCCGCCGCCTGGCGGGCGGCCAGCCTGCGGTCCTCGGCGCGGTAGCAGAGCAGGTCGGTCTCGGCGTATTTCGCGAGCGCTGCGACGGTGGGCGCGGGGTCCGGGGCGATGCGTTCTTCCGCCGTGCCGGCCAGCCGGGTCAGCGGCACGTCGTCATGGCTGAACGCCGCGCCCTTGCCGCCGCCGGCGGCGTTCCATTCCTCGGCGATCGCTTGCGCCAGCGCCGGTGAGGCAAGGCGCAGCGGCGCGCCGCCCGGCAGGCGCAGCGGCCGGCCATCCAGCAGCACGCCGATGCGGCCCTCGGCCTCGGCCGGTTCCGCCCTGTCCCAGAACCGCTTCATGGCGTGGTCTGGATCTAGCGCGAGGCCTGGCGCTGGCGGGGCGGCGTGGCGGGCCGGGCGGCGGGGGTGGCGGCCGGCGCGGTGCTGCAATCCGGCGTCGCCAGCGGGTTCAGCACGTTGCGTTCCTGCGCGAAGGCGGCCAGCGCTTCGACATTCGGCTGGGCCATCGCCAGGCCGAAGATCGGGGTCATCAGCGGGCAATACTGGGAGCCGGAGCGGATCTGGTCCTGCGACTGGGCATTGGCCATCTGGGTGATGAAGCTGTCGAGCTCGCGCTGGTGGGCGCCGCCGGCGGTGCGGCGGAAATGGCCCTGCACGCCGCGATAGGCGCCGGTCAGCTCGCCCTGGAACTTGCGGACGAAGGCGTTGTAGGCCGCGTCCTGGCTGCAGGACAGGGCGGCCACCATCAGCTGGCTCTGCAGCGCGCGCACATCGAAGGCGGTCCGTTCGGCGGGCTGCAGGCAGGTCTGCGCGATGGCGGGGCCGGCCATGAAGGCGGCGAGGCCGCCGATCAGCAGGCGGAAGCTGGTCTTGCGGCGAAGAGCCTGGTTGTGGCGCATCGGCATCGGTCTCCCATCGGGCCCGGCGGACCCTGCGGGCGCCTGCCTAGAGCACGACCGGGCTGCGCCGCAAGGCTGTGCTTGGCCCCCGGCCGTCGCTGCCGCGTGGCGATCCAGGCGGTTGCATCCAAGTCGTGAAGTTGCCTCGTAAGTTCAGGCGGCCTGGCGCTTAGGCCCGCGCGGCCGCTGGAGCTTCGCGAGGTCGGCCAACCGCCGGTCGAGGAAGGTCCGAGTCGCTAGGAAGCCCGGCGTGTCGTCCTGCATCCAGAAGGCGAGGGTCGCGCCATAGACACCCGCCAGCGTCGCCCGCCGGGTGTACCAGGAGAAATCGGCCGAAGTGTCCCCTGCCGCCGCCCACATCGAATCGGCCGTCCGCGCCACGGTGCGCAGCGCGGATGGCACGTTCCAGGGCAGGGATTGCAGCGCCAGCGCGCGGCGGATCGCGTCCTTGTTCGCCTCGTTGCGCTCCAGCCGGATGGTGATGACGCGGCGGATTCGCTCGGGGATGCGCTGGCCGAGCAGGTCTTCCTGGCGGGCCTGCTCCTCCATCTCCCGGTCCGCCAGGTCGCACCAGGCTTCCACCGCTTCCACCGGGCCGCCGGGGAACAGCCATTCGGCTTCGCGGGGATCGCGGCCAAGGTCGCGCAACCCGGCCTCGAGCGCCGCGCGCGACCAGCCGAGGGCGGGGACATGGGGCAGGGCGGCGCGCAGCGCCTCGTCGCGGTCG
>JBIIRI010000255.1:0-3205 GCA_044341625.1 Roseomonas sp.
CAGCAGCGCATACCAGGTGGCGCTGTCCAATTCGGGGAAGCCCTGTTCGACGCTGGTGCTGAGATCCGGCAGGGCGGCGCTGCGGCTTTTGCCCGCGACCGCCAGCGCGCGCAGCGTGCCGGCCGCGATATGCGGCTGCAGCGGGGCGGAGGCGTTGGTGATGATCTCGAGCCGCCCGGCCAGCACATCGCTCAGCGCCGGGCCGGTCCCGCGGTAATGCACGGCCTCCAGCTCCGCGCCCAGGACCACGCCGATCATGGCGCCCAGCGCATGCCCCGTGGTGCCGACGCCCGGCGTGCCGTAGCGCAGCGGGGTCTGCGACGCGCGCGCGACAGTGCGCAGCTCATCCAGGTTGCGGGCGGCGACGCGCGGGTTGACGCAGATGATGTTGGGTGAGGCGCCGATATAGCCGATGGGCGCGAAATCCCGCACCGGATCATAGGGCAGGCGCGGCTGGACAAGGGAGGAGATCAGGAAGCTGCCGCTGCCGGCCAGCAACACGGTGTGCCCATCCGGCGGCGCCTTGGCGACCATGTCATTGCCGATGACGCCGCCCGCGCCACCCCGATTCTCCACCACGATCGACTGGCCGAGCCGCGCGGCCATCGCATCGGCCAGCATGCGGCCGACGATGTCGTTGCTGCCGCCGGCGGTGAAGGGGATCACCAGGCGCAGGGGGCGGGAGGGAAAGTCGGATTGCGCGCGGGCCAGCCCGGGCAGGGCCAGCAGCGGGGGCAGCGCAAGTAGCGTACGGCGGTGCATGGGCGTCTCCTCGGGGCCGGGGTTCGATGCCGCGGCCTTCTTCGTCAGCGGGCCTGTCTGCCCCCATCGGCTGTCGGGGACCAGAGAGGCACTGCCGTCGCATTCGAAAACAGCGATCCGGGCCTGGCAATACGCGACACCCGTCTTGCGCTTGGCCCTGCGCCCCTGGGTGTCGTTCACAGGCCCAAAAATGACGCTTTGGCTATCTTGCCCAAGCCCCCTGGTTCAGCGTTCAATTCGCGCCAAGAAGCCCATAGGGAGAACAACGTCGATGCTTCGCCGGCATGTCATCGCAGCGGTCATGGCCGCTTTCCCAAGCCTAGCCCTGGCGCAGGCCCAGCCCCCCGCACCGCCCGCCTGGGCGCAGGGGCGCCCGGCGGAGATGGCGACGTCGCCGCTCGCCCCGCATGCGCCGCGGCTGACCGTCACGCCCCCCGACCGCATCCCCGTCTCCTCGCTCCGCGTGCCGGAGGGCTTCCAGGTGGAGCTCTGGGCGCATGGGCTGCCCGGCGCGCGCGTGATGGTGCGCGGCCCGAACGGGACGATCTTCGTCGGCACGCGCGGCATCGGCCGTGTCTACGCGGTGCGCGACACCGGCGCCGAGCGCCAGGTCAGCACCCTGCTGCAGGGGCTGACGCAGCCCTCCGGCCTCGCGATGCGCGATGGCGCGCTCTATGTCTCGGCCATCAACCGCATGCTGCGCATCGACAATGTCGAGCAGAACCTGGCGAATCCGCAGCCGGTGGACATGACCGCCGCCTTCAACCTGCCGGACGCGCCGCACCATGGCTGGACGCATATCCAGTTCGGGCCCGATGGCCGCCTCTATGTGCCGCGCGGCGTGCCCTGCAACATCTGCGACACGGATGGCGAGCGCTATGCGCTGATCGCGAGCTTCAACCCCGACGGCTCCGACCGCCGGATCGAGGCGCGCGGCGTCCGCAACTCCGTCGGCTTCGACTTCCACCCAACGACCGGGCAGCTGTGGTTCAGCAACCATGCGCGCGACTGGGCCGGCAACGACATGCCCAACGACACGCTGCATGTGAACATCCGCCGCGGCGAGCATCACGGCTTCCCCTGGTGTCATGGCGGCTTCCAGGATCCGGCCGTCAACGGGCGCCTCTGCAATGAATTCCCGCCGCCGGCGATGCTGCTCGGCCCGCATGTCGCGCCGATCGGCACGCATTTCTACACCGGCACGGCCTTCCCGGAGCGCTACCGCAACGCGCTGTTCGTCGCGCTGCGCGGTTCGTGGAACCGCCCGCGCCTGTCCGGCTTCGAGGTGATCGTGGTGCGCGACGAAGGCGGGCGCCTGGTGAAGGAGCCCTTCCTGACCGGCCTGCGCGACGACGCCAACCAGCGCTTCACCGGCCGCCCGGCCGGGCTGCTGACCATGCCGGACGGCGCGCTGCTGATCTCCGACGAGGATAACGGCGCGATCTACCGCGTCACCGCCCGTCGGTGATGCGTCTGCGCGTGAAGCTGGCGGCGGCCGTCCTGGCCGCCGCCTTTTCCTTGCCCGCCGCCGCGCAGGACGCGGCCCGCGGCGCGGCGGTGGCGGAAGAACGCGCCTGCGCGGCCTGCCACGGGCCGGGCGGCGTTTCCCCTGTTCCGCTGATGCCCTCCCTTGCGGGGCAGCAGCCCCATTTCCTCACGCTGCAGCTCATCCTGTTCCGAGAGGGGCTGCGCCAGGTTCCCGCGATGGTCGAGCCCGCGCGCGGACTGACGGACCAGCAGATCGAGGACATCGCCGCCTATTTCGCCGCCTATCCCTCGGCGCCGAAGCCCGACCGCGGGGCGCGGGACGAGGGGCTGGCCGCGCGGGGCGCGGCCTTGTCGGTGCAGCGCAACTGCAATGTCTGCCACCTGCCGAGCTACGCCGGCCGCGCCCAGGTGCCGCGCATCAACCACCAGCGAGAGGACTTCCTGGTCCACACCCTCGCCGAGTATCGCGACAATCTGCGCGTCGGCACGGACACGCAGATGAATGCCGTCATGTTCGGCATGTCGAACGACGACATCCGGGCCATCGCGCACTACCTCGCCCACCGCTAGCGGCTTGGGCGCCTGCGGACCGGATGGGTCCGCACGCGCCTGGCCCAGCCCGTCCGGGCGGGGGAGCCATGCCGTCCCGGCCTTTCCGACCGGGGGGGGCTGCCCCGTGGCGAGGCGCCTCAGGCTGTCTCGCGCAAAGTGGCGCGAAAATTGTGACACTTTCCCGGCCGGTCACTTGCAATCCGCCTGGGCCGTGGTAGATAGCCGCCCCGACACGGAGCGCGGGCGTAGCTCAGGGGTAGAGCACAACCTTGCCAAGGTTGGGGTCGAGGGTTCGAATCCCTTCGCCCGCTCCAGTCGGTCTCACGAACCATGTATCTCTGAATTGGTAGCCGTCCAGGCAATGGCGGCCTGTCGCCACGTTATCCGCGCGCCCTCCGAGATG
>JBIIRI010000128.1:0-10610 GCA_044341625.1 Roseomonas sp.
AGCGGAGAGGGTGGGATTCGAACCCACGGTAGGCTTGCACCTACTTCGGTTTTCGAGACCGACGCGATCGACCACTCCGCCACCTCTCCGCGGGGAGCCGACCTTTCTTAGGGTCCAGTACGCGGTCTTGCAACCGCGCGTGGACCCCAGGAGGTCAACGCAGAACCCTCAACCAGTTGCCCATCGGCAGTTGGTTCAGGTCCTGCCAAAGAAAGGCCGCGGCCGGAATCGAACCGGCATTCACGGATTTGCAGTCCGGTGCATCACCACTCTGCCACGCGGCCCTGCTTTGGCGTGCCCCTCATATCCGGCAGCCGCCGCCCTGGGTCAAGCGGCGTGGCCGCGCTTGGCCGCGCCCTGGGTCGGTCCTATAACGGATCCATGAATGAG
Organism: Roseomonas sp.; assembly: GCA_044341625.1. Lineage (GTDB taxonomy): Bacteria > Pseudomonadota > Alphaproteobacteria > Acetobacterales > Acetobacteraceae > Falsiroseomonas. The sequence goes on from JBIIRI010000128.1 coordinate 391, forward strand.
GCTGTTGCCATGCGCTCCGAGACGCTCTCCGTCATCCCGCCCGCCGGGCACCTGTCTGGTGGGTCCGTGGCGCCCGACATGGCCGAGGCCCGCCGGCACATGGTGGACGGCCAGCTTCGCCCCAACCGAATCAACGATCCCCGCCTGCTCGCCGCGATGGGCGAGATTCCGCGCGAACGCTTCCTGCCGCCCTCCATGGCCGCCCGCGCCTATGTGGATGAGGATGTCCGCCTGCCTGGCGGCCGCGCGCTGATCGAGCCTATGGTGATCGCCAAGCTCATCCAGCTGCTGGCGATCCGCGATGGCGACCGCGTGCTGGTGGTGGGGGCCGGCGCTGGCTATGCGGCCGCCGTCGCGTCGCGCTGCGGCGCGCGCGTGGTGGCGCTGGAGGAAGATGCGGTCCTGGCGGCCGGGGCGCGGCGCAGCCTGGCGGGCCTTGCCGCCCCCGATGCGCTGCGCCTGGTCGAAGGTCCGCTCGCCAAGGGCTTCGCCGAGGGCGCGCCCTATGACGGGATCCTGATCGAGGGCGAGGTGCCCGAGGTGCCGGCGGCGATCGCCGACCAGCTCGCCGAAGGTGGGCGGCTGGTGACGGTGCTGTCGGCGGCGTCTCGCGGCGCCTCCTCCCGCGCCGTGATCGGGCGGCGGATCGGCGGCGGCTTCAGCACGGCCGATGCCTTCGACTGCGCCACGGTGCCGCTGCCGGCCTTCCGCCGCGCGCCCGGCTTCGTGTTCTGAAGGCCGCGCCGCGCGGCCAGCTGGGGCCGCGCCGGCCTGCCCCTTCCGCCCGCCTGCCAACCGTTACAGGCACTTGCGGGCGAGCCTGCGGATCGGCCGTTCCGGCCGGGCGCATCCTGCTGTAGGATCGGCTGAGCCTCGGAGAGACCTGGATGTCCGCGTCGCGTTTCGCCTTCGCCGTCCTGCTGATGGCTTCCGCCGCGGTGGTCGCCGTCCGCCCCGCCGCGTCCCAGACGCTGCCCGAAGCGCTGGCGCTGGCCTATGCCAACAACCCGACCCTGCAGGCTGCCCGCGCGCAGCTTCGCGCGGTGGATGAGAATGTGCCGCAGGCGCTGGCCGGCTGGCGCCCGACGGTGCAGATGGGCGGTAGCGTTGGCACGGTGGATTCCGAGACGCAGCCCCGTCGCGGCGCCACGACCTCGACCAACCGCGATCCGACGACGCTCAATGCCTCGGTCACGCAGCCGCTCTATCGCGGCGGGCGCACCGTCTCCTCCACCTCGCGGGCGGAGAATCAGGTTCTGGCGCAGCGCGCGCGCCTGCTGGCGACCGAGCAGCAGGTGCTGCTGGATGCCGTGAACGCCTATGTCGCCGTGATCCGCGACCAGGAGGAAGTGCGGCTCAACACCAACAACGAGCAGGTGCTGATGCGCCAGCTCCAGGCCACCAACGAACGCTTCCGGGTGGGCGAGATCACGCGCACCGACGTGGCCCAGGCCGAAAGCCGGCTGGCCGGCGCGCGCGCCGCGCGGTCGGATTCCGAAGGGCGGCTGCAGAATTCCCGCGCGGTCTTCACCCGCGTGGTCGGCCAGCCGCCCGAGCGCCTGACCCCGCCGCAGCCGCTGCGCCAGCCCGTGGCCAATGCGCGCGATGCCGGCAACCTCGCATCGCAGAACAACCCGAGCGTCGTGGCCGCCCTGTTCGACGAAGCCGCCGCGCGCGACCTGATCGATGTCCAGTTCTCGGCCCTGATGCCGCAGGCGAGTGTCACCGCGCAGACCTTCCGCAACGATTTCTCGACCGACCAGACGCGGCGGGTGAACGGCAACCAGGTGACCGCGAATGTGACGGTGCCGATCTTCCAGGGCGGCGCGGAACATGCGGCGGTGCGCCAGGCGCGCCAGACGGCGCAGCAGGCCCGCCAGGTGGTCGAGGATCAGCGCCGCACCGCGATCCAGCAGGCCACCCAGGCCTTCGAGAACCTGACCGCGCTGCGCGCCCAGGCGGATGCCAACCGGGCCCAGATCCGCGCGGCCGAGATCGCGCTGGACGGCGTGCAGCGGGAAGCGGTGGTCGGCAGCCGCACCACGCTCGATGTGCTGAACGCGGAACAGGAATTGCTGAATGCCCGCGTGGCGCTGGTGCGCGCGCTGGCGAATGTGATCACCGCGTCCCACAACCTCGCCGCCGCCGTCGGGCGGATGACGGCGCGGGACCTGAACCTTCAGGTCCAGATTTACGACATGGAAGCCTATTACCGCGAAGTTCGGAACCGCTGGGCGGGCTGGGGCGACTACGCCCAGGGCGCCGCCCCCCCGACCACGGCCGGACGCTGACAGCATGACCAACCCCACCCCGGACCAGCCGAAGCCGCCCGCCGGCGATCCGCAGATGGACGACATCCTGGCGTCCATCCGCCGCATCCTGAACGAGGACGAGGCCCAGGGCGCCGCCCAGCCGCCCGCGGCGGACGAGCCCCTGGAGCTGACGGAGGCCATGATGGTGCAGCCCGAGCCGACCGCCGAAGCCGCCCCGCCCGTGGCGCCCCCAGGCGTGCCCCCGGTTGCTCCCCTGGCCGCGGTCCCGCCGCCCCAGGCGCCGTTGCCTCCCGTCGCCCTGCCGCCGGGCGCCGATGCGCTGATCGCGCCCGCCGTCGCGGCCGCGACGACGCAGGCGATCGGCCAGTTGCTCCGCGCCGTGGCGGATGAGCGCGCCGCCCCCGTCCATCGCGGCGGCCCGACCATCGAAGATGTGGTGCGGGAGGAGTTGCGCCCGCTGCTGAAATCCTGGCTCGACCAGCATCTGCCCCCGATCGTCGAGCGCCTCGTGCGCGTGGAGATCGAGCGCGTGGTGGGCCGCGCGCTGCCCTGAAACTCCCCACAAAACCGCTTCGCGGCTTTGCTGGGACCCCGGCCTAGGCGCTGATCTTTCACCGTTGCGCTGCGTTGCCGCGGCAGAGCCGCGGCGCCGCCCAGGTTCTGGGGCGGGTGTGGTCAGGCGCTCCAAGGCTCCCATCTGGCTCCCGGCCCGCGCCCCCGGCTCTTGACGGCACGGCGGCGGGCGCGGAAGGGATGCCGCATGCTCGACAAGACCTTCGATCCCGCGGCGGTGGAGCCGCGCCTCTATGACCTGTGGGAGAAGGCCGGGGCCTTCGCGGCCGATCCGGCGTCTCCCGCCAAGCCCTTCACCATCATGATCCCGCCGCCCAACGTCACGGGCAGCCTGCACATCGGCCATGCGCTGACCATGTCCATCCAGGACATGCTGACGCGCTGGCGCCGGATGCAGGGGCGCGACGCGCTGTGGATGCCGGGCACGGACCATGCCGGCATCGCGACCCAGATGGTGGTGGAGCGCCTTCTGGCCTCCCAGGGCCAGGATCGCCGGACGATGGGGCGCGAGGCGTTCCTGAACCGGGTCTGGGAATGGAAGGCGGAATCGGGCGGCACCATCACCCGCCAGCTGCGCCGGCTCGGCGCCAGCCTCGACTGGCCGCGCGAGCGCTTCACGATGGATGAGGGGCTGTCGAAGGCCGTGGTGCAGGTCTTCGTGACGCTGCACAGCCAGGGCCTGCTGTATCGCGACCGCCGCCTGGTGAACTGGGACCCGGTGTTCCAGACCGCGATCTCGGACCTCGAGGTCGAGAGCCGGGAGGTGAAGGGCAGCCTCTGGCACCTGAAGTACCCCGTTGAGGGCCAGCCGGGCCGCTATTTGACCGTCGCGACCACGCGGCCGGAGACGATGCTGGGCGATGTCGCCGTCGCGGTGCACCCCGAGGATGAGCGCTACCGCGACCTCGTCGGCAAGCACCTGATCCTGCCGCTGGTCGGACGGCGCATCCCGGTGGTGGCCGATGCCTATTCCGACCCCGAGAAGGGCACGGGCGCGGTGAAGATCACGCCCGCGCACGACTTCAACGATTTCGAGGTCGGCAAGCGCCACGCGCTGCCGATGCTCAGCGTGCTCGATGCCGATGCGAAGGTGATGCTGGGAGAGATCGCGGCCAGCCTGTCGGCCGATGGCGGCGATCCCGATTTCGTGCGCAGCCTGGACGGCCTCGACCGCTTCGAGGCGCGCAAGCGCATCGTCGCGCGGCTTGAGGAGCTGGAACTGCTCGAGAAGATCGAGCCGCACACGAACATGGTGCCGCATGGCGACCGCTCCGGCGTGCCGATCGAGCCGCGGCTGACCATGCAATGGTATGTGGATGCGAAGACCCTTGCGCAGCCGGCCATCAAGGCCGTCGAGACTGGTCAGACAGTCTTCGTGCCCCGCCAGTGGGAGAACACCTTCTTCGCCTGGATGCGCGACATCCAGCCCTGGTGCGTGTCCCGCCAGCTCTGGTGGGGGCACCAGATCCCGGCCTGGTATGGCCCGGATGGGGAGGTCTTCGTCGCGCTGGATGAGGGCGAGGCGGCGGCGAAGGCGCGGGCGCATTACGGCCGCGAGGTCACGCTGATCCGCGACCCGGATGTGCTCGACACCTGGTTCAGCAGCGCGCTGTGGCCCTTCAGCACGCTCGGCTGGCCGGACCGCACGCCGGAACTCGCGAAGTACTATCCCGGCGACGTGCTGGTGACGGGCTTCGACATCATCTTCTTCTGGGTCGCCCGCATGATGATGATGGGCATCCACTTCATGGGCGAGGTGCCATTCCGCCACGTCTACATCCATGGCCTGGTCCGCGACGAGAAGGGCCAGAAGATGTCGAAGTCCAAGGGCAACGTCATGGACCCCCTGGAGCTGATCGACGCCTATGGCGCCGATGCGCTGCGCTTCACCATCGCCGCGCTGACCGGCCCGGGGCGCGACGTGAAGCTCGGCCGCAAGCGCGTGGAGGACCACCGCGCCTTCGTCACCAAGATCTGGAACGCCGCCCGCTTCCTGGAGATGAACGGGATCAAGGCCGATGCCGGCTTCGATCCCGCGACCGCGCACACGCCCCTCGCACGCTGGGTGCTGGACCAGCACAACCGCGCGGCGGCGGAGTGCAACGCCGCCCTCGAATCCTACCGCTTCGACGAATATGCCGCCGCCGCCTATCGCTTCACCTGGGGCGGCTTCTGCGACTGGTTCATCGAACTGGCCAAGCCCGTGCTGAACGGGCCGGACGGGCCAGAAAAGGACGAGATCAAGGGCGTCGCGCAGCACGTCTTCGGTTCCATCCTGCGCCTGCTGCACCCGGCCATGCCCTTCATGACGGAGGAGTTGTGGCACTTGTTCGGCTACGGGCCGGAAGGCAGCCTGATCACCAGCGGCTGGCCCGCCCCCGTCCAGGTCGCGGAGGCCGAAGCGGCACGCGAGGAACTCGACTGGCTCGTGGCCCTGATCGGGGAGGTGCGCGGCGTGCGGTCCGAGATGAACGTGCCGCCTTCCGTCACCGTGCCGCTGCTGCTGCAGGGCGCGTCCCCCGCGACCTTCGCCCGCGCCCAGGCCTGGATCGAGGCGATCCGCCGCATGGCCCGCGCCACGGAGGTTCGCGCGCTGGATGGCGAACCGCCGAAGGGCGTCGCGCAGGTCGTGGTCGGGGAGGCGACGGTGATGCTGCCGTTGGCCGATGTGATCGACCTGGGCGCGGAACGCGCGCGGCTGGCCAAGGCGCGTGCTGCGGCGGATGGCGATGCGAAGAAGATCGTCGCCAAGCTCGCCAACCCCGATTTCGTCGCCCGCGCGAAGGAAGAGGTGGTGGAGGAGAACCGGGAACGCCTGGTGGCCGCCGAGGCGGAGATCGCCCGCCTCGACGCCGCGCTGGCGCGCATCACGGGGTAGGGGCGGCCCCCTTACCCTCGGCGCCGCGATGTGGCACGGAAGCCGCTTCGTGGCGCCGGCCCTGGCTGGGCGCCGTCTCCGCAGGGAAAGCCAGCCATGACCAAGTGGGACAAGTCGAAGCTGCCGAGCCGCCACACCACCGTGGGGCCGGAGCGTGCGCCGCATCGCAGCTACTACTACGCGATGGGCCTGACGAAGGAAGAGATCGAACAGCCCTTCGTCGGCGTTGCAACCTGCTGGAACGAGGCTGCGCCCTGCAACATTGCGCTGTCCCGCCAGGCGCAGAGCGTGAAGGTCGGCGTGAAGGCCGCCGGCGCGACGCCGCGCGAATTCACCACCATCACGGTGACCGACGGCATCGCCATGGGCCATCAATCCATGAAGGCGAGCCTCGCCTCCCGCGACGTCATCGCCGATTCCGTCGAGCTGACGATGCGCGGGCATTGCTATGACGGGCTGGTGGGCCTCGGCGGCTGCGACAAGACGCTGCCGGGCCTGATGATGGCGATGATCCGCCTGAACGTGCCGTCGGTGTTCATGTATGGCGGCTCCATCATGCCGGGCAAGCACAGGGGCCGCGACGTCACCGTGCTCGACGTGTTCGAGGCGGTCGGCCAGCACGCCGCCGGCAACATGACGGATGAGGAGCTGCTGGAGCTCGAGCAGGTTGCCTGCCCGGGCGCCGGCGCCTGCGGCGGCCAGTTCACCGCCAACACCATGGCCTGCGTGTCCGAGGTGATCGGCCTCGCGCTGCCGGGTTCCGCCGGTGCGCCCGCGCCGGATGAGACGCGCGACTACTGGGCCGTGAAGTCCGGCGAGGCGGTGGTGGAGCTGATCCGCCGCAACCTGCGCCCCCGCGACATCGTGACCCAGGACGCGCTGTTCAACGCGGCCGCGATCGTGGGCGCGACCGGCGGCTCCACCAACCTCGCACTCCACCTGCCGGCCATCGCGCATGAGGCGGGGATCAAGTTCGACCTGCACGATGTGGCCGAGATCATGCGCGCCACGCCGCATATCGCGGACCTGAAGCCGGGCGGGAAGTACGTGGCGCTCGACGTCTACAATGTCGGCGGGGTGCCGGTGATCATCAAGGCGCTGCTCGATGGCGGCTATCTGCGCGGCGGCGCGATGACCGTCACCGGCAAGACGCTGGCGGAGAACCACCGCGAGGTGATCGTGCCGAAGGATCAGGACGTGATCCGCCCGACCTCCGACCCGATCAGCCCGATCGGCGGCGTCGTGTCCCTGAAGGGCACGCTGGCGCCGGAAGGGGCCATCGTGAAGATCGCGGGGATGAAGACGCTGCGCTTCGAAGGCACGGCGCTCTGCTTCGACTGCGAGGAAGACGCCTTCAAGGCGGTGGACATGCGCGCCTACAAGCCGGGCGACATCATCATCATCCGCTACGAAGGCCCGAAGGGCGGCCCGGGGATGCGTGAGATGCTGTCCACCACCAGCGCGATCTACGGCCAGGGCATGGGCGACAAGGTGGCGCTGATCACCGATGGCCGCTTCAGCGGCGCGACGCGCGGCTTCTGCATCGGCCATGTGGGTCCGGAAGCCGCCGTCGGCGGTCCGCTCGCCCTGGTCGAGAATGGCGATCGGATCATCATCGATGCCGAGAAGGGCTCGATCGACCTGATGGTGGATGACGCGACGCTGGCCGCGCGCCGCGCCAAGTGGCAGCCGCGCAAGACGCTCTACACCGCGGGTGCGCTGTGGAAATACGCGCAGCTCGTCGGCCCGGCCGTCAACGGCGCCGTCACCCATCCGGGCGCGGCCGAGGAAAGCCACGTCTACGCCGACCAGTAAGGTCCTGCGCGAACGGGAAGGTTGAGCGGGCGGGGGAGGCTTCCCCCGCCTGCCATCCCATCGCCGCGAAACCGCCCGCACTTCGGCATGCCGCGCGCGTTCACTGCGCGCATGCGGTGGCCTGAGCCTCCAAGGCCGCCGCGCCGGAGGTTTCCATGCGTCGGTTTCGCCTGGTTTGCCTGTTGCTGCCTCTCATCCTCGGCCCGGGCTGCGTCGTCTCGGCCGCCCATGGCCATGGCTATGGGTATGCGCCGGCCCCGTACTACGCGCCGCGCACCTACTATCACGCCCCCAGGCCCTACTATGCGCCGAGGCACTATTACGGGCCGCCGCGCTACCATGCCGTGCCCCCCCGCCCGCATTGGGGGCCGCCGCATGGCTACCGGCCGCCCCATTGGCAAGGCCGCCCGCATGGGCGGCGCTGGTAGGCCTCAGGCGTCCAATTCGATCAGGACCGGGGTGTGGTCGGACGGGGTTTCCTCCGCGCGCGGCGCCAGGTCCACCTCCGCCGCCCGCAGGCGTTCGGCGAGCTCCGCGCTGAGCAAGGCGTGGTCGATCCGCAGCCCCGCATTCAGGTCGAAGGCCGCGCCGTAATCCCAGTAGGTGTAGATCCGCTGGCCCGGATGCAGGGCGCGGAGCGCATCGGTCAGGCCCAGATTCTCGATGGCGCGGAGCGCGGCGCGGCTTTCCGGCCGCACCAGCGCATCGGACGGGGACAGCGCGCCGGGCGCGAGGTCGAGCGCGGTTGGGCAGACATTGAAGTCGCCGAGGATGGCGAAGGGCGTGAAGGCATCGAGCCGCGCGGCCGCCACCGTCCGCAGCCGCGCCATCCAGGACAGCTTGTAGGCATAGCCGTCATCGCCGCCGGAATTGCCGTTCGGCAGGTAGATGCCGGCGACCTGCATCCCCGCCGCCTTCACCTCGACATAGCGGGCCTGGGTGTCGGCCTCGTCGCCGGGGAGCGATTCGGCCACCACCTCGAAGGGGATGCGCCCCAGCACCGCGACGCCGTTGCGCCCGCCCTGCTGGCCGATGGCGTGCACGCGGTAGCCGGTGCCCTCGAATTCGAGCGCGGGGAATTCCTCGGTCCGGCATTTCAGCTCCTGCAGGAACAGCAAATCGGGCTGTTGCCGTTCCAGGAAGCGACGGACATGGCCCGCGCGCTTGCGGATCGAGTTCACGTTAAAGGTAGCGAGTTTCATTGTGTGCCCTCAGGCGCCCGGTGCCGCCGGCTTGGCCGGTCGCGTGGGGGGCGGCGATCAACCGACGCTGAAAGATGTCCCGCAGCCGCAGGCGCTGACGGCCTGGGGGTTCTTCACGGCGAAATGCGCGCCGATCAGCGCCTCGGTCCAGTCGAGTTCGGACCCCGCGAGCAATTCCAGGCTGACCGGATCGACGAAAACGCGGCCCTCGCCCTCGGCCACCACCAGGTCGTCCTCGGCCGGCGTCTCCTCGATCGCGAAGCGGTACTGGAAGCCGGAACAGCCGCCGGCATCGACCGCCAGCCGCAGCCCGGCGCCGGGCTTGCCCTCACGGGCCGCGATCTCGGCCACCTGGGCGGCGGCGCGGGGGGTGACGCGGAAGGGAGTGGTCGGGGTGTCGATGGCGGCGGACATGGCGGCGCGGTCTCCTGACCTGGGAAGATAGGACGGCGGCGGTCCTGTTTCCAACCTTCTCCCGCTGGCCCCCGCTGGCCTGCCCGGATGGACGCGGTGCGGGGGGTGATGCTAGGCCCTGGGCATGGACCAGATGCGGCTGCCGGACGGCCTGGCTCCCTGGGCGGTGCGCGCCAGCCTGTCGCGCGGGCGGCTGCACGCCGAGCCGGGCGGCGGCGCCCGTTCGCCCTTTCAGCGCGACCGCGACCGCATCATCCACGCCACCGCCTTCCGCCGCCTGCAATACAAGACGCAGGTCTTCGTCTACCACGAGGGCGACCACTTCCGGACCCGCCTGACCCATAGCCTGGAAGTGGCGCAGATCGCGCGCTCCATCGCCCGCGAATTGGCGCTGGACGAGGACCTGGCGGAAGCACTCGCGCTCGCCCACGATCTCGGCCACCCGCCCTTCGGCCATGGCGGGGAAGATGCGCTGGATGCGATGATGAAGCCCTATGGCGGCTTCGATCACAACGCGCAGTCGCTGAAGGCGGTCACGCTGCTGGAGACCCGCTACGCCGGCTTCGACGGGCTGAACCTGACCTGGGAAACCCTGGAGGGGCTGGCCAAGCACAATGGCCCCCTGCGCCGCGCTACGGGCTACATCGCCGAATACGACCGCCTGCACAGCCTTGACCTCACGACGCATGCGAGTGCGGAGGCGCAGGTGGCGGCGCTGGCGGACGACATCGCTTACAACAACCACGACCTCGACGACGGCATCCGGGCCGGGATGTTCACGCTGGAGGATGCCTCGGCCCTCTCCCTGGTCCGGGACGCGCATGAGTCCGCGCGGCAGGACAAGCCCGGCATGCCCGCCGACCGCGCGACCGGGGAGACGATCCGGCGCGTCATCAACCTGATGGTCAACGACGTGGTGGCCGAATCGCGCCGCCGGATCGAGCGGCTCGGCCCGCGTTCCGCCGACGACATCCGCGCCGCCGACCGGCCGGTGATCGCCTTCTCGGACGCGATGATGGAGGCGAACAACGAACTCCGCGCCTTCCTGTTCCAGCGCATGTACCG
>JBIIRI010000129.1:0-10557 GCA_044341625.1 Roseomonas sp.
GCACCCTCCCCCGCAAGCGGGAGAGGGGGGCAGGCGCAGCAGATTGGGGTGGGGGCACGAGCAGCCTGCTCGCAGACCCGCCCCCCTTCCACCCGCGTCCCCACCACGGCACCTTCCCGCCCATGTGGTTCGACCCGCCCCGGCCCATCGCGGCCAGCCTGCTCTCCCGCCTGCCCGATTCGCTGCGCCGGCCCCGGCCTTCGGCCTGGGCGGAGGCCAATCGGGGCGGCGCGCCGATCGACAGCTTCCTGGAAGGTCCCTGCTTCGACGCAGCCGGCAACCTGTTCTGCGTGGACATCCCCCATGGCCGCGTCTTCCGCGTGGCCGGGACGCAATGGGAGGCGATCGCCGATTACGGCGGCTGGCCCAATGGGCTCGCGGCGCGGGGCCATGATCTGGTGGTGGCGGATTACCGCCACGGGCTGCTGGCGCTCGACCCCCGCGACGGCGCCATGGCGCCGATCCTGGAAACCGCGCTGACGGAGAGTTTTCGGGGGTTGAACGATGTGGTGATCCACCCGGACGGATCCCTGATCTTCACCGACCAGGGCCAGACCGGGCTGCAGGACCCGACCGGGCGCGTCTTCCGCCTGCATCCCGATGGCCGGCTGGACCGGCTGATCGCCAATGGGCCGAGCCCGAACGGCCTGGCGCTGAACCGCGCGGCGACGCATCTGCTGGTCGCGATGACGCGCAGCTGCGAGGTCTGGCGCTTCGCGCTGCGCGCGGATGCGATGGTGGGCAAGGCGAACCTGTTCTTCCGCGCGCCGGCCGGGACCGTGGGTCCCGATGGGTTGGCGGTGGACGCGCAGGATCGGCTGTTCGTGGCCAATCCCGGCCATGGCCAGGTCTGGGTGGTGGACCCGCACGGCGTCTGCACCCATCGCGTGGATTGCACAGCCTTCGGCCGCATGCCGACCAACTGCACCCTCGCCCCCGATGGCCGCACGCTGGTGATCAGCGAAAGCGAGTCGGGCTGCCTGCTGGCCGCCGAGATCCCGCTTCCATGACCTCTCCCACCCCGCTCAAGGGCCTGAACGTCGTCGAATTCACCCATATGGTGATGGGCCCAACCGCGGGGATGGTGCTGGCCGATCTCGGCGCCTCGGTGGTGAAGGTGGAGCCTGCGCCGGATGGCGACACCACGCGCCGCCTGGCCGGATCGGGCACCGGCTTCTACGCCGCCTTCGGCCGTGGCCGGCGCAGCCTTGCGGTGGACCTCAAGGCGCCGGAGGGGATGGCGCTGGTGCAGCGCCTGCTGGCCCGCGCCGATGTGGTGGTCGAGAACTTTCGGCCCGGCGCGATGGCGAAGTTGGGCCTCGGCTACGCGCAACTGTCGGCCGAGAATCCCCGACTGATCTACTGTTCCTGCAAGGGCTTCCTGCCCGGCCCCTATGAACATCGCACCGCGCTGGACGAAGTGGTGCAGATGATGGGCGGCCTTGCCTACATGACCGGCCTGGAAGGCCGGCCGCTCCGCGCCGGGTCCAGCGTAATCGACATCATGGGCGGGCTGTCGGCCGTCATCGGCATCCTCGCCGCGCTGAAGGAACGGGAGACGACGGGACGCGGCGGAGAGATACAGGCCGGGCTGTTCGAGACGGTGGCGCTGCTGATGGCCCAGCACATGGCGCAGACCGCGATCACCGGCACGGCGCCGCCGCCGATGTCGGTCCGCACCCCGGCCTGGCCGGTCTATGACATCTTCGATACCGCAGATGGCGGGCAGGTTTTCGTGGGCGTGGTCACAGACACGCAATGGCCCGCCTTCTGCGACGCCTTCGGCCTGGATGACCTCGCGGCCGATCCGACGCTCGCCACCAAGCAGCAGCGCGTGGGCCAGCGCGCCCGCACCCTGCCGCGCATCGCCGCGGCGCTGCGCGGCTGGAGCAAGGCCGATCTGATGGCGCGCTGCGAGGCGCTCGGCCTGCCCTTCGCGCCCATCGGCAAGCCCGCGGACCTGTTCGACGACCCGCATCTGAACGGCTCGGGCGGGCTGGTGCCGCTGACGCTGCCCGATGGGCGCGCGCTGTCGCTGCCGGCGCTGCCCGTCAGCTTGGATGGCGTGCGACCCGGCGGCGCGGGCGACCTCCGCGCGCCCGGCGCCGATGGCGCGGCGGTGGCGGCGGAGTTGGGCTACAGCGCGGCCGAGATCGACGCCCTGCGCGCGAAGGGAATCCTGACCGGGTAGCCTGCCTCTCCCGGCCTACCGGTGGATGAAAACCGGCACGCGGGCCTGGTCCAGCAGGCGGTCGGTCGTGCTGCCGATCAGCATCCGCAGCAGGCTGGACCCGCCGAAGGCGCCCATCGCCAAGGCGCGCGCGCCGATCGCCTCAACCGCCGCCAGGATCAGCCCGGCCACGTCGCTACCGACCGAGGCCAGCGGTTCCGCCGCCACGCCATGCTGGCGCAGCACCGCGCAGCCTTCCTCCGCCATCGCCTGCGCCGCATCCTGCGTGCGCGCGATCGCGGCGACGCGCACCGGCGAATCCCCGGCAAGGCCGAGCAGCGCGAACAGGTGCAACGCCTCTCGCGACGGGGCGGAGCCGTCATAGGCCGCCAGGATCGGGCCTTCCGCGCGGATCGTCGCATCGGGGGGCACCACCACCAGCGGCCGCGCGCCGTCGCGCAGCAGCGTCTCGATCACCGGGGCGACGCCGTCATGCCGCTCGCGCCCCAGGGTACTGTCGCGGCCGATCACGATCAGGTCATGGGTCGCGCCCGCCTTGACCAGCGCCGGGCCCGGCGCATCCTCCAGCCGCAATTCGCGATAGTCGAGGCCCTCCGCGGCCTGGGCGCAGGCGCGGAGCGCCGCCTCAGCCTCCGCCTCGGCCTGTTCGGTCAGCTTTTCGTCGCGGTGCCGCTTGAAGGCGCCGGCGCCGAGCGGCACGGCCTCATGCTCGTCCTGCGTGTGGGGGCGGTCGAGCACCACCGCCACGGTCAGCGACGCGCCGCTGCGCCGTGCATAGGCGATGGCGGCGTCGCGCGCGACGATGGCGCCTTGCGTGTCGTCCAATGCGACCAGGATGCTGCGGAGCATGCGTCGTCCTCCCTGCATGCCATCGTAGCGCGGGATACGCGGTCGGACTACCGGCGCGGGTGCAGCAACAGGAAGCCCAGCGAGCACAGCAAGAGCCCCGCCGAGAAGGTGGCCAGCGCCGCCGCCGCACCGCCCCAGCCCGCCATCAGCCCCGACAGGCCCTGCAGCACCGCCGCGCCGAGGAAGAAGGACAGGTTCGCCGCCGACAGCGCACGCCCCGCCTGGTCCGGCGGCACCGCCGCGCGCACCAGCGGGAAGACGATCACCTGGAAGGAGATCACCAGCCCGAAGGTCACCAGCAGCGCCAGATCCCAGGCCGCCGGCATCGCCCCGAGTCCCACCGCGCGCGATACCGCCCCGCCCGGCCCGCCCGCCGTCACCAGCAGGATCAACGCCGCCGCCGCCAGATGGCTGCACGCCAGCAGCAGCGGCGCGCGGCCGAAGCGGCGCAGCGCCATCCCCGCCAACGCCGGGCCGATGGTGAGCGCGACCGTCGCCGCCAGCAGGATGTTCCCCGCATCGATCCGCGACAGCTCCTTCACCTCCATCAGCCAGGGCCCGCCCCACAGCCCGCGCACGCCCAGCAGGGCGGCGAAGGAGCCGAAGGCGAAGACGACCACGCCACGCATCGCGGGCAGGGAGGCCATCCGTACCACCTCCGCCCCATCCGCGATCAGGCCGCGCGACGGGCGCGCGACCGGTCGGTCGGCCGGCACCAGCAGCGCGACGGCGGAAGCCGCCAGCAGCGCCAGCGCCGCGCAGCTCCAATAGCCCGCGCGCCAATCCGTCGCCTCGATCAGCAGTGCGAGCGGGCTGGCCGAGAGCAGCATGCCGGTGTTGCCGACCGCCTGGATGATCCCCGACCACAGCGCGAAGCGCTGGGTGTCGAGCGCGCGGGCGGCGAAGGTGATCGGGCACATCAGCATCCCCGAACAGCCCGCGCCCAGCACCATCTGCGCCGCCAGCATCGACCACGGCCCGGTGGCCATCGCCGCCATCGCCGCCCCGCCGGCCGCCACCGCCAGCAGGCAGAGCGACACGCGCTTCACCCCGTAGCGATCCAGCGCGATGCCCACCGGGATCATCACCGCCGCGAAGGTCAGCGGGAAAGCGCCGGTCAGCTGCGCCAGCGCCTCTGGCCCGATGCCGAGGTCGCGCGTCAGCACATCCGCCGCGATGGCGGGCATGGTGCGGACCGCGTTCGAGAAGACATGGCCGAGGCAGAGCACCAGGATCGGCAGGATGACGGCGCCCGCGGCGACGATCATGCGGGGCGGGGCCCCGCTTTAGGTGCCCTCAGACGCCGGGCGGCCGCATCCGCGGCCTTGGCTTCCGTCGTGCCGAAGGCACGCCTACGGCGTGACGCACTTGCGGCAGCGGCCATTCGGCCGCTCGACCGGCTCCGCCGGTCGCCTGGCGCGCCCACTTCCGTCACTGGCTCCACCACTGGGCTCATCTAGTTCCGAAAAATCTTGCCAGGATTGAGGATGCCCTTCGGGTCGAGCGTGATCTTCAGGCTCCGCATCACCGCCAGCGCTTCCGCGCCATGCTCGCGTTCCAGGAATTCGCGCTTGCCCAGGCCGATGCCATGTTCGCCCGAACAGGTGCCGCCCAGCGCAAGGCCACGTTCGACGATCCGCCGGTCCATGTCCCAGGCGCGCTCGAGCCCCTGCGGGTCGGCGGGATCGTAGAGCACCATCTGGTGGAAATTGCCGTCGCCGACATGGCCGACGATGCAGGTGACATGCCCCAATTCCCGCGCTTCTTGCTTCGCGCCCAGCAACGCTTCCGCCAGCCGCGAGATCGGCACGCAGACATCGGTGGTCAGCGCCTTCCAGCCGGGCTTCGAGGCGATGCCGGCCCAGTAGCTGTCATGCCGCGCCTTCCACAGCTTCGCCCGTTCGGCGGGGTCCGTCGCCCAGCGGAAGCCGCTCGCGCCGTGATGCGCGGTGATGGACTCCACCGCCTCGGCCTGCTCGCGCACGCCAGCCTCGGTGCCGTGGAATTCCAGGAACAGCGTGGTCTTCGCCGCATAGCCGTCGAGCTTCGAATAGGCGATCGACGCCGCCATCATGTCGTCATCCAGCAATTCGATGCGCGCGACGGGGATGCCCATCTGCATCACCTCGATCACGCTCAGCACCGCGGCGTCCAGCGTGTCGAACTGCACCACCGCGACGCTCGTCGCCTCCGGGATCCCGTGCAGGCGCAGCCGCACCTTGGTGACGACGCCGAGCGTGCCTTCGCTGCCGATGAACAGCCGGGTCAGGTCGTAGCCATTCGCGGCCTTGCGCGTGCGCCCGCCGGTCGTGATCACGCGGCCATCGGCCAACACCACCTCCAGCCCCAGCACATTCTCCCGGATCGTGCCGTAGCGCACGGCATTGGTGCCCGAAGCGCGGGTGGCGACCATGCCGCCCAGCGTGCAATGGCTGCCGGGATCGACCGGGAAGAACAGCCCCTGGTCGCGCAGATGATCGTTCAGCTGCTGCCGCGTCACGCCGGGCTCGATCAGGCAGTCCATGTCCTGGGGGTTCACTTCCAGGATCGCGGCCATGCGCGACAGGTCGAGGCTGATCCCCTTCCGCACCGGGTTCACATGGCCTTCGAGCGACGTGCCCGCGCCGAAGGGCACCACCGGCACCTCATGCCGGTGGCAGAGCTCCAGCAGCCGCGCGACCTCCTCCGTGCTTTCCACGAAGGCGACGGCGTCGGGCAGGGTGGGGGTGGAGCTGTCCTCGCCACGGCTGTGCTGTTCGCGGACCGCGGTATTGGTCGAGAGCCGCTCGCCCAGGAAGCCACGCGCGGCGGCGATGACGGCATCGACCGGGCGCGGGACGACGGTGTTCATGGGCGGCTCCTCCGGCTGGCCGGCACGGACAGGCGCGGCTTGGGCGGCAGGATCGTCCATCTTGCCATCTTTCGTATAGCCGGGGGTCGTATAGCCGGGGGCCGGGACCTCCACGACCGGCCCGGGCTCGTATAGGCTCGACCGTAATGAACCAGCCCAGCCCGGCGCCCCTTGGCCGCTTCGCGGCGCACGAAATGCCGCGCGAAGGGGCGTGGCGCATCTTCCTTCTCGACATCGCCCGCAACGGTATCCTCGCGGAGCGCGACCGCCGCCTGGCGGCGATGGCCCTGCCGCCCGGGGATGGCGCCCTGCCGGCCCCGGTCGCCGCGCGCCGCCAGCGCCTGGCCGAAGCCGCCCTTGGCGATGCCTGCGATCGCGCGGCGCAGGACGCAGCAGCCCAGCTGATCGCCAGCCTGCGGCTGCGCCCGGACGGCACGCCGCGTATCGAAACCCTCGCCACCCCACCCGAGGACGATTTGCGGCTGCGGATCGCCATACCCGTGGCGCCGGAAGTCACGCCACCCGACCCCGCCGCGCTGGTGCTGGAACGCCTCATCGCCGATCCCGACGCGAAGACGGCGAAGGATGACCAGGGCGACAGCTGGGCCCGCCTGCCGCCGGGCACTCCGGCGCAACCCGGCGACATGCTGGTCTGCGACATCGAGGCGACGCTCGATCCCCAGCCCAACCGCATCCCCCAGCCCGGCCTTGCCGGCGCGCGCCCCGGCCGGCTTTCGGGCAGCCCGGCTGAAGGCGCGGGCAGCCTGCCGGAGACGTGGTTCTTCGGCGACAACGGCGCCGGCCTCTCGGCCGAGTTGCTGGCAGTCGCCGAGCAGGCCGATCCGCCCCATCTGCGCCTGCGCGTGCACGGCACCGCGCCCGCCGATGGGCAGAGCTATATGATGTTCCACGACAGCCGCGCCATCGTCGCGGAGCCGGGCTCGACCTGGTCGGGGTCGCTGGCGCTGCGCCTGGCGGGCCCCGCGCCCACCGGGCTGCGCGGCGGCAAGCTCCGAATCTACAGCCAGCCCGCCGAAGGCGGGCGCACGCTGCAGCGCAAGGATGCCGCGCTGTTCGATGCGACGGTCGCGGCAGCCACACCGGGCGGCTTCGGCCGCGTCTATGTCTCCAACACGCTCGGCGCGCCGCAGACCGGGCTGCTGCTGATGACGGTGCTGTTCGACCACGCCGCCGGCTCCGTCGATTTCACCATGGAATTCGGCGCGCCGCGCCTGGTGGAGGGGCTCGACCTCGGCCAGACGGAGCCGCTGCCGCTGCCACGGCTTTCGGGGCGGGGGCAGCGCATCCCGCTGCGGGCCGATGCGGCGCCGCCCGGCCTCGCGCCGCTGCTGGAAGGCTTCTGCGCCGGAGAGGCGCGGGAGATCGCCTTGCCGCTGCGCGACGGGCTCGGCGATCGCGGGCTGGTTGGCCGGCGCGCGCGACTGGCGATCCGCGCGCAGGCGGTGCTGCGCCCCGCCGCGACGCAGACCACGCCGGGCGACGCCGCGCAGCGCCTCGCAGCGCAATCCGATGCCGTGCTGCAAGCGCGGCTCCGCGCCGCGCTGCTGGAGACGGTGGCGGAAGCCGAGATGCCGGAACCCGCCATCCGCGCGGAACTCTCCGCGATCTGGCCCCGGCTGGTCGCCGCATCCGGCCGGCCGCCACCGCCAGAGGCCGCCCGCGCCGCTGCGCTGCGAAGCCTGCGGCTGCGACTGGTGGTGGAAGCGCTCGCGCGCCGGCTGGGTATCGCGGAGCCGGGCACGGGGGATCAGGCGGGGCGCCGCGCTGCGCTGGAAGCAGCGGTGCTGGCGGCGGTACTGGCCCGCGCAACGATGACGGAGCGGGTGGTGGCGGCGGCCGAACTCGCGGCGGCGGCCGACGCGGCGAAGGGCGCATGACGCGTCGGCCGTTGCGTTGACGCTCCACGGAGCCGGGCCTAGCGTCGCGCAAGCTTTGGGATGGTTTAGGGAAGGAAGCGCAATGGCGAATGGCGTGAAAGCGGCCTGGGCCGCAGGCAAGCCCGTGGTCAATGGATGGCTCGCCATCCCCTCCGGCTTCAGCGCCGAGGTGATGGCCCAGGCAGGCTTCGACAGCCTGACGGTCGACATCCAGCACGGCGTGCAGGACTACCAGTCCATGATCGCCTGCTTCCAGGGCATGCAGCCGCATGGCGTGACACCGATGGTCCGCGTGCCGTGGAACGAGCCCGGCATCATCGGCAAGGTGCTGGATGGCGGCGCCAAGGGCGTGATCTGCCCGATGGTGAACACCGAGAAGGAGGCGCGCGACCTGGTCTCCTTCTGCCGCTATCCGCCGAAGGGCGCGCGCAGCTTCGGGCCGATCCGCTCCGGCATCTACGGCGCCGCGGCCGATACCGACGCGGCGAATGACGACGTGCTGGTCATCCCGATGATCGAGACCAAGACCGCGCTCGACAACCTCGAGGCGATCGTGAGCGTGCCGGGGGTGGATGCGGTCTATATCGGCCCGTCCGACCTGTCGCTCTCGCTCGGTATGAAGCCGCTGCAGGACCGGCAGGAGCCGGAGTTCCTGAAGATCATCAACCACATCCGCACCACCGCAGCGAAGCATGGCGTCAAGACGGGCATCCACACCATGTCCGGCGCCTATTCGAAGCAGATGTTCGAAGCCGGCTTCAACCTGGCGACGATCATGAACGACAGCGGCCTGATGCTGGTCGGGGCCCGCGCCCAGACCGCCATCGCGAAGGGCTGAGAACTACCCTGATCGAGCCCTCTCTTCCCTTCGGGTGGAGAGGGTTCGATCAGCCCCGCAGCACTGCCTCCACCATCGCCCGCGTCGGCGTCGCGCCGTCGCGGGCACGCAGCGCCCCGGCGGCGGAGGCGAAGCGGATCGCGGCCTCCACCGTCTGGCCTTCCGCTACCGCCAGCGCATAGGCGCCGTGATAGACATCGCCCGCGCCGGTCGTGTTCGTGGCCTGCACGCGGAAGGCCGGCATGCGGCGCGGCGCCGCATCCCCGCGCATCATCCAGAACGTCCCCTTCTCCCCCTGCGTCACCGCCGCCACCGTGCAGCCCGCCGCGATCGCAGCCGCCAGGGCGTCGGCCACCTTGCGGCCGGGCATGTAGTTGGCCAGGCCGGGTTCCGAGAACACCGCATGGTCCACGCGCGGGATCAGGTCCTTCAGAATGCGCGTCTCGCTCTTCTCGCCATCGATCACGCTCGGCACGCCGCGTGCGCGGGCATGGTCCAGCGCCCGCGCCGCGCCTTCCGGCCAGCGCGGATCGCAGAGGAAGGCCCGCGCGGTGTCGATCAGCTGCAGCGGCAGCCAATCCGGCTCCGTCCCCAGCCCCTCGCCGCGATAGGCGTAGATGCTGCGCTCCCCCACCGGATCGACCAGCACCGCCGAGACGGGCGTGCGCCCGCCGGGCACCAGGCGGCAGTGCGACACATCCACCCCCTGTTCCGCCAGCGCGCGCAGCAGCGGCCGCCCGTTCAGGTCGTCGCCGACCCGCCCCCAGAAGATGCAGCGCCCGCCCAGGCGGCTCACGGCGACGGAGGCATTGGCCGCGAGCCCGCCCGCCCCCAGTGTGTAGCCGCGCGCCCGGTTCTTGGAGGGCGGCTGGACGACCTCGTCCACCTGGAAGGTGTGATCCATGACGACGCTGCCGAGGCAGACGACCAGGGGAGGCGGATCGAGGGCCATGCCCGGCAAGCTGCCTTCCCCCGATCGGGCGCGGCAAGCGCCGATTGCGCCCCCCGCCTGGCTGGCGGCGCGGCTGCTGCATGAAGGGCCCGAGGTGCTGGTGCTGGACAAGCCCTCCGGCCTGCCGGTCTCGGCCCGGAGTGGGGAGAGCCTGGAGCAATGGCTGCCCGCGCTGCGGCTGGGCAAGCGGCGCGACCCGCAGCCGGCGCATCGGCTGGATACCGACACCGCCGGCTGCCTGGTGCTGGGCCGCACCGCGCCGATGCTCGCGCGGCTGAACGCGCTGTTCGCGGCGCGGCAGGTGGAGAAGACCTATTGGGCCGTGCTGCGCGGCGGGCCGAAGGAGGACGCCGGCATCATCGACGCGCCGCTCCGCAAGATCAGCAGCGCGGCGCGCGGCTGGCGGATGGAGGTGCATGCAGCCGGCGATCCCGCCCGCACCGCCTGGCGCGTGCTGGGCCGGGCGCCCGGCCTCACCTTCGTCGAGCTGCGTCCCGAGACCGGGCGCACGCACCAGCTGCGCGTGCATTGCGCCCATCTCGGCGCGCCAATCCTGGGCGACCCGATCTATGGCGGCGGCCCCGGCACGCTGCATCTGCTGGCGCGGGAGATCGCCCTGCCCCTCGGCCCCGAGCTGCGCGTGACGGCCCCGGTGCCGGAGGCGATGCGGCATGCGGTGGCGCGCTGCAGCCCGTCGGGACCGACTGTGTAGCCACACCCCCCGGCGGGCGCCGCCTCTCCGCAGCGTGATCGCGCGGGCACCAACCGATCCGGCAGCGATGCGTTCGTGGCGCCGACGGGGCGCGGAGCAGCGGGCAGGATGGAGATGACGCGCCCGGGACGGGGTGTGATGTCGCTGGCGGACCGATGGCCGGGCTGGCCGCCGCTGGCCTTCCTCGGGCTCGCGCTGCTGCTCCGCGCGCCTGGCTTCCCGGCGGCGGTGCTCGACCCGGATGAGGGACTCTACCTGGTCCAGGC
>JBIIRI010000130.1:0-10489 GCA_044341625.1 Roseomonas sp.
CGGATCCTTGATGCCGGGATCCTTGCGCGTCTGGGTGAACAGGAGGTTGAATTCGCTCTGGCCGTGGCGGAGCAGGATCATCGCGGGTCGGCTCTTCCGGGGGTCGGCATGGCGATACAGGCCCTGTGACGGCCCCGCAACCGCCACGGCAGGGGACGGCGGGGGGTTTCGCGGCCCGGTCATCTGGCCGGCGGGCCATCAATCTTGCCGTTGCGGTGGGGCGGCCCTCGCCCTAAGTGTGAGGGGTATGAGGAGTTGTCCATGTCCGGCGGTTTTCCGGTCGACCTGATCCTATTCGCGATGGTCGCGGCGTTCCTGGTCCTGCGGCTTCGCAGCATCCTCGGGCGGCGCACCGGGTATGAACGGCCCCAGCGCGAAGGCCAGGGGGCCTATGACCCGAAGGCCGAACGCGGCGCGGCCGGCGACAATGTGGTCGATTTCCCGGGCGTGCAGGGACAGGCCGGCGGCGCTCGCCGCACCCTGCCCGATCCGCGCAGCCCGGTGGGCCAGGCGCTGATGCGGATCCGGGGCGTCGATCCCTCCTTCGACCCGAATGGCTTCCTGGACGGCGCCGAAGGCGCGTTCCGCATGATCGTGGACGCCTTCGCGCGCGGCGACCGCCAGACGCTGCGAATGCTGCTGGCCGACGACACCTATCGCGGCTTCGAGGGCGAGATCTCCCGCCGCGAAGCGGCAGGCGAGACTCAGCGTAGCGAAGTCCGCGCCATGCAGGAAATGGGGATCGAGGCCGCCGATCTGCGCGGCAGCGTGGCCGATGTCACCATTCGCTTCGTCTCCGACCAGGTGAACGTGACCACCGCGAAGGATGGCAGCTTCGTCGCCGGCGCCGAGGGCGTGACGGAACTCACCGACATCTGGACCTTCCAGCGCGACCTCCGCAACGAGGACCCGACCTGGAAGCTGGTGGCGACGCAGAGCGCCTGAAGCTGGGGCGCGTGGCGGGGACGATGCGGACAATCGCCGCCCTGCTGCTCGCCGCCTTCCTTGCGGCTTGTGCGCCTTCTGTCCCACGTCCGGTCGGCTTCTCCGATTTGCCCGGTTGGGCCGAGGATACCCAGGCGGAGATTCTGCCTACCCTGCGTGCCAGTTGCGCCGTCATTGCCAACCTGCCGCTGGATCGGGCCCTGGGCGGCGCCGGCCCCACGCTCCACACTGCCGCCTCCCTCGCCCCCGCCTGCGCCGAGCTGGACACACTGCCCAACGGCGATGCGGCCGCGCGGGCCTTCCTGGAACGGCGCTTCACCCCGCTAGCACTCGGGGAAGGCACGCTGACCGGTTATTTCGAGCCCGAGCTGCGCGGTAGCCTTCGCCCCGGCGGAGCTTTCGCCACGCCGCTGCATGCCCGCCCGCCCGAATTGGTGGAGGTCGATCTCGGTAGCTTTATCCCCGATCTGCGCGGGCGGCGCGTGGCAGGATTGGCACGAGAGGGAAGGCTCCACCCCTTCCCAGATCGCGCAGCCATTGTGGCTGGCGCCCTGCGCGGACATGGGCTGGAACTCGCCTGGGTCGATGATCCGGCTGATGCCTTCTTCCTGCACATTCAGGGATCGGGCCGCGTCCGGCTGGATGATGGGGGTGTCCTACGATTGGGTTATGCCGGCTGGAACGGCCACCCCTATTTCGCCGTCGGTCGCACGCTGATGGAACAGGGTGTGCTAGCGCGGGAAGCCGTCTCGATGCAGGCGATCCGTGCCTGGATGACGCAGGCCGGCCCCGTCGAAGCCGCCACGCTGATGGCCCGCAACCCCAGCTACATCTTCTTCCGCCGCCTGGACCTGCCGCCCGAGGTGGGCCCGATCGGGACGCTTGGCGCGCCGCTGACGCCGATGCGCTCCATTGCCGTGGATCGCACGCAGGTGCCGCTGGGGCTGCCTGTCTGGGTCGCGGGCACCGACCCCCTCACCGAGGCGCCCTTACGGCGCCTGACAGTGGCCCAGGACACGGGAGGAGCCATACGCGGCCCGGCCCGCGCGGATCTGTTCACGGGCTGGGGCGCGGAAGCCGCAGAGCGGGCCGGGCGCATGCGCGACCCGGCCGCATTGTTCCTGCTGATCCCCCGCGAGCGATAGGCTTCCTCAGCCGCCGCTTCGCACCAGCTTGACCAGCTGGGCGACGTGTTCAGGCGGCGTCACCTTCTCGATCCCATGACCGAGATTGAAGACGAACGGGCGGCCACGCATCGTCGCCAGCAATTGCCGCGCCTCCGCTTCCAGCGCCGCGCCGCCGGCCACCAGCGCCAGGGGGTCGAGATTGCCCTGAAGCCCGATATGCGCCGGCACGGCCGTGGCCGCGAAGCGCGGATCCATCGCGGTATCCATCGCGACCGTATCCACCCCCGTCCGCGCGACATATTCGCCGATGAGCGGGCCAGCGAGACGCGGGAAGCCGATCACTGGGATGCCGGGATGGAGGCGCTTGATCGCCCGCACGATGATCGCCGTCGGCTCGATCACCCAGCGGCGGAACTGGTTGGGGGGCAGCATGCCGGCCCAGCTGTCGAACAGCATCACGGCCTCGGCCCCGGCCTCGATCTGCGCCAGCAGATAGTCGGTCGTCGCCGCCACCAGCGTGTCGATCAGCTGGCCGAACAGCGCCGGATCGCCGAAGGCCATGCCGCGGGCGGTGTGGAAATCCCGGCTGCCATGTCCTTCCACCATGTAAGCCGCGACCGTCCAAGGGCTGCCGGCGAAGCCGATCAGCGTCGTGGCCGGATGCTGGGCCATGAGGATCGCACGGGTCTGGCGCACCGTCTCGAAGATCGGCGCCGCGCGTTCGCGGAGCCTTGCGGGCTCCAGCGCCGCGACCGAGGCCGCATCCCGCAGCGGTTCCAGCACCGGCCCCTCGCCTTCGGCGAAGCGGAGCGGCTGGCCCAGCGCCCAGGGCACCATCAGGATGTCGGAGAACAGGATTGCCCCATCCATCCCGTAGCGGCGGATCGGCTGGACCGTGACCTCCGCCGCCAATTCGGGATTGGTGCAAAGCGCGATGAACCCGCCAGCCTGTTCGCGCACGGCGCGATATTCGGGCAGGTAGCGCCCCGCCTGGCGCATCAGCCACATGGGCGGCGGCCACACCGCCTCCCCCGTCAGCGCCCGCAGCAGGGGCTTCAGCGCAGCGCCCGCGGGCGCGGCCCCGCCCTTGGCGTTGTCCACGCCATGACCCGTCTCAACCGCCAAACCAGCCTCCAACCTCAATAGCTGGCCCGGCGTTTCACGCCCTGTCCGTCCCCGGACAGGGCGACCGCCGGTGCCGCACACCCCCCATCATCCAAGAAGAAATAGAATCCTTGAAGAGTGGGGGTGGATGTAGGGCCTGTGGGCATCGGGGATTGCCGTTAACCCTTTGGTCATCCACAGCCTCGTCCACGTCAGCTTCCCACGCCAGGGGATTGATTCCATCCGGCTTTCCCCACCCATCCGGATCCCCCGGTGGGAGGGGCGGGAGATCGTCCCCCTGTCGTCGCGAAGCCCCGCTTTTCCCCGTCTTTCCCGATCTGGCCCTTGACCGGGCCATGTTTTCCCCGTCATCCCCGCTTTTCGCGCCCCGTTTCCGCGGGCCCGGAAAGAACGCAGATGGCGCATCGCACGGTCAACCTGCACCTCGTCTCTGACAGCACCGGAGAGACGCTGAACTCCATCGCGCGCGCCACCCTGGCCCGGTTCGATGAGCCGCATGTGGCACAGCATCGCTGGTCTCTCATCCGTTCCCGCCTCCAGCTCGACCGTGTGCTGGATGGGATCGAGGCGGAGCCGGGACCCGTCCTGTTCACCGTGGCCGATCGCAGCCTGCGCCACGCCTTGCAGCAGCATTGCCTGCGTGTTGGCGTGTCATGCCTATCGGTGCTCGACCCGGTGATGGATCTGCTCCAGGCCGAGATCGGCGAACGGGCGCGGGAGAAGCGCGGCGCGCAGCATGTGATGGATGCGGATTACTTCCGCCGCATCGACGCGATGCACTACGTGCTCGCCCATGACGATGGCCAGGGCGTGGCCGGTATCCATGAAGCCGATGTGTGCCTGGTCGGCGTGTCCCGAAGTTCCAAGACACCGACCTGCTTCTACCTGGCGAACCGCGGCATCAAGGCGGCGAATGTGCCGATCGTGCCCGGCGCGACACTGCCCGAGGAGCTGAACGATCCGCCTTGCCCGGTGGTCGGCCTCTATATCGAAAGCGGCGCGCTGATCGAGATCCGCCGCCATCGTCTGCGCCTGATCGGCGCCGGCGGCGTCCGACAGGACACCAATGATTATGTGGACCATGAATCCGTGAAGGCGGAGATCCAGGCCGCGCGCCGTCTTTGCACCCAGCATGGCTGGCCTGTGATCGACGTGACGCGCCGTTCCATCGAGGAGACCGCCGCCACCGTGCTGCAATTGATGGAGGCCTGGCACGCGCATCGGCGCCAGCCCGCCATTCCCCACGCGCCGGAAGACCCGGCGGCCGGCGTGTTGAAGGGCGGCGGCTGATGGGTCTGCAGCGGGCCGAGCCTGTGGTGGTTCTCGCTTCCTCTTCCGCCACGCGCCAAACGCTGCTTGCTCGTGCCGGCATCGCCTTTGAAGCGATGCCCGCGGCGGTCGATGAAGCAGCGCTGAAGGAAGCCTGCCAGGCGGAAGCCATCCCGCCCGAGGATGTGGCCATCATCCTGGCCGAAGCGAAGGCGGAACGAGTCGCGCATCGCGTGCCCGATGCGCTGGTGATCGGCTGCGACCAGCTGTTGGTGTGCCGGATGGAAGACGGGAAGGATCGCTGGTTCGACAAGCCGGCGGATATCTCAGCCGCGCGCGCGCAATTGCAGGCGTTGCGCGGCAAGACGCACCGGCTGGTCACCGCGACCGTCGCCTGGCGGAAGGGCGCGCGGATCTGGCAGGACATCACCAGCCCAAGACTGACGATGCGCGGCTTCTCCGACACCTTCCTTGACGCCTACCTGGTGGCGGAGGGAGAGGCGCTACTGGCCAGCGTCGGCGGCTATCGGGTGGAAGCGCTAGGCATCCACCTGTTCAGCCGGATCGAAGGCGAACATAGCGCTATCCTCGGCCTGCCCATGGTCCCGCTGCTGGGCTTCCTGCGGGGCCATGGGGTGCTGGAAGGATGAAGGGTGCGGCTACTCGATCGCGCCGCCCGCCTCCACCCAATCCTTGAAACCGCCGAGGTTCCGCACATCGCGGTAGCCCATGTCCTTCAGCGTCTTCCCCGCCAGCGCCGCGCGGCCGCCGGAGGCGCAATAGAGGATGATGGTCTTAGCGCGGTCAAAGGCGGCATCATGCAATGGGCTGTCTGGATCGGCGCGGAATTCCAGCAGGCCGCGCGAGACATGCAGCGCGCCCTTTGCCTTGCCGGACACCGCGACTTCCGACCCGTCGCGAATATCGAGCAGCACGACATGGGACTGGCCCACCAGCGCCTGCGCTTCCGCGCCCGAGATGCGCGGCACCGCCGCATTGGCCGCCGCCAGCATGTCCTTCACCGTGGTCGTCATCGCTCTTTCTCCCTGGACATCAGGCATGGAGGCTACGCCGCCCGACACCCTGCGGTGAAGGGGCATGGACTGGCCGCGCAGGCACGCGCATGCGACCATTGGCTGCCATTCTTCGAAACGTTCCGGGCGACCAGATGACCCTCCGGTTTCTTGCCCATTGGCGCCGCGCCGTCGCGGTCGCGACCTCTGACCGGATCTCGCTGGTCTCGGCGGGTTGCGCCTTCTACGCCATGCTGGCGCTGTTCCCGGCGATCTCGCTCTGCATCTCGGTGTACGGGCTGATCTTCGATGTCGCGATGGTGGAACCGCAGCTGGAATTGCTGCAGGGCGTCCTGCCGGAAGACAGCCACGCGCTGATCGCGGGCCATGTGCATGATCTGGTGGAAACGCCGCCTGCCCGCCTGGAATGGGGCGTGGGGATCAGCGCGGCCATCGCCTTGTGGTCCGCTTCCGCCGGCATCCGCGCGATGCTCGGCGCATTGAACATGGTGCACGGGGAATCCGAACAGCGCGGCGCGATCCGCTTCTACGTCACCGCGCTGCTGCTGACGCTCGGCGCCATCCTCGCGGTCATCGTCGGGCTCGCCTTCCTGGTGCTGCTGCCGAAGGTGCTCGACCTGGTCGGTCATGATCCGTTCGAGGCGCTGATGCTGCGCGCATCGGGCTTCGCGGTGCTGTTGGTGCTGGTGCTGGTCGCAATCGGGCTGCTCTATCGCTTCGGCCCGGCAGAGAAGCCGGAAGGATGGCGGCTGGTCTCGGCAGGATCGGTGGCGGCGACGCTGCTGTGGCTGATCGCTTCCGCGCTGTTTTCCTTCTACGTCAGCAATTTCGCGACCTATGAGGCGAGCTACGGCACGCTCGGCGCGGCGGTCGCGATGCTGATGTGGTTCTATGTCAGCGTCTACGTGATCCTGCTGGGCGCGGAGCTGGACGCCGAGATTCGGCGATCCCGAACCTTGTGATCCGGCCTATTCGTCCCGCCCGCCGACGGTGCGCTCGTAGTGCTTCGCGTATTTCTCGGTGACGAGTTCGGTCTTCACCACGATGCAGACGTCGGTGGTGTTGAACTGTGCATCGATCACCGCCCCGTCGCCCACGAAGCCGCCCAGCCGCAGATAGCCCTTGATCAGCGGTGGCAGGTCGAGCAAGGCCGCGCGAGTCTCCGCCGCGCCAAGCGGCATCCGGTCCATCGCCTGGTAGCGATCCGGCAGCGCAAGCGGGCGCAGCGCCGGCGGCGCCAGGTGGTTCGCATGCAGATAGGACAGCTGCGGCGCCAGCAGATCGAGATCCGTGCCGGGGAGGGAGGCGCAGCCGAACATCAGGTCGATCCGATGCCGGAAGACATAGGCCGCGATGCCCCGCCACAGCAGCTGCAGCGTGCCACGGGTGCGATAGGGCGCCGCGACACAGGACCGGCCGAGCTCCATCACCTCGCCCGGATAGGCCGCGAGCATTGCGATGTCGTATTCGCCTTCGGAGTAGAAGCGGCCGAGCTTCGCCGCCCCCTCGCGCCGGATCAGGCGATAGGTGCCGACCACCGCCGCCGGCCCATCGCCCAGGTCGTGGTCCAGCACCAGCAGGTGGTCCGCCACCGCGTCGAATTCATCCATGTCGCGCAGCGCGGCCCGGGTCGCGGCGTCGGCCTGCGCGCCCATCTCGTCGTAGAAGACGCCGAAGCGGAGCGCCTGGGCGGCTTCCACCTCGGCGGCGCTTTCCGCCAGCCGCAGGCCGAGATTGCCCGCGCGCAACTCCTCGAAGGCCCCGGCCGGCGCGGGGGGCAGGACGAGCGGGGGGGCCGGGTCGTCCGGCAGGGGCCCATCGACGCTCATTGGCCGTTCCTAGGTGCTGGTCTTGCGGGTAGGCCGCGCATGGGCAGGCCGGGTGGTAGGGTCCGGGCGACGGCCGAACAATTCCAGGCGCTGGCCGATAAGGCCGAAGCCCAGGCGTTCGGCGATCGCGCGGGCGACGCGTTCGAACTCTGCATCCTCGAACTCGATCACCTTGCCGGTGTCCACATCGATCAGATGGTGGTGATGGCCGCGATCGGTCGGGTCGAAGCGGGCGCGGCCGCCGCCGAAATCCCGGCGCTCGACGATGCCCTTTTCTTCCAGCAGGCGGACGGTGCGGTAGACGGTCGCAACGGAGATTCGCTGGTCCAACGCGCTGGCGCGGCGGTACAGCTCCTCGACATCCGGGTGGTCCTCGGCTTCGGACAACACGCGGGCGATGAGCCGGCGCTGGCCGGTCATCTTCAGGCCGCGCTCGACGCAGAGCCGCTCGATCCGGGAAGGATCGGGACGGTCGCCGAGCTTGGCCTCCGTGCTCGCGTGGTGGCTGTGGCGGTCCATGCCTGGCTGAGGATCCTCTCGCCGCCGGTCCCGCATGGCGCCGGCGGCGCTTCTCATACCGCGCCTTTCGGCGCGTCACCACAGGGTGCCATCCTCCTGGCCACCCGTGGCTGTTCGGCCCTGCGCCGGCGCCCGCGCCATCCCCGATGGCGCGGGCAGGGCGATCAGGCTTCGCGGGCGGCGCCGCGGCCGCGACCGGGCGGGCGGCCGCGCGGCTTGGTGCCGAGGCCGATCCGCTTGGCGAGGTTGGAGCGGTGCTCGGTGTAGTTCGGCGCGACCATCGGATAATCGGCGCCGAGGCCCCACTTCTCCCGGTACTGGTCGGGGGTCATGTTGAAGGCCGTCTTCAGGTGGCGCTTCAGCATCTTGAGCTTCTTGCCGTCCTCGAGGCAGATGAGGAATTCCGGCGTGATCGACTTCTTGATCGGCACGGCGGGCTGCTGCTTCTCGACCGGCGCGACCTGCGGGCGGCCCATGCCGGACAGCGTCCGGTAGACTTCCTGGATCAGGTTCGGCAGGTCGGAGATCGAGACGGGGTTGTTCGAAACATGGGCCGAGACGATCTCCGCCGTCAGGCCCAGAAGCTCCTGGTTCGTCGAGTTGTCATCCATTGCACGTCTTTCCGCTTCTTGGACCAGTCGGGTAGGACCCCAATGTCCTGCCCATGACCGGGTTAACCTGGCAAGCGGCGCGGAATTGCCCGTGCCGTGTCGCTGCGCAGAATATACTGTGCCATCGGGATGTTTTGCAATATCGATCCACAATATCTATTCTGCAGCACGCAAGGGATTGAAGGGATGATGGGCATATCTGTTAAAGAAACGATTCACCATCGCGAGATCGACATCACCGCGGAGCTGTGCCCGATGACCTTCGTCCGCACCCGACTGGCGCTGGACCGCATGCAGGCGGGGGAGGTGTTGAAGGTTTTGCTTCGTGGAGAAGAACCGCGTCGCAACGTCCCCCGCACCGCCACCGAACAGGGCCATTCGGTACTACGTCAGGAGCCGGACGCCGATGGCACAGTGGCGGTCTGGATTATGAAGAAGGCGTGATCCGTCAGGCCAACGCCCGTCGCAGGACCAGCGCATCGGCCCCATCGGCATAGTAGCGCCGGCGCCGCCCGGCTTCCGCGAAGCCCGCCCAGGCATAAAGGGCACGCGCGGCCCCGTTGCGATCCGAGACCTCGAGGAACATCGCCGCCGCCCCGCGCAGCAGGGCGCCTGCCATCGCGCCCGCCAGCAGTGCG
Organism: Roseomonas sp.; assembly: GCA_044341625.1. Classification (GTDB taxonomy): domain Bacteria; phylum Pseudomonadota; class Alphaproteobacteria; order Acetobacterales; family Acetobacteraceae; genus Falsiroseomonas. Next base: position 9,098 of record JBIIRI010000130.1, read on the forward strand.
CCGGCATGGCCTCGCCGCCGGGCGGGGGGGGTGACGGCCAGGGTCAGGATCTCCGCCTCATCCGCCGCGACGCGCGCCAGCACGAAGCCGGCACCCGGGATATGCAGGCCGAAGGCGCCCGGCATGGCCAGCAGGGTCGCGATCGCCGCCGCGTCCCAGCGTTCCGCCACATCGAAGGCCGCCGCGTGCAGGGTGGCCAGGGCTGGCGCGTCCTCGGGCCTGACCACCTCGGTCGCGGTGTTCATCCCGGCAGGCGCACGGCGGGCGGCTCGGCATAAAGCGGCGCGGCGCCGCGCGGCGGCAGCCGCCCCGCCAGGCGCAGCGCCGCGACCAGCGCCGCCGCGCCCGCATCGGGCAGGCGGCTGTCGGTCAGCACCACATCGCCCCCGTCGCGCGCCAGCAGCCGCGCGGCGACCAGGGGGGCGGCATCGCCCATGATGGCGACAGGCCCGTCGGGGCGGGGTAGCGCGGCTTCCTCCAGCACGATGGGCGGGGCCTCAGCGGCCAGGCTTCCCGCGTCGATGCGCTCCAGCGCGATGCGCCCGCGCTTGGTGTCGATCGCCGCCCAGGCGGCGCGGCCGGCGCGCAACGCCTCCGGCACCGCGGCGGCCAACGCTTCGCCAGTCGTGACGCCGATCACCGACACGCCACGGCCGAGCGCGATGCCCTCCGCCAGCGCGATCGCCGCGCGCAGCCCGGTGAAGCCGCCGGGGCCGACCACCACCGCCACCGCATCCAGCGCGCCGCTGTCCCGCAGCAGCTCCTCCGCCATCGGCGGCAGGGCGGTGGGTTGCACCCGGTCCCCGGCGACGGCGCGGCGCGCCAGGACAGCCCCATCCGCCCAGAGGGCGGCGGAGGCACGGGCGAGCGAACCGTCGAGGGCCAGGATACGCATGGGGAACTCCTCCAGCGGGGCTTCGCCAAACCCGGATCTGGCGCTTTGGGCGGCGCCGCGGCTTGGCCGCGGCAACGCAGCGCAGCCCGGCAGGAGCAGCGCCAGGGCCGGGGTCCCCACGAAGCCGCGCAGCGGCTTCGTGGGGAGTTCTAACGCAGATCGCGGAAGGGTGCGAAGGGCCACCGCCTTGCCCCGGCCGCGCAAACCGGTTGTTCTGTCGCCAACCCGCCCCAGGATACCCCCCATGAACGAGATCCGGCCGTCGCGCCCGAACAACCTCGACGCCTTCTGGATGCCCTACAGCGACAACAAGTACTTCAAGGGCACCCCGCGCATGCTAGCCCGCGCCGAGGGCATGTCCTACTTCACTCCGGAGGGGAAGGAGATCCTGGACGGCACGGCCGGCCTCTGGTGCTGCAACGCCGGCCATGGGCGGCGGGAGATCACGGAAGCCATCCAGAAGCAGGCCGCCGTGATGGATTTCGCGCCGACCTTCC
>JBIIRI010000131.1:0-10366 GCA_044341625.1 Roseomonas sp.
CGCGTAGGGCTTCGCGATGTAGTCGTCGGCGCCCATATCCAGCGCACGCACCGCATCCTGGTCCTCGGTGCGGGCGGTGACCATGATGATCGGCAGGTCGCGCGTGGCGGGGCGGCGGCGGATCTGGCGGCAAACCTCGAGCCCCGACAGGGCGGGCAGCATCCAGTCGAGCAGGATGAGATCCGGCTTGGTCTCCGCCACCCGCAGCAGCGCTTCCTGGCCGTCCGCCGCTTCCTCCACACGGAAGCCCTGCTTTTCCAGGTTGTAGCGCAGCAGCGTCAGCAGCGGGGCCTCATCCTCGACGACAAGGATGACCGGCTTCGCGAGGTTGCCTGTGCTGTCCGGCATGGCCCTGCCCCCTTCACTCCAACGGCTTCACGACGGCAGAGGCCGATGAGTCGGCCTTCGGCCTGTCTTCGGGTAGCGAATCGCCGCGCACCGCGTAATGCACCGTCTCCGCAATATTCGTGGCGTGGTCGCCGATGCGTTCCATGTTCTTGGCGATGAACAGGAGATGCGTGGCCGCGGTGATGTTCCGCGGGTCTTCCATCATGTGGGTCAGCATCTCGCGGAAGATGCCGTTATAGATGTCGTCGACCGGTTCATCCGCCGCCCAGACGCGGGCCGCAGCCTCGGCATCCTCGCTGGCCAGCGCATCGATGGCGAGCTTCAGGTTTTCCTGCACCAGCTGCGACATCCGCAGGAAGCCGTTGAGGCTGCCGATCTGCGGCTGCTGGGCCACCACGATGCTGCGCTTGGCACCGTTGCGGGCGTAATCGCCGATCCGCTCCAGGTTATGCGCCACCTTCATGGCGGCGACGATGAAGCGCAGGTCGTTGGCCATGGGCTGGCGGGTAGCGAGGATGCGGATGCAGAAGGCCTCCACCTCCCGCTCCAGCGCGTCGAGGGCGGCGTCGCGGGCGACCACCTCCCCCGCCAACGCGACATCGCGCCGAACCAGGGCGATGGTGGCATCGTGCACCTGCCGCTCGGCAAGTCCGCCCATCCGCGCGACCATGTCGCGCAGGCGGCGAAGCTGCTCGTCGTAAGAACGGACGATGTGGTCGGGCTGGTCCTGGGGCATCGGCGTTCTCCTGCTCAACCGAACCGGCCGGTGATGTATTCCTGGGTCCGCTTCTCGCGCGGTGCGGTGAACATCTGCGCGGCCGGCGCGACCTCCACCAATTCGCCGAGGTAGAAGAACGCCACCTGGTCGGCGCAGCGCGCCGCCTGCTGCATGTTGTGGGTCACGATGCAGATGGTGAAGTCGCGCTTCAGCTCGTCGATCAGCTCCTCGATCTTCAGCGTGCTGATCGGGTCGAGCGCGCTGGTCGGCTCGTCGAACAGGATGACCTCCGGCCGTACCGCGATGGTGCGGGCAATGCAGAGCCGCTGCTGCTGGCCGCCCGACAGCCCGAGCGCGGAGCTGTGCAGCCGGTCCTTCACCTCACCCCAGATGGCGGCGCGCGACAGCGCCCATTCCACCCGATCGTCCATCTGCGACTTGCTCATCTTCTCATGCAGGCGCACGCCAAAGGCGACATTCTCGTAGATCGTCATCGGAAAGGGGGTCGGCTTCTGGAACACCATGCCGACCTTCGCGCGCAGCTCGTTCAGGTCCACATCGGCGTCGAGCATGTTGCGCCCGTCCATGATCACTTCTCCCACCGCCCGCTGGCCGGGGTAGAGGCTGTACATACGGTTCAGTACGCGCAGCAACGTGGACTTGCCGCAGCCCGAGGGGCCGATCATCCCGGTCACCTGCCTGTCCGGCAGTTCCAGGTTGATCTGCTTCAGCGCCCGGCTGTCACCATAGAAGAAGTCGAGATTCCGCACGGAGATCCGCGAGGTCGCGTTGATCGCGGCGGCGGAGCGCGCCTGTACGCCGCCGAAGGATGCGCCCTCGGCAACCGCGGCGGGGGACTGCTCTGTGGTGGACATGTGTCTCGGTCCCCGTCGGTCAGATCTTGGCGCGCAGCAGGACGCGCGCGACGATGTTGATAGCCAGCACACCAACCGTGATCAGCAGCGCACCGGCCCAGGCGATCTCGATCAGGTCGGGGAAGCCGGAATTGGCCTGCTGGTAGATGGCGATGGGCAGGCTCGCCATCGCCTTCGACAGGTCGAAGCTGGTCACATTGTTGCCGAAGGATGTCAGCAGCAACGGCGCCGTCTCGCCCGCGATGCGGGCCACTGCGAGGAGGATACCAGTGACGATGCCGGACAAGGCTGCCTTGTAGCAGACCAGCGTGATCATCTTCCATTTCGGCGCACCGAGCCCGATCACCGCTTCCCGCAGCGTGTTCGGGATCAGCTGGAGCATATCCTCGGTCGTGCGGACGACGACGGGAATCACGATGATCGCGAGCGCGAGCGACCCGGCCAGGCCGGAGAAGGCGCCCATCGGCAGGACAACGAGTTGGTAGATGAAAAGCCCGATGAGGATGGAGGGCGCCGAGAGCAGCACATCCGACACAAAGCGGACCGCATTCCCCATCGGCGAACTGCGCGCGTATTCCGCCAGATAGGTGCCGACCAGCAGCCCAACAGGCGTCCCGATCGCAGTGCCGATCGCCACATGCACCAGGCTGCCCAATATGGCGTGGATCAGCCCACCCTTGGGTAGGCTGTCATCGCCGAAGCGGGTCGGGCGGAACTCGGTGGTGAAGATGGTCAGGTCCATCGCCGCCAAGCCGCGCCACCCCAGCGTGAGCATGATGGAGGCGAGGAAGAACAACCCGATCACGGTGGCGCCGATGCAGAACCAGCGCACAAGATTGTCCATGACCTTGCGACGGCGGCCGAGGGCGCGCGCCACCGCCATATCCTTCGCGGGCGCGCTGTGGATTGGGCCGCCGGTGATCGTCGTGCTCATCGCTGCGGCTCCTACTTCAACCGGGACCGCAGCAGCCAGCGGGACGCCGCCAGCACCACGAAGGAGATCACGAACAGCAGGAAGCCGAGGGCGAAGAGCGAGGATTGCTTCAGGCTGCCCGCGAGGCTCTCGGGGAACTCCATCGCGATGACGGAGGCGATGGTGGTAGAAGCGTCGAAGATCGAGCCGGGCATCCGGTTGGCGTTGCCGATCACGAAGGTGACCGCCATCGTCTCGCCCAGCGCGCGGCCAAGGCCGAGCATCACGCCGCCGGCGACCGAAATGCGCGTGTAGGGAATGACAACGCCCGAGACGACCTCCCACCGCGTCGCGCCCACGCCATAGGCGCTTTCCTTGTAGACGGGTGGAACCTGGTCGAAGACGTCGCGCATCGTCGCGGCGATGAAGGGCAGGATCATGATCGCCAGCACCAGCGCGGCGGTGAACAGGCTGGTCCCGGCGAAATTCGTCGTCTCGAAGATGAAGCCGATCAACGGCAGCGCCGCGAGAGCTTCGCCAAATGTCAGCTGGATGTTCATCTGCACGAAGGGCACCAGGACGAACAGGCCCCACATGCCGTAGATGATCGAGGGTACCGCCGCCAACAACTCGATCGCGATACCGACCGGCCGCTTGAGCCAGGACGGCGCGAGTTCGGTGAGGAAGAAGGCGATGCCGAAGGCGACCGGCACGGCGAAGATGATCGCCAGCACCGCGCTCACCACCGTCCCGAACACAGCGATCAGCGCGCCATATTCCTCGCGGTGATCCTCAACCGGGTTCCAGGCATCGGACCAGATGAAGGCCACGCCGTAGCGTTCGAAGGCCGGCAGGGCGCCCAGGAACAGCGTCAGGATGATGCCGCCGAGCGTGACCAGCACGAGAAGACCGGCGCCGCGGCACAACCCCTCGAAGAGCCGGTCACCGAAGCTGCCCGCCTTGATACGCGTCCCTGTCGGGGGCGCAACGGCCGCATTGGCGGCAACCGATTGCTGCAAGGCGATCTTCCTCGCTGATTGGAAATCAGCCGGGGCGCGCCGATATGACGCGCCCCGGCCAGTTGGTCAGGATCAGGCGACGGGCCAGAGGGCCTCGCCGGCCGGGCCGCGCACATTGCGGGTCCAGGCCGCGCGGACGACCTCATGCACCGTCGCCGGCAGCGGAATGTACTCAAGCGTCGAGGCGGTCGGAGAGCCGTTACGGAAGGCCCAGTCGAAGAAGCGCATGCTGTTCCGGCTGCCCGCCACCTTGTCGGCCGGCGGGTTGGTCGGCAGGAGGATATACGTGCCGACCGTGATCGGCCACGCCGTCGCACCCCCAAGGTCGATCGTGTCAGGCGCGAGATTCGGCGCCGACCAGTCGGCGGCCGAGGCAGTGGCGAGGAACGCGGCCGGCTCCGGGCGCACAAAGTTACCAGCCTTGTTACGGATCTGCGTAGTGGACATGCGGTTCACCACCGCATAGGCGTTCTCGATGTAGCCGATGGCGCCCGGGGTGTTGCGGATGATGTTCGACACGCCCTCATTGCCGCGCGCGCCATTGCCCACCGGCCAGCGCACCGAGGTGCCGGCGCCCGGACCATCGCGCCACTCCGAGGAGATGCGCGAAAGATAGGTCGTCCACGCCCATGTCGTCCCCGACGCATCAGCGCGGTAAGCGATAGAAATGGGGAGATTCGGAATGCGGACATCGCGATTCAGCTCAACGATCCGCGCGTCGTTCCAGCGGGTGATGCGGCCGAAGAACATATCGGTGATGACTTCCGGCGTCAGCCGAACCGAGTTGTCGGGCACACCCGGCAGGTTCGGGCTCAGCACGACAGAGCCCATGACCGTCGGGAACTGCATCAGGTTGCGCTCGGTCAGCTGCTGAACCGTGAGCGGCGCGTCGGTCGCGCCGAAATCGACCGTGCGCGCGGTGATCTGGTTGATGCCGCCGCCGGAGCCGATGGACTGGTAGTTCAGCTGCACGCTGATCGCCGCACGCGCTTCCTGCGACCAACGCTCATAGAGCGGGCGGGGGAAGGTCGCGCCGGCGCCGGTGATCGTGACCTGCTGGGCCAGGGCCGAGCGGGTGGGGATCGCCAGGGGGGCGGCAAGAGCCGCGCCGGTCCCGAGCAGAAGGGTGCGCCTGTTCACATTCGTCTCCATGGCCGTGGCATGTCACTGAAACCCACGCGGCTGCGCCCGGGTCCCGTGCCCGAGCCGGCTTTTAGGGGGGGTAAGCGACCCGGCGATTGCAAATTGATGAAGCTTCGATGACAGACCCTCCAACAAGTGGGGCGCATGATCCGTATAGCAGGGGTCAGCCGATCCGGCGGCGGGCCTCGGCGGCGATCTCCCCGGCGGTGGCGAGATATACGCCGTCGCGCGAGGCCAGGTCCTGCAGGCTCTCCCGCAGGTAGCGGATGCGGTGGGGCGCACCGAGCATCCAGGGATGGATGCCGATGCCGATCACGCGCCCGCCGCGGGGTTCCGCCAGCAGCCGGTCCAGCGCATCCCGCAGCATTGCCGGCCATCGGGCCACCGGCACCCGGCGCAGCCACAGCGTCTGCACATCATCGTGATCGGCCGGCGGCGGCAGGGCGAGCAGGCCGGAGGCGTGGCGATAAGGCTCGTCGTCATTCGCCCAGTCGAGCGACCACGTGAACCCGGCCTCGGCCAGCAGCGCGGTGGTGCGGTCGGTGGCGCCATGGTCCTGGCCGAGCCAGCCGGTCGCGCCGGGCCAGATGCCGCGCAGCTCGTCACGCGCCCCGAGGATATGGGCGCGTTCCTCCGCCTCCGTCATCCGGGCGGTGATCATGCGGCTGGCGGAGAGGCCGTGGCCCACCGGCTCAAAGCCCCGCTGGCGGCAGGCGGCAACCAGTTCGGGATGGCGGCGCGCGGCGAGCGTGTTCACCGCGACCGAGGCCGGCAGCTTCAGCGAATCGAGCAACTCCAGGACGCGCCAGGCGCCGATGCGGTTGCCATAGTCGCGATAGGAATAGCCGTGCCAATCCGGCGTGCCGGTGAAGAAGGCGCCCCGAAAACGCGGGTCGCGATGCGCCTCGGCCGGCGGAACGATCTCGGTATGCTCGATATGGAGCAGGATATAGGCGGCGACGCGCTTGTCCCCCGGCCAGCGGATATCCGGCCGTTCTGGCTGGGGGGAATAGAGATGGATCGCGTGATCCGGGCCGCGTGGCGGGATCATCGCGTGGCGGCGGCGACCGCCGCATCGTAATGCTGGGCTAGGTACCAATCCGCCATCTCGGCGCCGGTCGCGAACCAGACACCCTCATGCCGCCGCATATAGGCCAGGATCGCATCCAGGTAGCGAATGCGATGCGGACGCCCCATGATGTAGGGGTGCAGCGCCACGCACATCACGCGCGGCTGCGCGTCCCCTTCCGCATAGAGCGTGTCGAACATGTCGCGCGCGGCCAGGAGGAAATCCTCCCCCTCCCCTGCCCCGGCCGCGATCATGACGGCGTCGTTGAGGTCCATCTGATAGGGCAGCGAGATCAGGCGCCCGCGCCGGACGCGCACCGGGGTCGGCTGGTCGTCGTGGTAGAGATCGCAGAGATAGGAGATGCCGGCCTCCGCCACCAGGTCGGGCGTCGCCAGCGTGTTGGACCCGGCGGGCGAGAACCAGCCGCGCAATTGCCGGCCCGTTATGCGGCGCCAGGCCTCGACGCTCGCCGCGATCTCCGCACGTTCCGCGTGCTCGTCGAGGCCCCAATGGTAGCGCGTGTTGAAGATGCCGTGGCTAAACACATCCCAATCGCGGGACAGGATGGCGTCCAGCACCTCGGGGAACATCTCCCCCACCGCCATGCTGAAGGAGACGGAGCCGCGGATGCCGTGGGCGTCCATCACCTCCATCATCCGCCAGACGCCGGCGCGGTTGCCGTAATCCTTCAGGGAATAGGACAGCACATCGGGGTGCGGCGTGCGGGGCCAGGGATCGCGCTGGCGGATGGCCGCGGGCAGCCATTCATAATGCTCGATATTGGGGCAGACCCAGACCGCGATGCGCGCCCCGCCCGGCCAGGTGAGCCTGGGCCGGAAGGGCAACGGCGCATGGAGAAGGCGGCCTTCGGGGTCGATCAATCTACGATGGCCTCGGCCTCGATCTCGACCAGGTAATTGCCGACAAGCCGCCCGACCTCGACCAGCGTGTTGGCGGGGCGCGCGATGTCGAAGACGCGGCCATGCACGCGCCCGACCGCTTCCCAATCGTTCGCGTCGCGCAGCCAGATGCGGGTCTGCACCACGTCGTCCATCGTGCCGCCCAGCGCCTCGATCGCGGCGGCGATCTTGTCCAGGATATAGACCGCCTGCCCGCCCGCATCTCCGGGGCAGACCACGCTGCCGTCTGTGTGTGTCGAGGTGGTGCCGCTCACCAGGATGCGCTTGCCGACGCGCACGGCGCGGGAATAGCCGCAGGCGCCTTCCCAGACGCTGCCGCTGTCCACCCGTAGCCTTCCGGGGCGGAACTCGTTGGCCGCGTAGATCTTCGGCAGGCTGTCCAGGTGATGGCTGAGATCGCCGGCCGCCGTCAGATAGGGCGGCTTGCGGTATTCGTCGCCGCAATCGCCGGGGATGGGCTTCGCCGCGGCGAAGGCGTGGTCCAGCCGCGCGCGATCCTCCGCATCCAGGGCGAAGGAAAACAGGCGGAGATTATCCGCGCGGTGTTCCGCTTCCGTCAGCCGCGCGCCGACGATGACGGCGCCCACGGCCGGGTGTTCCAACACCCAGCGCGTCGCGACGTTGGAGACGGAGACGCCATGCCGCCGCGCGATGGCCTGCACTTCGCGCAGCATGCGCTGGAAGGGTGCCCAGCCACCCATGGCGCCGATGAAGCGGCGATACTTCATCTTGGACCAGTCGGCGATGTCGGTCTCGGCCGGCTCATCGCGCCCGACCCAGCGATCCGACAGGAACCCGCCGCCGAGCGTCCCATAGGCCAGCAGCTTCACGCCATGCGCGAGGCAGAAAGCAGACATATCGCCAGCCGCGCGACGGTCGAGCAGCGAGAAGGAAAGTTGGTTGGTCGCGATGGGAACGCCGTTCTTTACCGCGACGCGCAGATGGTCGGTGTCGAAATTGGTGACGCCGATATGGTGCAGCGCGCCTTCCGCGCGCATCGCCGCCATCTCGCGCAGCGCATCCAGCCAGGCGGGGTGCCGAAAACTCCACCAATGGAACTGCATCAGGTCTGGCGCGCCGCCGAGCCGCGCGATGCTGCGGCCCACGCCTTCGCGCACCGCATCGCGCGTCATCGTGCCGGGGGTGGGGACCCATTTCGTGAAGATGCGGGCCGTGCCGCCCCCCTGGCGGAAGCGGCCGGCGATGTCCTCGGCCCCGCCGTAATGGTCGGCCATGTCGAAGCTGTCGAAGCCGGCCCCGGCATATTCCGCCAGCACGGCGGCGGCCGCCGCATGGTCGAAGGCGCGGCCCTCGCGTTCCTGGTCGGCGACCTGCCAGAGGCCGGTGACGATGCGACTGCAGTCTAGGCCGGGCGCGAGCAGCGTGCGGGGGGGACGGGCGGGAACTGTCACGACAAAAGCCTTCTGGTGCTGGCGGCGCGCAACGCGCGCCGAGCGGCCGAATGGCCGCCGCGCACAAACCAACAGCGACGCCGGGCACAACCGTGGCCTGCGCGCAAGCCAAGCGGCCGGAGGCCGCGCGTCATGCCGCAGGCGTGCCTTCGGCACGACGCGTCTGAGGGCACTAACGCGGCGGCAGTTGGCGCTGCACGGCCTGGACTTCCTCGGTGGTCATCTGGCCGACCGTGGTGATCTCGCCATTCTGGATGCGCCACTTGCGGAAGGGGCCGGTGATGTCGCCATTCGCGTCGAACTCGACGGGCCCGATCACGCCGACATAGCGGATCGGCTGGTTGGCGCGGATCAATTCCAGCGCGCGTCGGAACCCCTCGGGGCCGGCATGCACCACTTCTCCGCCCGCACCGGTCACCTGGCGGATCGCCTCACGGATCGGGCCGGCTTCGAAGCGGCCGGCGCGGGCGATGGCAAGTCCGAGGATCGCCGCGGCGTCGAAGGCGCGGTCGGCCGCCGGCGCGCCGGCGCCGAAGCCGCCCGACATCGCCGGATAGGCGCGGCCGAAATACTCGGTGGACGGCGTGGTGACCGTCCCGCTCGACGTGCCATAGGCGTTGTTCAGGAAGCGCGGGCCGACATCGCGGATGAAATCGGCGCTGTTCATCCCGTCATTCAGCAGGAAGGTCTGGGCGCCGCCCTGCTGGATCCAGGTGCGTGCGATGGTCGTGCCGTCGCCCGGATAGCTGACCAGGTAGAGCGCCGGCGGATCGCCGCGCAGGGCCTGGGTCACTTCCGGCGCGTAGCTGGCCTGCCCCTGGTTGTAGGGCACGGTGTTCACGATCTGCCCGCCGAGCGCGAGATAGGCGCGGCGGAACTCGTTGACCATGTTCACGCCGAAATCGTTGTTGACGTGGATGATCGCCAGCCGCCGCAGCCCCTGGTCCATGGCGTAGCGCGCCGCCGCCGTGCCCTGCAGCGCGTCGGATGTGATGGTGCGGAAGAACCAGCCGCGGGTCTGCCCCTCCGCCGCCATGCGCGTCAGGGTGGGCGAGGAGGAGGCGGGGCTGATCTGCACCACGCCGGCCGGGCCGGTGACGCTGGTGACGATCGGGATCGAGACGCTGCTGATGATGCCGCCGATGATCGCCGGCACGCGGCGAAGGTCCACCAGCTGCCGCGCCTGGTCCACCGCGACGCTACCCTGGGACTGCGCGTCGCGCAGGTCGAAGGCCAGCCGCCCGCCCGCGATGCCCTGCGCACCCGCGGCCGCGTTCAGTTCGTTGAAGGCGAGTTCGACGGACTTCGCCGCCGCCTGGCCGAAGCGCCCCGCCGGGCCAGTGAGGGACACGACCATGCCCACCGTGTGGGTGGTGGCCGCGGCCTGCGCGAAAGCGGGACCGGCCAGCGGCACCGCCAGCGTCCCGAGGCCGGCGCCCAGCGCCGTGCGTCGCGTGATCCTCATGACCCTGTTTCCCCCGTCTCGGACGTCTGTGACCACCAATCTCGCCGCATGAGGGAGGGTTGTAAACGGGGGCTCAGCCCGCCGGCGGCGCTATCCAGGTCTCCTGTACGAAGACCCAGCGCGGGGTGGGGCCGCCGGTATCGAACAGCGCGCAGGCGCGGCGCGCCGTCTCGGCGCCGCCGATCCATTGGCGTTCGATGTAGTGCATCAGCACCAGGGGGGGCGCGACATGCAGCGGGGCGGCGTCCTCGATCGCGATGCGGAACCCCGCGCCCCGCGCGCCACGGGCGTCGCGCAGAAAATCCAGCACCGCGGCGCGGTCGAGCCGGCGGCCATTCGGCGTCACCATGGCGAAGCAGGGCGCGAAGGCGGCCTCGTAGCGGCCGGCATCGTCGGCGCCCGGCGCGCCGAGCGTCGCCTGGAACACCTCGTGCAGCGAGACGATCTCGGCGGCACAGCGCGCGGCGGGATCAGTCACGGTTCA
>JBIIRI010000021.1:0-29122 GCA_044341625.1 Roseomonas sp.
CCGCCGCCCCCGCCGCCCCCGCCGCCAGCAAAGCGCGGGCGCAGGCCTCGGCGGTGGCGCCCGATGTCATGACATCATCCACCAGCAGCACCCGCTTCCCCGCGATCCGGGCGGCGCCGCCGCGCGCGACAGCGAAGGCGCCCTGCACCAGCGCGGCCCGTTCCGCCGCACCGCGATGTTCCAGCGCCGGGGTGCGGCGCGTGCGGCGAAGCAGATCGGGCAGGAAGGGCCGCCCCGCCATGGCCGCCACCTGCCGCCCCAGCAGCGCCGCCTGGTTGTAGCGGCGCCCCAGCAGCCGCCGCCAATGCAGCGGCACGGGCGTGACAAGGTCGGCGCGGGCAAGCAGCTCCGCCCCCGCGCGGGCCATGAGAGCGGCCAACGGGCTGGCGAAATCCGTGCGGTCGGCGTGCTTGAAGGGCAGCAGCAGGCGCCGCGCGCCATCATCATAGCGCAGCGCAGCGCGGGCGGCGTCATAGGCGGGCGGCTGGGTTCGGCAGCCGGGGCAGAGCCCATCCGCCCCCCCCTGCCCGGCATGCAGGAAGGGCACGCCGCAGGCCCGGCAGAAGGGCGGGGTCAGCAGATGCAGCCCCCGCCAGCACTCCCCACACAGCGTGCCCTGCGCCTCCACCGGGCTGTCGCAGGTCAGGCAATGCGGCGGTAGCAGCGCATCGAGGACGACGGTGCCGAGGCGGCGGAACGTCGTCCCCATCGCGCCCTCACCAGGCGCCGAAGCGGGCGTCGCCGTCGCGCGCGATCTGCTCGACCAGCTCGACCTCCCACGACAGATAGGCCTGCATCGCCGCCTCCACCCCATGGTTGCGTTCATAGGGGCGAAGATAGGCGTCCACGCAGGCCTCGTCGGGCGGTTCGGTGCGGTCGGCGGCCAAGGGGAAGCCCGCCGCCTTCCAGGCCTGGGTACCGCCTTCGAGGACCACGACCGGGGCTGCGACCAGCGCGCGGAGTTCCTCCACCGCCAGCGCGGCCAGCGCCGGGTCGGGCGCGGCGATGGCCACCAGGCGGCCCGCCGGCAGGCGCGACGCGACCTGATCCAGCCGCGTCCGCACGCCCCAGATGGCGCCCGGGATATGCCCGGCACGGAAGGCGACGGAACGGGCGAGGTCCACCACACAGGCGCTGCCCGCCGCCAGCCGCGCCGCCAGTTCCTCCGCCGCCACGCGCGGCGTCTCATCCGGCAGGGCGGGGCTCGAGGGGTGCTCCAACCCGCCACCGAGCCCGCCTTCCAGCACGAACACCTCCCAGCCGCCGAGCAGTCGCAGCCAGCCGGCCGTCATCGCCGCCCGCGTGCCAGTATCGTCGCAGAGCACGATGCGCGCATGGCGCACCGCCACCCAGGCGTCCGTCGTCTGCACCAACTGCCCGCCCGGCGCATGGCTGGCCCCCGGCAAGTGGCCGGCGGCGAATTCCGCCGCATCCCGCACATCGAACAAGTAGGTGCTGCGCGACGCATCCGCCCGCAGCGCCGCGAGCCCCGCCTCATCCAGCATCCGAACGCCCTGCGCGACGGCGAAGCGCCGGGCGCGGGCGGCGCTGTCCGCGGCATCGGGCGGCGTGCCATCCGGGTAGCGCGACGATTTGCCGTGCTCGCAGGCGAAGCCGGCCAATTCCCAGCCCATCGTCCCGTTCCGCAGCGCGACGACACGGTTGCCGATACCTGCCTGCCGAAGGCTTTCGGCCCCCATGATCGATCGCGTGCGGCCGGCGCAATTCACCACCACCAGCGTCTCCGGCCGCGCGACCAGGGACGGCACGCGATAGGCCAGCTCGCCCCCCGGCACGCTGATGGCGCCGGGGATCGACATGTTGCGGAACTCGGCCGGGGTGCGGCTGTCCACGACGATCATGTCGGCGCCGCTGGCCTGCAGGGCCGCCAGTTCCTCGGCGGCGATGGAGGGCGTGCCGTAATGGTGCTCAACCCATTCGCCGAAGGCTTTCGAGGGAACGTTGACGCCCGAGAAGACCTCGAACCCCGCAGTCGCCCAGGCGGGGACGCCGCCCTCCAGCACATGCACATCCGTGTAGCCGAGCCCGGACAGCACGGCGGCGAGGCGTTCGGCATGCCCCGCCCCGCCATCGGTGCAGACCACGCGCACGCCACGGCGCGGCAGCAGGCGCGGGGCGCGGAGCTCGGCCTGGGACAGCGGGCAGGGCACGGCCCAGAACAGATGGGCGGCGCCGAATTCGCCTTCCTCCCGCGCATCGAGGATGGCGAGTTCCTGCCCGTCGCGCAGCCACGCTTTCAGCGTGGTCGGGGCAATCGCGGGGATCATCCTTTCGGCGCCAGGCTCGGCTTCATGAAGGCCTTGTTGTAGCCAGTGACCACGCCCGTCTCGTCGTCATAGCCCTTGCGGTGGTCCAGCACCTCCAGCGCCAGGCCGTACATGTGCAGGTGGCGCGTCGGGCCGCTGCCGGTGGTGTGGATGGAGTGGATGTCCTCCGGCATCAGGCAAATCCCCCGCCCGGGCTCCACCATCACCTCCTCCCGCAGCCGCAGGTCGCAGCGGGCCGGGTCGGTGCCGTCATCGGTCCGCTCATAGACCTTGTTCAGCTCCTGCCCCTCCACCGCGACGACGACGGCCCAGGTGGTGTGGTCGTGTGGCTTGGTCGCGTTCCCCGGATTGAGCGCGTTCATGTAGAGCGCGAAGCGATGATCGGCGTCCTGTTGCAGGAAGTACCGGTTGCCGCCCTTCTCGCCAGGCGGCGGCGGCGGGAAATGGGCGGAGGGGAACAGATGCTCCTGCGCCGCCAGCGCCAGCAATTCGGCGCGGATCGCGTCCAGCGCCGGGCGGGTCACGCCCTGCGCGGCCTCGATGGCGCGGATGCGATCCACGGTGGAAGCGACCGCCGCCGCGCGGGCAGCCGAGACATCGGTGGCGTTCATGGGGTGGCTCCTCCTGCCTTGTCGGGCAAGGCTACTCCCGCTTGTCGGCGGAGCGAAGCGGGCGCATCTGCCGGGCATGGACCACATGCATGTCTTCGACCGGGCCCTGGTCCGGCTGAGGCGCGACCGGGCCGCGGCGCGCATCCACGCCGTCGCGCCGATCCTGGAGGATTGCGCCGACCGGCTGCTCGACCGGCTGGACGACACGACCCGGCGTTTTCGCCGCGCGCTCGACCTGGGCGGGCGGGGGGTGGTGGCGCCGAGGCTGGCCGCGCGGGGCATTCCCTTCGTGGTCTCGGCCGACCTGTCGCCAGCCATGGCGACCAGGGCGGGGGGCCTGCCGGTGGCGGCGGATGAGGAAGTCCTGCCCTTTGCGCCCGAAAGCTTCGACCTGGTGGTAGCCAGCCTGTCGCTCCACTGGATCAACGACCTGCCCGGCGCGCTGATCCAGATCCGCCGGGCCCTGGCGCCGGACGGGCTGTTTCTGGCCTCCATCCCCGGCCTCGGCACCCTCCAGACGCTGCGGGAGGCGCTGGCGGAGGCCGAGGCCAGCCTGCGCGGCGGGCTTTCGCCCCGCGTCTCGCCCTTCCCGGAATTGCGGGATGCGGCCGGGCTGCTGCAGCGCGCCGGCTTCGCCCTGCCGGTCGCGGATATCGAGGATGTGGCGATCGCCTGGCGCAGCGCGCTCGGCCTGTTCGCCGATCTGCGCGCGGCGGGGGAAGGCAATGCGGTGCTCGCCGCCGACCGGCGCATCCCGCCCCGCGCCCTGTTCCCGATGGCCGCCGCGCGGCTGCCGGCGGGGGAAGAGGGCATCGCGCCGGGTCTGCGGCTGATCATGCTGACCGGCTGGGCGCCGCATGACAGCCAGCAGAAGCCGGCCCGGCCGGGCAGCGCCACCCACCGGCTGGCCGACGCGCTCGGGACGGTGGAGCGGAAGGCGGGAGAGAAGCCGGGCCACTGACCCGCCCCATACCCCGCCCAGGCAGATCATCGGCCTTGCCTTGCAACCCGCGCCCCCCGCGCGCATCTTCCGGGCTTCCCCCAGGCGCCACCGACGGATATCCAACTCCCCATGGAGCAACAGGGCGGCGAATCCCGCCGCATCACCATCCACACCCCCGAGGATTTCGAGGGGATGCGCCGCGCGGGCCGCCTGGCCGCCGAGACGCTCGACATGATCACCCCGCATGTGAAGCCGGGGATCACGACCGAGCAGATCGACCGCATCATCCACGACTTCACCCTGGCGAACCACGCGATCCCGGCGACGCTGGGCTACCGGGGCTACACGAAGTCGTCCTGCACCTCGATCAACCATGTGGTCTGCCACGGCATTCCGGGCGAACGGGTGCTGGCGGATGGCGACATCATCAACATCGACGTCACCGTCATCCTCGATGGCTGGCACGGCGACACCAGCCGGATGTACGCGGTCGGCAATGCGTCCACCAAGGCGCGGTTGCTGATGGATGTGACCTATGAATCGATGATGCGCGGCATCGCGGCGATCCGCCCCGGCGCGACGCTCGGCGATATCGGCCACGCCATCCAGGCTTTTGTCGAGAAGCACCGCTTCTCCGTCGTGCGGGATTTCTGCGGCCACGGCATCGGGCGGCGCTTCCACGAACCGCCGAATGTGCTGCATTTCGGCCGCCCCGGCGAAGGGCCCGTCCTCAAGCCCGGCATGTTCTTCACCGTGGAGCCGATGGTGAATGCCGGCCGGCCGGAGGTGAAGGTCCTGGACGATGGCTGGACCGCCGTGACGCGGGACCGATCCCTCTCGGCGCAGTTCGAGCACATGGTCGGCGTGACCGAGGATGGGGTGGAGATCTTCACCATCTCCCCCACCGGCCTGCACCGCCCGCCCTATGGCGGCTGACCCCAGGCGGGCAGTTTTTGCTCGTTAAGGTTGAATTTACACACGCAATGCGTGCAATCTGACCGCCCCGCAAGGCAGGCAGGATGCGCCGCAGACCCCAACTCTCCGAGGCTTCGCCCGGCCTCTTCGCCGTGCCCCCGGCCGAGGAAGCCCGGCCCGGCCATCTCGGCCACCGCGACCGGGTGCGGGAGAGGCTGCTGACCCGGGGCGCCGAGGCGCTGGCCGATTACGAAATCCTGGAAGTCCTGCTGTTCGCCAACTACCCGCAGAAGGACACCAAGCCGATCGCCAAGGCGCTGATCGAGCGCTTCGGCAGCCTCGCCAGCGTGCTCGCCGCGGGGCCCGCGGAATTGCAGGAGGTCAAAAATGTCGGCCCCGGCGCCGCCGGCACCATCAAGGCCGCCCAGGCCGCCGCGCTGCACATGCTGCGCGCGGAAGTGAAGGACCAGCCGCTTCTCAACAACTGGGACCGGCTGACCGGCTACCTCCACGCCGCCATGGCGCGGGAGCCGATCGAGCAGTTCCGCGTGCTGTTCCTCGACACCCGCAACCGCCTGATCGCCGATGAGAAACAGGCGCGCGGCACGGTGAACCACACCCCCGTCTACCCCCGGGAAGTGGTGAAGCGATGCCTCGACCTCGGCGCTACCGCCATCATCCTGGTCCACAACCACCCGAGCGGCGACCCCACCCCGTCCCGCGCCGATATCGAGATGACGGCGGAGGTGAAGGCGGCCGCCGGCGCGCTCGGCATCGTGCTGCACGACCACCTTATCATCGGCAATGGCCGCCAATTGTCCTTCCGGCGCGAAGGGTTGCTGTAACGATCGACCCGGGCGCGATTGACCGGGGCGCGGCGATCCCGGCATGGTTGATGCCCGATGCGCCGCCCCATGCTGTTCCTTGTCGTGCTGGCCGGCCTCGCCGGCGGAGCGCTGGCGTCGCCCGCGCTCGGCCAGGCCGCGCCCAGCGGCTTTCCCCCGCTGCCGACGCAGAAACCGCCGCCGCTGCCGGGCCAGGGCGCGGCCGCCCAGCCGGGCAAGCCCGGCGCGCCGCCGGCCGGATCCACCGGGCGCGTCCTGTCGACCGGCACCGGCTTCGTCGTCGCGGCGGGCCGCGCGCTGACCAACCACCATGTCATCGAGGATTGCCGCGGCGGCGTGCAGCTTCGCACCGCCGGCGGGCGCGACATGGCCGCGCGCGTCGTCGCCTCAGACCGCCAGCGCGACCTGGCGCTGCTCGAAGTGCCGGCGGAAGCCGGCCCGCCGCTGCCCTTCCGGCGCGAAGGCAGCCATGTCCGGCGCGGGGAAGGCGTGGTGACCTATGGCTTCCCGCTCTCGGGCATCCTGTCCTCCGGCCCGACGCTGACGACGGGCGACATCTCGGCGCTGGCCGGGCTAGGCGACGATGCCAGCCAATTCCAGATCAGCGCGCCGGTACAGCCGGGCAATTCGGGGGGACCGCTGCTCGACATGAGCGGCAATGTGGTGGGCGTGATCGTGTCCAAGCTGAACGCGCAGCGCGTGGCGCGACAGACCGGCGACATCCCGCAGAATGTGAACTTCGCGGTGAAGGGCGCGGAAGCGGTGGCTTTCCTGCGCCGCAACGGCGTGTCGCCGCGCTTCGGCGACAGCGCCACGCGCTCCGCCCCCGAGGTGGGGGAGATCGCGCATCCCTCCACCCTGTTCCTGCGCTGCCTGGGGTAGAAGCCTACCCCACGCGCGCGGCGTTCAAGGCGCGTGGCTGTCGCTGGTCTCCAGCCATTCCCTCAGCAGGAGGGTCACCGCGTCCGGCGTCTCCATCGGCGGCAGGTGGCCCGCGCCGGGGATTCGGGCCAGCCGCGCGCCGGGGATGCCGGCGGCCATCTCCTCCGCCAGATGGGGCGGGGTCAGCGCATCTTCCTCTCCCACCCCGACCAGAGTGGGCACGGCGATGGCGGCCAGGTTTGGGCGGCTGTCCGGGCGGTGCATGATCGCGCGCTGCTGGCGATGAAAGGCGGGCCGGCCCACTCGTTCGGCCATCGCCATCACCTCCGCGCCGAGCGGCCCGGCGACATGGGCGGGCGCGAGCAGCTGCGGCAGCAGCCGGGGCGTGACGCCACGGAACATCCCGCTTTCCGACAGCGACAGCAGCCCGCGCCGCCGCCGCGTCTGCTCCGGCGTGTCGGGGCGGGCGGAGGTGTCGAACAGCGCGAGCCGCGCCACCCGCCCAGGCGCGCGGCGCATGATCTCGAAGGCCACATAGCCACCCATGGACAGGCCGCAAACCGAAAGCCGCGCCTCCGCCGGCAGGGCGCGCAAGGTGCGCTCCGCCATCGCGCCCAGGCTGTCGTCATGGGTCAGGTCGGCGACGACGCAGCGCGTGCCGGCCAGGGCTTCCACCTGGTCGCGCCAAAGCCGCCCGTCGCAGAGCAGGCCGGGGAGGAACAGCAGCACATCCGTCTCTCGCATCGCGTCACCCTGCGATGGCCGGTCCGGATAGGGCAAGGGGCCGCCGGGCGGCGAAACTTGATTTCCAACGCGCCTCGGCGCATATGCCAGACGGCTGGACTAGGTTCCGCGCGCATCTTGTTGCGCCCACGGAGCACCGCCCGCACGGAGTACGGGACAGCACGGCCCCCCTTCCGGGCCCATCCCGGACCCGAACGAGAGCCGACCAGAGAGCTGATCAGAGACGCCACGTTGAACCATCCGAGTGACGCGACCGCCCCGCGCGCGGCCGAGCCCGAGCACACCGAAACGCAGGCCGAGCCGGCAATCGCCGCCCCCGCCGCGACCGAGGACATGACGCCGGCCGACGTCGCGCCGGTGCCAGCGCCCAGCGCCCACGCCCCGGACGGGGCGGAGACCCCGGCACGCTCCGAGGAAGGTG
Organism: Roseomonas sp.; assembly: GCA_044341625.1. GTDB lineage: Bacteria > Pseudomonadota > Alphaproteobacteria > Acetobacterales > Acetobacteraceae > Falsiroseomonas. Next base: position 7,650 of record JBIIRI010000021.1, read on the forward strand.
ACGCCGCCGAGGCCCGGACCGGTTCGGACGAGGACGCCGACGACCGCGACGCCGACGACCGCGGCTATGACGCGTCCGAGGAAGACGAGGACGGCCCGAGCGAGGAAGATGAGAAGCTCGCCGAGGAGGCCGCGAAGACCACCTTCGCCGATCTCGGCCTGTCCGAGCCGATCCTGCGCGCCGTCGCCGAATCCGGCTACCTCTACCCCACCCCGATCCAGGAACAGGCGATCCCCATCGTGCTGATGGGCCGCGACGTCATGGGCGTGGCGCAGACCGGCACCGGCAAGACCGCCGGCTTCACCCTGCCGATGCTCGACATCCTGGCCGGGACGCGCGCCAAGGCCCGCATGCCGCGTTCGCTGATCCTGGAGCCGACGCGCGAACTGGCCCTGCAAGTGGCCGAGCAGTTCGTGAAATACGGCAAGCACCTGAACCTGAATCACGCGCTGCTGATCGGCGGCGAGAGCATGAACGACCAGCGCGATGTGCTCGAAAAGGGCGTGGACGTGCTGATCGCGACGCCGGGCCGGCTGCTCGACCTGTTCGACCGCGGCCGCGTGCTGCTGGCGGATTGCAAGGTTCTCGTCATCGACGAAGCCGACCGCATGCTCGACATGGGCTTCATCCCGGATGTCGAGAAGATCGTCTCCTTCCTGCCGAAGCTGCGGCAGACGCTGTTCTTCTCCGCCACCATGGCGCCCGAGATCCGGCGGCTGGCCGATGCCTTCCTGCAGAACCCGCGCGAAATCAGCGTCTCCCGCGCCGCTTCCGTCGCGGTGACGATCACCACGGGTCTGGTCTGGGTGCGCGAATTCGACAAGCGGGAGGCGCTGCGCCGCCTGCTGCGGGCCGAAGCCGTGCAGAACGCGCTGATCTTCTGCAACCGCAAGGTCGATGTCGATATTCTCTACAAGTCGCTCAAGAAGCATGGCTTCTCGGTCGGCGCGCTGCATGGGGACATGGAACAGTCGGCGCGATTCACCACGCTGAACCGCTTCAAGGCCGGCGACATCAAGCTGCTGGTCTGTTCCGACGTCGCGGCGCGCGGCCTCGACATCGGCGGGCTGTCGCATGTGTTCAATTTCGACATCCCCTTCCACGCCGAGGATTACGTCCACCGCATCGGCCGCACCGGCCGCGCGGGACGCCAGGGCCACGCCTATACGCTCTGCGCGCCGGAGGATGCGAAGTCGCTTGCGGCGATCGAGAAGCTGACCGGCACGCCTATTCCCCGCATGGAAATCGACGGGCTCGACCCCGTGACGCCAGAGGAAATCGCCGAAGGCGCCAAGGCCCGTCGCGGACGTGGCGGCAAGGTGATGGGCCGGGGCGGTGATCGCGGTGGCGACCGTGGTGGCGACCGAGGACGGGGCCGCCGCGACGGCGCCCCGCGCCGGGACGACCGTGCGGCCGATGCGCCGCGCGAGCCCCGCGCGCCGGCCGATCTGGACGAAGCCGCCCCCGCGCCGCGGGAAGCCCGCGCGCCGGATGCACGCCGTGACGGCCGCCGCGACCAGCCGCGCCGGGACGACCGCCGCCCGCGCCGGGACGACCGCGCCGGGGAACATCCGCGCGAGGAACGCCCCACCGGGCCGCGCGAGGACCGTGCCTCCGCGCCGCGACGGGACGACCGCGCGCCGTCGATGCGTGACGATCATCGCCGTGACGAGCCCCGCCGCGACGATCACCGCCGGGGCGACAACCGGCGGGAGGAGTATCGCCGCGACCGCCGCGACGATCTAGGCCCGTCCGTGCGCGGCTTCGGCGATGCCGTGCCCGCCTTCATGACGATCCCGATCCCCCGCCCCCGCCGCGAGGCGCCCGGGGCGCCGGAGACCGAGGCCGAGGCGGCCTGAGAGATCGTTTAGGACGGTCTCTGCCCCGTGGTTGCCCAATACGGGCAACCGCCTGGAGCAATTCCCGACCGGATGGAAACATCCGGTCGGGAATTGCTCCAGAAAATGTTGAGGCTAGAGCAGCTTATGCCCGGCAGGCGGAACCGCGGAGCGGTTCCACTCAGCCGGACGCTGCTCTAGATTGCGGCGAGCAGACCCGAGCCGCGGCCACCCTCTCCGGCCGCGCCCCAGGAGGAACCCGATGAACGTCGTCACCCCCATCGCCGCGGAAGCGCCGAAGAAGTCCTCCCTGCCGCCCTTCAAGTGGGACGACCCCCTGCTGCTGGACGAACAGCTGACCGAGGATGAGCGGATGATCCGCGACGCGGCCCGGCAGTTCTGCCAGGAAAAGCTGATGCCGCGCGTGCTCATGGCGAACCGCAACGAGCACTTCGATCGCGAGATCATGAACGAGTTCGGGGAGATGGGCTTCCTCGGCGCCACGCTCGACGGTTATGGCTGCGCCGGCGTGTCTTATGTCGCCTACGGGCTGATGGCGCGGGAAGTGGAACGCGTGGATAGCGGCTATCGCAGCGCGTTCAGCGTCCAGTCCTCCCTCGTCATGTTCCCGATCCACGCCTTCGGGTCCGAGGAGCAGAAGCAGAAATTCCTGCCGAAGCTTCGCACCGGCGAATGGGTCGGCTGCTTCGGCCTGACCGAACCCGATGCGGGGTCCGACCCGGCCTCCATGCGGACGCGCGCCAAGAAGGTCGATGGCGGCTACCTGGTCAGCGGGTCCAAGACCTGGATCACCAATTCGCCGATCGCCGATGTCGCGGTGGTCTGGGCGAAGGATGACGAGGGCATCCTGCGCGGCTTCTTGCTGGAGCGCGGGATGAAGGGCCTGACCTTCCCGAAGATCGAGGGCAAGTTCAGCCTCCGCGCCTCCGTCACCGGCATGATCATGATGGATGAGGTCTTCGTGCCGGAGGCCAACCGCCTGCCGGGCGTGAAGTCGCTAGCGGGTCCGTTCCAGTGCCTCAACCGCGCGCGCTACGGCATCGCCTGGGGCTCGCTGGGGGCCGCCGAGTTCTGCTGGCATGCCGCGCGCGACTACACGCTGAACCGGAAGATGTTCGGCAAGCCGCTGGCCGCGACGCAGCTGATCCAGAAGAAGCTGGCCGACATGCAGACCGAGATCACGCTCGGCCTGCACGCTGTGCTGCGCGTCGGGCGCCTGTTCGACGAACACAAGGCGAGCCCGGAGATGATCAGCCTGGTGAAGCGCAACAACTGCGGCAAGGCGCTCGATATCGCCCGCGTCGCGCGCGACATGCATGGCGGCAACGGGATCGTGGACGAGTATCACGTGATCCGCCACGTCATGAACCTCGAGACGGTGAACACCTACGAGGGCACGCATGACGTCCACGCGCTGATCCTCGGCCGCGCGCAGACAGGTCTCAACGCCTTCGGCGGTTGATCGCGGCCGCGGGCGGCGGCGCTTCGATGGAGCCGGGATCGGTCGGTCCGGTCGGCACGGCCATCGCGGGCGCGCTAACGCCCGCCTTCCTTCTGGCTGGCGTGATGACGGCGCTCCGGGTCCTCTCGGAGCGCCGCAATCGTTCGGTGGACCGGGTGCATGCGGCGCATGACGGGCTGGAAGCGGAATGGGACATCGCGCGGCTACGCCTGCGCGCACGCCTCGCGCTTGCGGCCATGCTGTTCTGCATCCTCTCGGCGCTTCTGGTCTGCGCCTTGGTCGCCGCCACCTTCCTAGGCCTGCTCTATGACCTGCCGCTGCGCAGCGCGGTGGTGGGTTTTATGCTCGGCGCGATGGGCATGCTGGCGGCCGGGCTGATCTGCTTCTTTGCGGAAGCCCTGCTGGCCCATACCGACTTCCCGCCTTCCAAGCGGAATTGAGATGAACCTGACCATCGCCCGCATGGGCAGCGCAGGCGACGGCGTGGCCGAGACGCCGAACGGGCCGCTGCACATCCCAGGCGCCCTGCCGGGCGAGACCGTGCGCGCCCGCCCGACGGGCCGCGACAAGGCGGTGCTAGAGGCCGTGCTAGCCCCCTCCCCCGACCGCGTCGCGCCACCCTGCGCGCATGTCACCGAAGGCTGCGGCGGCTGCGCGCTGCAGCATTGGGACCTTGGCGCGCAGGCGCGCTGGAAGCGCCAGCGCCTGGTGGAAGCGCTGGCTCGCGCCGGCTTCCCCGACGCCGAGGTGGCGGAGACCGTCGAGACACCCCCCGCCAGCCGCCGCCGCGCCGACCTCGCGCTGAAACGCGCGCCGGATGGCAGCGTCGCCATCGGCTTCCACACGCGCGGCGCGGCCGATGTGCTGGACCTGCGGGACTGCCATGTGCTCGATCCCGCGCTGGTCGCGCTGCTGCCGCCGCTCCGCGCCCTGCTGAAGCGCCTGCCGGCCCTGGCGCGGGACGGCTCGGCGGTGGTGAACCTGCTGGATAGCGGGCCGGACCTGCTGCTGCGGACCGACAAGCCGTTGGATGCCACCGGCCGGCGGCTGCTGGCGGCCTTCGGCCAGGCGCTCGGCATCCCGCGCATCGCCTGGGCCCAGGGCACCAAGCCGGGCGAGGGCGTGGAGGAAACGGCCGCGCAGACCGGCCCGGTGCGGCTGATGCTCGGGCCGGTCGAGGTCGCGCCACCGCCCGGCGCCTTCCTGCAGGCCAGCCGTGCAGGGGAAGCCGCGATCATCGCCGCCGTCCTCGCCGGCCTGCCCGCCAAGCTGCCGGTGCGGCCGCACATCCTCGACCTCTATGCCGGGATCGGCACGCTGAGCTTCCCGCTGGCCGCCCGTGGCCGGGTGACGGCGGCGGAAGGCAGCGCGGCCGCCGCATCAGCGCTGGAAGCGGCGGCGAACAAGGCGGTCGCGCGGGTCAGGCCAGTGCGGCGGGATCTCGCGCGCCAGCCCTATCTGCCGGCGGAGCTGAAGGCCTTCGACGCTGTGGTGCTCGACCCGCCCTATTCGGGGGCCGCCGAGCAGGTGGCGCAGATAGCGCGCAGCGCCCTGCGGCATGTGGTCTATGTGTCCTGCAACCCGGTGGCGCTGGCGCGGGACGCGGCGGTGCTGCGGGCGGCTGGTTTCGCGGTGACATCGGCCACACCTGTCGATCAGTTCCGATGGTCATCGCATCTCGAATCGGTCGTCTCCTTCTCGCGCTAGGCCTGCTGGCCCTGCCCGGCTGCGCGCGCCTGATCGGCGGCGAGGCCGGCGTGGTGCTGGATGCGATCGAGCACGGATCGGAGCGCACCGAACTGGGCCGCATCACCCCGCCGCCGAGGCGGGACCGCCTTCCGGACGCCGATCTCTGGCTGCCCGGCGCCGGCGTGCCGCGGGCGGGGCTGGTGCTGGCGCCGGGCTTCTCGGAAGGCGGGCGCGACGATCCGCGGCTGTGGCCGCTGGCGAACAGCCTGGCACGGGCGGGCTTCGCGGTACGCGTGCCGGACCTGCCGGGCGCGCGGCGGCTCACGCTCGATCCCGCCGATATCGCCGCGATGCGCCGCGCGGCGGAGGCGGAGGCCGCCGCTGGGCGGCGCGTGGCGCTGGCCGGCATCTCCTTCGCCGCCGCGCCGGCGCTTCTGGCGGGCCAGGGAGGCGGGGCGGAGCTGGTGATGACGCTGGGCGGCTTCCATGGGCTGGAGCCGCTGGCGATCTTCGCGGCCACCGGCGCCCATCGCGCGCCGGGCGAGGCCGGCTGGCGGCGGGACCCGCCCACGCCCTATGCGGCGGGGGCCTTCCTGCTGGCGGTCTCGGCGGCGATGCCGGATGGCACGGATGGGCTGCTGCTGCGCGCGGCCGGGGGGCGGCTGCTGGTGGATGCGGCGGCGCCGCTGGACGACCTTGCCCGCGCCATGACCCCGGCGGGGCGCGCCGCGCTGGCGCTGGTCGGGGAACGCGATCCGGAGAAAGTGCCCGCGCGGCTGGCCGCCCTGCCCGCGCCCGCGCGGGACAGGCTCGCCGCGCTGGATCCGGCGCGCGTCGCGCTGTCGACCTGCACGCTGGCGATCCATGGGCTGGCGGATACGGTCATCCCCTGGACGCAATCCGCCGCGCTGGCCGCCGCCCTGCCGCCGGGGCGCGCGGTGGTGGTGCTGGTGCCGGGCTTCGGCCATGTGGAGCCAGCCGGTGTCGGGCTGGATGGCCAATTGGCGCTGATCGGCGCCATGCGGGCGCTGCTCGGCTGGCGGGACGGGATCGATCCTTGCGCCAACCAGGGCCCGGGGGTTGCATCCGGCCCGGCGCGCCCAAGCTGACATCCGGCTGCAACCTGGGAGAGTGTGGGACATGCTGCGTCGGACCACCATGATCGGGGCGGTCGCCGCCCTCGCCGCGCCCACCCTGCTGCGCGCCACGCCGGTCGCCGCCCAGGCGGCGGCGCCGCTGGCCCAGGCGCCGGGCTTCTTCCGCCAGCGCCTCGGCGCCTTCACGCTGACCATGCTGCATGACGGCAGCCGCAGCGCCCCGCTGCAGCCGGGATTTGTCCGAAACGCGCCGCGCGAGGAGGTCCAGCGCCTGCTCGCCGAGGCCTTCATGCCCACCGACGCCATCCGCATCCCCTTCACCGCGCCGCTGGTGGATACCGGCCGTGGGCTGGTGCTGATCGACACAGGCAATGGCCCGCAGGCCGCGGGCGCGCCGGTGGGGCGGCTGGGGGAGAACCTCCGCGCCGCCGGGGTGGATGCGGCGCAGATCGGCACCGTGGTGATCAGCCATTTCCACGGGGACCACATCAACGGCCTGACCACCGCCGAGGGCACCGCCGCCTTCCCGAATGCGGAGATCGTGGTGCCCGAGGCCGAATGGCGCTTCTGGACCGATGAGGGCGCGGCGTCCCGCGCGCCGGAGGCGATGCGCGGGGCCTTCGCCAATGTCGGCAACCGCTTCCGCCCCTATCAAGGCCGCATCCGCCAGGCGGCGCCGGGCACCGAGATCGTGCCGGGCATCCGGATGGAGGCCGCACCGGGCCACACGCCGGGCCATGCGGTGGTGCATGTCGATGGGGGCGGCGCGCAGATGATGTACGTCGCCGACACGACGAACCGCCCCGAGATCTTCGCCCGCCGCCCCGATCTCCACATCGCCTTCGACATGGACCCCGCGGCGGCCGAGGCCACGCGCCGCCGGCTGTTCGACCGGCTGGCCGCCGATCGGATGCACGTGGCCGGCTTCCATTTCGGCTTCCCCGCCTTGGGCTTCATGGCGAAGGAAGGCGAGGGCTACCGCTTCGTGCCGGGGGATTGGGCGGCGGGGATCTGATCTGGGCGAAGACGCCTCAGATCATCCCTCCGCCCGCACGCGGAAGCGCATCAGCCGCACCGCCCGGTCCCCGAGCCCGGCCGGCAGCAGCGCCAGCAGCCGCAGCAGCCAGCCCAGCGGCGCGGGGAACACCGCGCGCCCGCGCCCCGCGAGCAAGGCCCGGTGCGTCCGCGCCGCCGCGTCCTCCAGCGACATCCTGAGCGGCTTCGGACCCAGGAAGCGGTCCCCCATCGCGCTGTCGAAGAAGCCGGGGCAGATCACGCAAACCCTGATGCCGCAGGGCCCATGCGCCGCCCGCAGCGCCTCGCCCCAGGCCAGAAGTCCGGCCTTGCTCGCGCAGTAGCCGGGGGAATCCGGCAGGCCGCGAAAGGCGGCGACCGAGGCGATCAGCCCGACCGTGCCCCGCCCCCGCGCTCGCATCCCCGGCAGCAGCGGCCCGACCAGATGCAGGGCGCCGAGCAGATTGACCTCCACCTGCCGCGCTGCCTCCGCCACCGCTTCCGGCGCGCCATCCGCCCCCGTGCCGGCGGAGGTTCCGGCATTGGCGACGACCAGATCGACCGGCCCTTCGGCCTCGAAGCCCGCCAACGCGGCGGCGAGCGCGGCGGCGTCGCGGACATCCAGCGCGGCGATGCGGGGCCGCGCGCCCCGCGCGGCGCACTCCGCGGCCACATCCTCCAACGCCCCGGCCGAGCGCGCGACCAGCAGCATCCGCACCCCAGGCCCCGCCAGGGACCGCGCCAGCGCGGCACCCAGCCCGCGCGAGGCGCCGCTGATGACGATGCCCTCGAAACGGCTCATCGGTCCCCCGTCACGTCAGCCCACCAAGGCGCGCGGCCATGCGGCGGAGGAAGCCTTCGACAGCCCGGATCCGGGACCGTCGGCCGGGCGGGAACAGCTCTGGCCGATCCATCCGCTCCAGCAGGATTTCGGGCGGGCAGGGCAGGCCGGTGAGCGGGTCCATGCAGCGCGGATAGAGAATCAGGGCCACCGCCACCAGCTCATCGAGCGACCGGCGCCGCTGGCGACGGGGGATCGGCACGCGATCCTCCGTCAGCCCCCAGCCGGCATAGAAGGGGCTACCCCAGCAGGTGACCGGCAGGCCGCGCAGCAGCGCCTCAAAGCCCGTCAGGGAGGTCAGGGTGTGGACCGCATCCACCTGGCGCAGCACCGCATCCATCGGCGCGCCTACCAGCACCTGATCGGCAAGCCCAGCCAGGGCGGAGGCGGGGATGCGCCCGCGCCGGAAACCGGCCTCCAGATCAGGGTGTGGCTTATAGACGAGGACTGCATCGGGCTCCGCCGCGCGCACCGCGCGCAGCAGCGCGAGATTGGTGCGGATGGCCCCGCCGCCAAGCCGGACGGAGGCGTCGTCCTCCACCTGGCCGGGCACCAGGATGCGCCGCCGCCCGGCGGCGCTTGCGACCACCGGGGCGGGGCCGCGCAGATTGTACTTGGTCACCCCGCGCGCCACGACCGCATCCCGCAGTGCCTTTGCGCGCGCCAGCAGCGTTGGCGGAACGTCAACCTTTTCGAGCAGATGTTCGAGGTCGCTGGGTTGCGCCGGGTCGAAATACGGCCCGCGCCCATCCAGCGCGAAGGAGGCGCCAGGCCGGAAGGCCGCGCCCAGGCCGGCGGAGCGGATGAACCCATCTTCGAGCCAGAGCAGATCGACCCCCGCCTTGGCCGCATCGTCCCGCAGCGTCGGCGGCGCGGAGGCGCTCCACGCCGCCAGCGCGCCGCCGCGCCGCCGCGCCGCTTCCAGCGCCGCGCCGGGGCGCGCATGGAAGCTCGGCGCCGGCCCGGCGGAGGCCAGCAGCGCCGCGACACCGGGGCGCTTATAGGGATGGATATCAAGACAGGCGGCAACGCGCCGCCCCTCCGCCTCCCGCGCCTTCCACAGCGCAAGGATCTCGAGCGCTTCGAGAATGCCGCAGGGACGGTTGCGGAAGGGGTCGGCGCAGCGCGTGGCGGCGAGCACCCTGCCCCAGATCTCCAGCGGGTCCGCCCCCTCCAGCGGGCCATCCGCCACCGTCACGCCAGCGGCCAGCGCCAGCAGCGCGAGGTCGCGGGACGCGCCGCGCAGCTCCGCCGCCACATCGATCAGCGTCCAGGGGTCGAGCGCGGGCAGGCTTCCCTCCAGCACCGGGGGACCATCGGCGAAGGGATCGGCAGCGAGCAGCACCGGCAACCCGCCGGCCGCTTCGGCGGCCCGCGCCGCGGCCAGGCGGGCGGCGGCTTCCGCCCGCTGGGCGGCGTGGCAGGGGTCGAGCACCACGATGCGGCTGCACGGCGCAAGGCCAAGCCCGGCCGCGCCCGGATCGGGCAGGCCGGGCGGCGCGCCGATGCGGCTCTCCACCAGCCGGTCCAGGGCCGCGCGGAGCTCCGCCTCGGGGTGACGGCCAGGCGTGGCGAGGGCGGCGCCCAGCGGGTCGGCCGCGGCGCCAACCACGAAGGCGACCGGCACCTCCCGCCCCGCGAGCCGGGCCGGGCGGAAGGGGCCGGTTGCGAAGGGCGGGCGGGGCGGCGCGGCGTCCATTCTGTTGTCACGCCTCCAAAGCCGCACGCCGCCCGCCATCCCATTGGTCTGCCCATCCGCCCGGCCAAGCACGGCCGTCCCGAGGCGAGGGCGACCGCCCGCCTCGCCGGAAGCTGGTGATACAGGAGCAATGAAAGCAACCCCCGCGTGCGTTTTTAACGGCTCTGCTATATCAGTGTGCCAGTACAGGCTGATGGCGCTACCCTGGCGAGGATTCATGCATCAGATTTCCCTGGATCTGCGTCGTCGCTTGTCCCGTCACCACAGTAAGGCGCCGCGTATCGTCGTCACGCTGCTGGCTGTTGCCGTGCTCGGGGGCTGCGCCGGTGTCGGCCCCGTGCGGCAAGCCACGGTCCCGGCCGCCCCACCGCCGCCGACCGATCCGGTCGTGGCCTTCGCCGCGCAGGCCCAACCGGGTTCGGAATCGCGCATCCTCCTCGCCGACGGGCAATCCACGACGGCGCGCCTCGCGCGGAGCTACAGCGCCGCCAGCGGCCGCGAATGCCGAGAGGTCATGCTCGGCACAGGCGCGGGGCAGCATTCCCGGTTGGTCTGCCAGGCCGAGAATGGCGGGTGGGTGGCCACGAGGCCGCTGCTGCGCGGCGGTGCCACGGGCCGCCCGTGAACGGCACGGCAGGCATCGCTTCGGGGAGGATGGGCGGCGAAGGCTTCTCCAACCGCACCTTGCCCGGCTTCAAGCTGCAGGCCGTGATCGTGCAGGCCCTGCTGCTGCGCGAAATGCAGACGCGCTTCGGCCGCAACCAGCTCGGCTTCCTGTGGTTGTTCATCGAACCGCTGCTGCTGGCGGCAGCGATCGGCGCCTTCAAATGGGCGACCGAGATCGGGCAGACGGTACCAGGCGTCTCGATCTTCGTGCTGACCCTGGTGGGCTACCTGCCCTACTTCACCTTCCGCGCGATCGTCGGCCGTGCGCCGGGTACGCTGAAGTCCAACATGACGCTGCTGTACCACGCGCGCATCAAGCTTCTGGACGTGGTGCTGGCGCGCCACCTGCTTGAGATGGCGGCGGTGTTCACCGTCATGACCTTCCTGGCCATCGGGGTGATGATCTGGGCGGACATGGTGCCGGCCGGCATCCCGATCCTGTTCCTCGCGCTGGTGCTGCTGTTCCTGTTCTCCAACGGGCTCGGGCTGATGGCGGCGGCGGCGGCGGCGGTGTCGACCATCGCCGAGCGCCTGATCCAGCCCCTGGTGTATCTGTCGCTGCCGTTTTCCGGCGCGCTGATGGCGCTGCACCAGCTCGATCCCGCCTTCCGCGAGATTCTGCTGTGGAACCCGCAGACCCACCTGCATGAGATGATCCGCTACGGCTTCTTCGGCGATGCGCTGCCGAGCTACTTCAGCATCGCCTATCTCTGCTTCTGGATCGGGCTGCTGAACCTGGTCGGGCTGGCGGCGCTGCGCGCCGTGCGGCCGAAGCTTGAGTTCTGATCGGCCATGATCCTGCTCGACGGCGTCTCCAAGAGCTACCAGCTGCGCGGGCAGCCGCCGCGCTGGGTGCTGCGGGACACGACCTGCGTGATCCGCCCCGGCGACCGGCTCGGCATCCTCGGTCGCAACGGCTCGGGCAAGTCGACGCTGGTGCGGATGCTGGGCGGCGTCGAATACCCCACCACGGGCCGCATCGAGCGCCGCATGTCCGTCTCATGGCCGCTGGCGCATGGCATCGGCGTGCACAGCCAGCTGACGGGCGCCGACAATGCGCGCTTCATCGCGCGCCTGTACGGCCACCCGACCGAGGAGATCGTGCGGGCGGTGGACGATTTCGCCGAGCTCGGCCCCTACATGCACATGCCGATCGCAACCTACTCCGCCGGCATGATGTCGCGCCTGCTGCTCGGCCTGTCGCTATCGCTGGATTTCGATTGCTACCTGATCGACGAGGCGACCAGCGTCGGCGACAGCCGCTTCATCGAACGGACGGAACACATCCTCCGCACGCGGCTCGAGAGCCGCGCCATCGTGATGGTCAGCCATCTCGGCCACCACATCCGCACCTTCTGCCGCACCGCCGCGATCCTGCACGACGGTGCGCTGATATTCTTCGAGGATCTCGATGAAGCTATCGCCACCTACGAGACCCTCTGAAGCGCTCGCCTCGCGCGGGATGCCTGTGGCCGGCACGTCGGCCGGGCGCGGCCGTGACGCCAGGCGCAGGCTCGGCCTGCGCGGCTGGTTCCTACTGCTCGTCCTGCTGCCCACGCTCGCGGTCGGCGTCTATTTCTTCGGCTTCGCCGCGAACATCTACGAATCGGAAGCGCGCTTCGTGGTCCGCAACCGCGGATCCGGCAATGCGAACCCGATGGCCGACATGGCGGGCGCATCCCGCATGGCATCCCTGTTCCCCGCGGCACGCACCGGCAGCGAGGAATCGCGCGCCGTGGTGGCCTATGCCGACAGCCATGCCGCCGTGGCCGCGCTGAAGGGGAGCCTCGACCTTGTCGAACTCTGGCGACGGCCAGAAGCCGATCTCGTCGCCAAGCTCTGGTGGGAACAGCCGGATGCCGAATGGCTGCTCTGGTACTACCGCCGCCGGGTGAGAATGATCCTCGACCCCGAGACCGGGGTGATGATCCTCCGCGCCCAGGCCTTCCGCCCGGAAGACGCGCAGACGCTGTCGCGGGCCTTGCTGGCGCTCTCGGAGCGGCTGGTGAACACGCTGTCCGAGCGCAGCAGCGCCGATGGGCTCCGCACCGGGATGGAAGACCTCGCCCGCGCCGAGGCCCGCGTGGCTGCGGCGCGCGACGCGCTGATCGCCTTCCGCGAGCGCGAACAGGCCTTCGATCCGGCGCGCGCCGCGGTGGGCGCCATCGAGACCATCGGACGCCTCGAAGGGGCGCTGGCGCAGGCGCGGACCGAGTTGCAGGAACGGCAATCCTTCATGCGGCCCGACAACCCCCAGATGCAGGTCCTGCGAAACCGGATCGAGGCGCTGCAGGTCCAGATCGCCACGGAGCGCGGTCGCATGACCCGCGGCGGCGAGGCGGTGACCCAGCAGGTTGCCGGCTTCGAACGCCTGGAACTCGAACGGATGCTGGCCGACCGCCAGCTCGCCTCCGCAACCGCCACGCTCGAGGCGGCGCGCACGGAGGCGATCCGCCAGCAGACCTTCGTCCTGCGTGTGGCAGAGCCGCACCTGCCGGAAGCCGCCCTGTACCCCAGGGCCGCCTACAACACGCTCACTGTCTTCGTCAGCCTGGCCATGCTGTTCGGCGTCGGCTGGCTTCTCGTCGCAGGCGCCCGGGAGCACGCGAACTGACATGACATCCCGCCATCTTCGTCTGAGAGACCGTTTGAGAACACCGGACGGGTCGGTTCCGCGGGTCTTTTCCGCCCCTGCGGCGTCAGCGGACTTGCCGATGCAACCAGCATCGGCCGGGTCCGCTTCCTGCCAGGCGCGCAAAATCCCCTGCGGACACTCAGCCGCCGGCATTCTCAAACGGTCTCTGAGCATTCTGCTCGGGGCCGCGCTGCTCAACGGCCTGCCGGCCGGTGCCCTGGCGCAGGGCAACAGGTCCCTGCCCCCGCTGACCCAGCCCGCCCCGGTCGCACAACCCCAGCCCGCACCCGCCACTGGCCAGCGCCCGACGGGTGTCGAAGGGCTGCTCGGCCAGAACGACCCGATCGGCATGCAGCGCCTCGGTACCGCCACCGCCGCCGAGGGCGGCCCGATCGCGGTGGGCCCGCTGGGCGATCCCAGCCGCATGGCCGGCCCCGCCACGGCCGTCTTCGGTGCCACGCTCTTTTCCCGCGGCGCGCCCGGCCCGACCGAGGCGCCGAACCCGAACTACGTGCTTGGGCCGGGCGACCGGGTCTCGATCACCATCTGGGGCTTCGTCGAAGGCAACATCATCGGCGTCGTCGACAATGAGGGAAATGTCTTCGTCCCGCAGATCGGCCCCGTGCGGCTGGCCGGCACCCGCGCCGGCGACGTGCAGCGCGTGGTCGAGGCGGAGGTGCGCCGCGTCTATGCCCAGCAGGTGCAGGTCTATGCGACGGTGGTCTCGACCGGCTCGCTCGGCGTCTTCGTCACCGGTTTCGTGCGCCTGCCGGGCCGCCACCTCGGCTCGTCCTCGGAAAGCGTGCTGGACTATCTCGCGCGCGCCGGCGGCGTGGATCCCGGCCGGGGTTCGTTCCGTGAGATCCTGATCCGCCGCGGCGGCCGCGACCTGGTGCGCGTCGATCTCTATCGCTTCCTGCTGACCGGGGAATTGCCGACGCTGAGCCTGCAGCAGGGCGACACCATCGTGGTCCCCGCCCAGGGCGCGATGGTCGGGGCCGATGGCGCGGTCCGCAACAACTTCCTGTTCGAGGTCTCGGGCCGCAGCATGCCGGGGGCGGAGCTGATCCGCCTGTCGGCCCCGCTGCCATCCGCCACCAACGCCGTGATCCGCGGCACGCGCAGCGGTCGCCCCTTCGCGCGCTATGTCACCGTGCGCGAACTGGCCGGCGTGCAGCTGATGGACCAGGACACGGTGAGCTTCATCACCGACAGCCCGGCCCCCAGCGTCCGCGTGATGGTCGAGGGCAGCCGGATCGGCCCCTCGGTGCTGATCGCAGACCGCGACACCACGCTCTGCACCCTTCTCGACCACGTCTCGGTGGAGCCGGGGCTGGCCAATACGAGCGGCGTCTTCCTGCTGCGGCCCGGCCTCGCCCTGCAGCAGCAGCGCACCATCAATGAAGCGCTGGACCGGCTCGAACGGCAGCTGTTCCTGACCACCTCCGCGACCACCGGCGTCGCCGCCGTCCGCGCGTCGGAAGCGAACCTGATCGCCAACTACATCCAGCGCGCCCGCCGCACCCAGCCCGAGGGAAGGCTGGTCGTGATGGACCGCAACGGCCGCTGCGCCAATGTCCGCCTGCAGGATGGCGACACCATCGTCATCCCCGAACGGGTCGAGACGGTGCTGGTCGGCGGCGAGGTGCGGATCCCGCAGGCTGTCGTCTGGCGCCAGGGCATGACCATCGCCGACTTCATCCGCGCCGCCGGCGGGGTCGCCGAACGCGGCGACGAGGGCACGGTGATGATCCGCCGCGCCAGCGGCGAGGTGTTGCTGGAACCGACGGAACCGCCGCAGCCGGGCGATGAGCTGATCGCGCTGCCGCGCCTCGATCCCAAGCTGTTCCAGCTGAGCAGCGACCTGATCAACCTGATCTTCCAGAGCGCGCTGATCACCCGGACCTTCAACAACTTCTGACGCGCATGGCCGCCGCAGGGCGGCCGCTCTGCCATGGTCGGCGCGGGAAGCGCCGATCATGGCAGAGCTATCTGTTGTTTCGCTTCAGGCGAGCTCAGGCCAGACGAAGCTCAGGCGTTCGAGGAAGCCGAGCCGCGCGCCCACATCATCGGGCACGCAGACCATCACCGCGACCACGCCGATCCCTGTCGCGGTGTCCTCGGCCTCGTCGGGGGACGTCGCCTCGATCGCGAGATCGGCCGTGGGGCCGGGCGAGGCGATCTCCAGCACCGCGACAGGCCGGGCGCCGGCCGGGACATCGAGCGTCTGGCGCGGGCCACGCCCGACCCGCAGCGTGACCTGCCGCGCCGCATCGGCCCCGCGCAGCGCGACATGCAGCCGCAGCGGCGCGGCAACCTGATCGGGCAAGGGAAGGGACAGCAGGGCGCGGCCCGGGCGGGTCCAGCAGCCCCAATCCTCGGGCGAGTGCCAGCCAGCCCCCATCCGCAGCAACTCCGCCCAGGCCATCGCGGCCGAAGGCCGGGGCGCGCCGCCCTGCGCCAGGGTATGCACCAGGCCGATGGGGGGCGCGGGCGGTGCCGGCGGCGGGCCGGGCGGGGCCTCCGCCAGCGCGGCGCGCAGTTCCTCCGCCACTGCGGGCCAGTCGCGCAGGCGCAGACCGGCGACGATGCGCGCCTCCGCCGCCGCGCGGAAGCCGGGCTCGAACAGGATCCGCTCGACCAGCGCCAGGAAAGCCGGCTCGCTGCCCGGCGCATGATGCAGCGCGAGGCCCTGCCCGGCCTCGAGCAGCGCGGAATGGGCCGGCGTGACCACCGCCTTGCCGGCCGCGAGCGCTTCCGTCACCGGCAGGCCCCAGCCTTCGAGGCGGGAGTGGTAGATCGTGAACAAGGCGCCGCGCAGCAGCGCCGCGGCTTCGGCATCCGAGACAGCATCGAGCCAGATGACGCGCTCCGCCAGCGCCGGCGCGCGGCGCAGCAGCGCCAGCGCCGGCCCAGCATTGAAGCCCGCACGCCCCGCCAGCACCAGCGGCGGCACGGCATCGCCATGCCGCCGCAGCAGCGCGAGCCAGGCGTTCAGCACGAACAGGTGGTCCTTGCGGCTCTCGATGGTGCCGAGGAACAGCACATGCGGCTCCCCCGCCCACTCCGCCACCCGCGCGCCGATCGTGCCGCGCGGCGGGGCGGAGGGCCTGGCGTCGGGCCGCAGCACCCGCGTCGGCGCCGCCGGAAGCCCGGCAAGGTCGGTCGCCGCTAGCCGCGCAATCTCCCGCGCCGTCGCCTCGGACGGTGCGAACAGCAGGTCGGCCTGCTGGACGAGCACGGAGAACCAGCGCGCGAAGCTAGCGGAGGTCTCGGGCGGGCTGTGCTCCGGCGCGGTGACGGGGCCGGTGTCATGGACCATGGCGGCGTAGCGCAGCCCGTGGCGGGCCCGGGCGGCGCGCACCGCCTGATGGTAGCCCGGCAGCCACCAGGACGAGCCGAGATTCACCAACCAGGCGCCCTCGGCGAAGACGAGGTCGGGCGAGGCATCCAGCATGGCGCGTAGCTGGCCGAGGCTGCCCGTCCAGGCCGGATCCGCCGCATCGACCCCGGCCCGCGACAGGCCGCAAAGTCGGCGAAAGCCCTCGCGGGGGATCTCACGCCAGGTGCCGGTCTCGGGCCGGAAGGCCGCGAGCCGCACCTCCACCTGGTCGAACCCCGGCGCGAGGGCGGCGGAGGCCACCTCCATCTGGATGCGCTGGATCCCGGTGGGGGCGCGCGCGCCGCCGAACCAGGACATCAGGTCCGACAGGTCGAAGACCAGCCGCAGGTCGCCCAGCGGGTTCAGCTCCTCCCCCGGCTCCGGCTGGGGGACGCAGAGCGCCGAGACTTCCCGCCAGGCATCCTCACCGGTTGGGTCGAGTTCGAGCGCGCGGGCATAGGCCGCGCGGGCACCGGCCAGGTCGCCGGCCAGCTTCAGCGCGTGGCCGATCTGCAAGAACAGGTCCGCGTCGCCCGGCATCCCGGCTTCCGCCCTGCGGTAGGACGCAATGGCGCCGCGCGGGTCGCCGGCCTCCTTCACGCAATGGCCGTGCTGGACCCAGATCGGCCAATCGGCGGGGTTGGTCGCGAGGTAGCGGGCATAGGCGTCCGCGGCGCCGCGCCAGTCGCCGGAGGCCCGTTTCGCCTCCGCATCCAGTAGAGCCGCGCGGGATCCCTGCTGCATCGCCGTCCTGCCCCTGCCTGGCCGCGCGGTTCAGGCGCGGCCGTAGGTGTCCTCGATGCGGACGATGTCGTCCTCGCCGAGATAGGGGCCCGACTGTACCTCGATCAGGGTGAGCGGAATCATACCTGGATTCTCCAGCCGGTGGACGCAGCCCAGCGGCAGGTAGACGCTCTCGTTCTCGCGCAGCAGGATCCGCTCCTGGTCGCGCTCGACGATGGCGGTGCCGGCCACCACCACCCAATGCTCGGCGCGGTGGTAGTGCTTCTGGAGGCTGAGCTTGGCACCCGGCCGCACGACGATGCGCTTCACCTGGAAGCGCGCGCCATGCGCGACACCTTCATAGCTGCCCCAGGGGCGGTAGACGCGGCGATGCTCCGTCGCCTCCTTGCGGCCATCGGCCTTCAGCCGGGTGACGATCGCCTTCACATCCTGTGCCTGGTCGCGGTGGCAGGCCAGCACCGCATCGTCGGTGACGACCAGCACCACATCCTGCAAGCCAACCACTGCCGCCAGGATGCCTTCCGACCGGACATAGCAGTTGCGGCTGCCGAGCACGGCGACAGGCCCGGCGGTCGCGTTGCCATCGGCGTCCTTCGCCGCGATGTCCCACAGCGCGTCCCAGGACCCGACATCGGACCAGCCCGGATCGCAGGGCACCACCGCGGCCAGCGCCGTGCGCTCCATCACCGCATGGTCGATCGAGATCGAGGGGGCCTCCGCGAAAGCCGCGCCCAGGCGCACGAAGCCAAGGTCGCGCGCCGCATCCGCCACGCCGGCGCGCGCCGCGGCGAGCACATCAGGGGCATGGGCGGCGAGTTCGGCCAGCAGCGTGCCGGCGGTGGCCACGAACATGCCGCTGTTCCAGAGATGCTGACCCCCTTCGACGAGCCTTACGGCAGTCGCGGCATCCGGCTTCTCGAGGAAGCGCGCCACTGCCCGTGCGCCGTCGGTGCCGGACAGGGCGGCGCCGGCCTCGATATAGCCATAGCCGGTCTCGGGCCTCGTCGGGCGGATGCCGAAGGTGGCGATCCGCCCGGCCCGCGCGGCCGCGGCAGCCGGCATCAGCGCGGCGAGCAGCGCCGGGACATCGGCGATCGCGGCATCCGCCGCCATGATCCACAGCACGGCATCCGGGCGCTCCTCACCCACCAGCACGGCGGCGGCGGCGATGGCGGCGGCGGAATTGCGGGCGGCGGGTTCCAGCACGATCCGCGCCTCATCGAGGCCGGCCTCGCGCAGCTGTTCCGCGACAAGGAAGCGGTGCGCTTCCCCGCAGACCACCATCGGCGGGGCGAAGCCCGGCCCGCTGGCGCGCGCGGCGGTGTCCTGCAGCATCGTGCGGCTGGAGGCGAGCGGCCAGAACTGCTTCGGATAGCCTTCGCGCGAAAGGGGCCAGAGACGGGTGCCGGTGCCGCCGGAGAGAATGACCGGAACGATCGGCGCGGCGGGCTGGGGAGACATGGCTTGGAACACCTTCGCAGCGAAGACCGGGGATATGTCCCAGCACTGGGGAAAAACCAAGGCAGGACGACGACGCTCCATCAGGAAGCGGAGATTTGGGAGGCCGGTCAACTCGCCGCCCAGCGCCTGGTCGCGAAGCCCTGGCCGCCGTGCGCCCGGGCAGGCTGAAGGCGGCGCCGGCCTGCGGAACGTGTTGCCCGCGCCAGCGGCCGCACGGTAACCATAACGCCAACACATCGGCAGGGCCGTGCAAGGCCCGCCACATAACAGGGAGGCGTCGCTACATGACCAAGGCAGAATCGCGCGTGCCGGCACCAGCCTTCGCCCGCCGTACCATCATGGCGGGGGCCGCCGCGGCCCTTCTGGCGGCGCCGGCGGTGCGCGCGCAGGGCCGGTTCCCCGACCGGCCGATCCGCCTGATCGTCCCCTGGGCGGCGGGCGGCACCACGGACATCCAGATGCGCGTCTTGGCCGAACAGGCGGCCCGCCGGCTGGGCCAGCCGGTGGTGGTAGAGAACCGCGCCGGCGCGGGCGGCGTGCTCGGCCCGCAGCAGCTGCTGAACGAACGCCCTGACGGCCATGTGATCTCGCAGATGCCGATCTCCGTCTTCCGCCACCCGCAGATGGCCAGCCGCGCGCTGTTCAACCCGCTGGAGGACTTCACCTGGGTCATCCACGCCACGGGCTACCTGTTCGGCATCGTGGTGCGCGCCGATGCGCCCTGGCAGACGCTGGCGCAGTTCCTGGATTTCGCGAAGGCCAATCCGGGGCGCGTGAACTACGGCACGCCGGGGGTGGGCACGTCGCTGCACATCACGATGGAACAGATCGCGGGCATGCGCGGCGGCATCGACTGGACGCATGTGCCCTTCCGCGGCTGGGCGGAGAATGCCCAGGCGCTGCTCGGCGGCCAGATCCAGGCCAGCGCCGACAGCTCCGGCTGGTCCGACCTGGTGCAATCCGGCCAGATGCGCCTGCTGGCGACCTGGGGCGCCGAGCGCGCCAAGCGCTTCCCCAATGTGCCCACGCTGCGCGAGAGCGGAATCGACATCGTCTCGATCTCGCCCTACGGGCTGGCCGGGCCGAAGGGCATGAGCGCGGATGTGGTGCGCGTCCTGCACGACGCCTTCCGCGAGGCGCTGTTCGACCCCGCCCATGTCGCGATCCTGGATCGCTTCGACATGCAGCCCATGTATCTCGGCCCCGACGAGTATGCCGCCCTCGCGCGGCGCACCTTCGCCGAGGAAGGGGAGATGATCCGCCGGATGGGGCTTAGAATCTAGCGGCCCTCAGGCGCCGGGCGCGGCCTCTGGCCGCTTGGCTCGCCGCACAGGCGGCGGGCCGCGGTGCGGGCCGCTTATTTGGGTGCCCTCAGGCGCTGGGCCGCGGAGGGCCATCGGCGTCTCGCAGCGCGCCGAAGAAGTCGCGCAACAGCCCAGCCGCCTCCTGCTCCCGCACGCCGCCGACGACCTCGGGCGCGTGATGGCAGGTCGGCTGGGCGTAGAAGCGCGGACCGTGTTCCACAGCGCCGCCCTTCGGGTCATAGGCGCCGAAGACCACGCGCCGGATGCGGAAGAAACTCGCGGCGGCGGCGCACATCGCGCAGGGCTCGAGCGTGACCCAGAGCGTCGCGTCCGGCAGCAGCTTGTCGCCGGTGGCGGCGGCGGCGGCGCGAAGGGCCAGCACCTCGGCATGGGCGCTGGGGTCGCGCCTTGCCTCCACCTCATTGCCCGCGCGAGCCAGCACGGCGCCCGCCGCATCCGTCACCACGGCGCCCACCGGCACCTCTCCGCGGGCGGCGGCGGCGCGGGCTTCGGCGAAGGCGATGTCCAGCGGGGTCATGGCCCATGCTTGCCGCGACACGGGCCGAAGGTCTAGCAAGGCGGCATGCCCCTCCGCCCCATGATCGGCGTGACCCTGGATGCGGAACCGGCCGGCGGCTGGTCGAAGCTGCCCTGGTACGCCTTGCGCCAGAACTACTTCGCCGCCGTGATCGCGGCCGGCGGCCTGCCCGTCGCGCTGCCACACCACCCGGAGCTGGCGTCCGAGTATCTCAGCCGCCTCGACGGGCTGCTGGTGACCGGCGGCGCCTTCGATGTCGATCCGGCGCTTTGGGGCGGCGGGCCGCCGCACCCGAAGGTCACGCTGAAGCCCGGCCGGACGGATTTCGAACTGGCGGCGGTGCGCGCGGCGCTCTCCCGCGACATGCCCGTGCTTGGTATCTGCGGCGGGCAGCAATTGCTGGCTGTCGCCTTCGGCGGCACGCTGATCCAGCACATCCCCGACGAGGTCGCGGGCGCGCTGGCGCATGAACAGCCCAATCCGCGCACCGAACCGGGCCATGAGGTCGCGGTGGCCCCGGATACGCTGCTGGCGGCGATCGTGGGCGCGAAGCGGCTGGCGGTTAACAGCGCGCATCACCAGGCGGTGGCCACACCTGGCGATGGCGCCGTGGTCAACGCCCTGGCCCCGGACGGCGTGGTGGAGGGCCTGGAGCATCCCGGCTACCGCTTCGCGCTCGGTGTCCAATGGCATCCGGAATATGCGGTGGACCCGCGCGATCCGGCGATCTTCGACGCATTCGTCAGGGCAGCCGCGGCATGAGCGACGACCAGGAAGACGACGCTGCGGGCGACACGCCTGAGGACGCGGCACGCGGCGAGCGCATCGCGAGATACCTCGCCCGCGCCGGCATCGCCTCTCGTCGCGACGCGGAGAAGCTGATAGCGGACGGCAAGGTCAAGCTGAACGGCAAGCTGGTGGAAACGCCCGCCACCTTCGTCAGCCCAGGCGACCGCATCAGCGTGGAGGGCAAGCCGGTCGCGGCACCCGAGCGCACGCGGCTGTTCCGCTACCACAAGCCCGAAGGGCTCGTGACCACGCATCGCGACCCCCAGGGCCGCCCCACGGTGTTCGAGAAGCTG
>JBIIRI010000132.1:0-10344 GCA_044341625.1 Roseomonas sp.
GCGCAGGTGGCTGCGCGGCGCATGGGCTGTCCGAGGGAATAGGAACCGCGTCGCGATGAATGTCGATGTCGTGCCCGCCGAGGATGCTTCCGCGCCGATCTCGCGCATCGTCGCCGAGGTCGCGGCCGCCTTCCCGGGCGAGCGCATCAGCCTGGGCGAGATGGCGCAGGCCTTTGGCGACCGAGCCTTCGGCATGCTGCTGCTGCTGCTGCTGCTGCCCGGGCTGCTGCCGGGCATGGCCAGCGTCTTCGGCACGCCGCTGCTGATCCTCGGCATCCAGATGGGGTTCGGGCTGCGGGTGCCGAAGCTGCCGGGGATCCTGGCGCGGCAGACCATCAAGCGGTCGGACCTGCTGCGGTTGGCTTCCGCCTCCTCCAAGGGGCTCAGCCGGATCGAACGCTATGTGAAGCCGCGCCCGGGCTTCTTCATCGGCCCGGTGGGCGAGAAGATCATCGGCTGGCTCACCGCCTATGTCGCCATCATGCTGATCCTGCCGGGGCCCGGCACCAATGGCCCGCCGGCCTTCGGCAACATCGTCATGGCGCTCGGCCTGATCGAGCACGACAGCAAGACGGTCGCCTGGGGCGTGGCCCTGACGGTGGCCGGCTGCGCCCTGGCCACCGTCGTGCTCGGCGCGCTGGTTTGGCTGGGCTTCGAGGCGATGGGCTACATCATCTGACGGGGCCCGATCGCGCGCATGCGCCCCCGCAGCGTGAATCCTTTGCGCGGGCGTCAATTTCGCCTTACACCTCTGCCCATGCGACGGTGGCCCGCAAGGGCTGAAACGGGAACGCGCGAAGGGGCCTGAAAACCCCAGTCCGCGGCTGCCCCCGCAACTGTAGGCGGAGCCGTCCTTCCCACATGCCATTGGGCCCACCGGGCCTGAGAAGGCGGGAAGGATCCCGGGGGCTATCCCCCGGCACTCCGCGAGCCAGGAGACCGGCCGGCGCAGAGACGTCACGCGCGTGCCGGGCGGGGTGCACCGGCGCTACGGAACGACAGCTGCCTGCCAGGGCGGCGCTCGGCTCCGGATGCGGCGACGACGCCAACCGCCCGTGCGGGGGGATCCCGTGCGGGCATGTCGTCACGTCGCTCGGAGGACACCGATGCGCCGCCTGTTGCTTCTGACCAGCGCGTTTGCGCTGCCCTTCGCCTTGCCCGCCGCCGCGCAGCAAGCCCGTCCCGAAATGCCGGAGACCGTCGTCACCGCGACACGCATCCCGACACCGACCGAACGCCTGCCCGCCGCGATCACCGTCATCACCCGCCAGGATATCGAGGAACGCGGCTACCAGACTCTGGCTGAGGCGCTGCGGACCGTGCCCGGCCTGCGCCTGGTGCAGGAAGGCGGGCCCGGGCAGCGCACCAGCGCCTTCCTGCGCGGGTCCAATTCCAACCATGTCCTGGTGCTGCTGGACGGCGTGCCGGTGAACGACGCCTCGGAGCCGAACGGCGCCTTCAACTTCGGCAATGACCTGCTCGGCGATATCGAGCGGATCGAGGTGGTGCGGGGACCCGTCTCCTCGCTCTACGGCTCCGGTGCGCTGGGGGGCGTGGTGAATCTCATCACCCGCCGGGCGCCCGCCGGCACGCCTTTCCAGGCCTTCGGCGAGGCGGCGGTCGGCGCGCAGCGGACCGGGCGCGGCATCGCCGGCGCCGCCGGCGATACGGGGCGCGTCGACTGGATGGTCGTTGGCCAGGGGCTGACGACCCGTGGCTTCAACACGATCCCGCCGCGCATCGCCGGCAACACCGGCGAACGCGATGGGCTCGATGCCTATGCCGCCACGGCGCGGCTCGGCGTGCGGCCTGATCCCGACAGCCGGATCGAAGTGCTGCTGCGCTGGCGCGAGAACCGGGCCGAGCTGGACGACGCCCCCTCCGGGCGCGTCGATGACCCGAACTTCACCGGCGATGACCGCCGCTGGTTCGGCCAGCTGCGCGGTGAGACGATGCTGTTCGATGGCATCTGGACCACCGGTCTGCGCCTCGCGATCAACAACGACCGCCGGCGCTACCTCAACCTGCCCGACACGCTGAGCCCCAATCTGCAGGACGACCTGAACCGCGGCGAGCGGCAGACGGTGGATTGGGGCAACCGTGTATTGCTGGGCGATCTCGGCGCGCTGGCCGATACCGCGCTCGCCTTCGGCGTGACGCATGAGCGCGAGACGATCGACAGCCGATCCCGCTTCGTCTCTCCGAGCTATGAAGGCACGGGCGCCGTGCGCGAAGGCGCGGATGCCACCGCCTTCCATGGCGGGTTGCAGGGGCGCGTGCTGGAGCGGCTCGATCTCTCGGTCGGGTTGCGGCACGACCGGGCGGAGGATTTCGACAGCTTCACCTCCTGGCGCGCGGGCGGCGTGCTGGCGGTGCCGGAATGGGCCTCGCGCCTGCGGCTTTCGGCCGGCACGGCGTTCAAGGCGCCGTCGCTCGACCAGCGTTTCGGCGCGACATCGGGGTCCTTTCTGGGCTTCCCGATGCAGTTCCGCGGCAATCCGGACCTGCGCCCCGAACGGTCCTTCACCTGGGAAGTCGGCAGCGAGACCGACGTCGCGCTGTTCGACCGGGCCGATTTCCTGACCTTCGGCGCCACATGGTTCCAGTCCCGCTACACCGACCTCATCGACTACGCGCCCGGCGGCGAAACGCTGACGAATGTGGAGCGTGCGCGCATGCAAGGGGTGGAGCTGTCGCTCACCATGCGGCCGGTCCCCTGGATCGAGGCCGTGGCAGCCTGGACGATCACGGAGGCCCGCGACCTCGACAAGGACGCCCCGCTTGCGCGTCGTCCGCGCAACATGGTCAGCGCGCTCGCCCGCATCGCGGCGACGGACCGCCTGGTCATCGTGCCCGAATTGCTGCTGATGGGCCGGTCGCCGGAGGATTTTTCCTACAACGACGACAACACGCCGAACTATGCCCGCAGCTACAACAGCCCCGGCACGGTGGCGAACCTGACCGCGACCTATCGCGTGACCCAGGGCGTCGCCGCCTTCGTCGAGGGGCGCAACCTGACCAACAGCCGCTACGAGCCCGCGAGCGGCTATGTCATGCCGGGCCGATGGGTGCTGTTCGGCACGCGGTTCGTGTTCTGACCAGACTGCGCCGGAGGGCTCCGGGCCCTCCGGCCATCCACAGCATTCCCTAGATCCCGCCGCCATCCACGACGAAGTGCTGCGCCGTCACCATCGCGCTGTCATCAGCGGCGAGGAACAGCGCCATGCGCGCGATGTCGGGCGGCATCACCTTCCGCTTGATGCACTGCTTCGCCATGTGGCGCTCCACCGCCTCCGGGCTCGCCCACAGCGCTTCCTGGCGTTCGGTGAAGACCCAGCCGGGGACGAGTTCGTTCACGCGGATGCCATCCACGCCGAGGTCGCGCGCGAGGCCCCGCGTCAGCCCGCGCACGGCGGATTTCGCGGCCGTATAGGCCGGCATGCCGCCCTGCGCGCCCATCCAGCTGACGCTGCCCATGTTGATGATGGACCCTGTCCGCGCCGCGCGCATGCCGGGTGCGACGGCCTGGGCGCAGAAGAACATGTGGCGCAAATTGGTGTGCATCCGCTCGTCCCAATAATCGGGCTCCACCGCTTCCAGCGCGTGGCGGTCGTCGCGCGCGGCGTTGTTCACCAGTACCAGCGGATCGCCGAACCGCGCCTTCACCTCGGCGATGGCGGCGCGCAGCGCCGCGATGTCGCGCAGATCGCAGGGGAGGAACAGCGCCCCCGTCTCCGCCGCCATCCTCGTCCCCTGCGTCGCGTCGAAGTCGAGGAAGGCGACGCGCGATCCCTGCGCCGCGAATGATGCGACGATCTCCGCCCCGATGCCGGACGCGCCGCCGGTGACCAGCACGACGCGGTCCCGCAGGCTGGGATAGGTGGCGAAGCGTGTGTCGGACATGCGGCGTGTCTCCCTCGGCGCGCGTGGGCGTCAACGCGGCACGCCCGCCGGTGTTGCTAGGCGGCGAGCAAGGGCTGCGGATCGAGCCAGACCTGGTACCAGGACAGGGAGAAATGCAGATGCGGCCCGGTCACGCGGCCGGTCGCGCCCATCTTGGCCACCAACTGCCCGCGCGCGACCGTCTCGCCTTCCGCCACCAGCCGTTCCGACAGATGCGCGTAGAGCGTGTTCACGCCGTGCCCGTGGTCGATCACCAGCAACTGGCCGAAGAAGAAGAAATCGCCCGAGAGCGTCACCTTTCCGGCCAGCGCGGCGCTGATGGGCGTGCCCACTGGCCCCGCGACATCCAGCCCGTAATGCGGCTGGCGCGGCTGGCCGTTCAGCACGCGCTGGCTGCCGAAGATGCCGCTGATCCGCCCGCGCGCGGGCCAGGCGAGGGGGGCGGCGAAATCGGTCAGCGCGCTGTCCATCGCGCGCGCCAGGGCCAGGCGTTCCCTCTCGGCCGTGATGCGCCGCAGCGCGGCCTCATCCGGTGTCACCTGCGCGGGCGGCAGGCCGGTGATGTGCTGCACATCCCATTCGCGCCGCCGCACGTCGAGCGCTCGGGTCTCCGCCCGGCCGCCATTCGGGGCGACGGCGAGCGTCGCGCGCGGCCCGTGGTCGCGGCTGAAGCCCAAGGCGAATTCGCCCGATGGGCCGACACGCAACGTCCGCCCATCCAGCGCCAGCCGCGTGCCGGGCTCCGCGCGTCCGACCAGAAAGGCGCCCTGTGCCGGCTCGCCCCGCAATTCGGCGGCCCAGGCGCGGCGCGCCAGCAGCAGCGCCGGCGCCGCGAGCAGTGCCCGCCGCAGGATGGGGGCCGGTTTGGGCATGCGCCCGGGCAGCCCGACGCAGCCGAGCCCCTGTCGGGCGTCATCGGGGCAGCATGGCGTCACAGCAGCGATCCCTGCGTCCGCGCGGCGGGCTTGCCGCGCTTCTTCCCGCCCCCGTCATCGGCCGTCGCGGCGATCTGACCGTCGGCGAAGGAGATCGACAGCCGCGTGCCGGGCGCGACATCCGCCGCGCGGGTCAGCGGCCCGCCATCGGCATCGCGCACCAGCGCGAAGCCGCGCGCGAGGATCGCGTTGTAGGACAGCGCTTCCAGCTGCCGCGCCAGGCCATCCAGCCGCGCGCGGCGTTCCCGCAGCAGCGCATGCAGCGGCGCAGGCGAGAAGGCCGCGAGCGCGCGTTGCCCGCGCCCGCGCTGGATCCGCCGCGCCAGCGC
Organism: Roseomonas sp.; assembly: GCA_044341625.1. Taxonomy (GTDB): domain Bacteria; phylum Pseudomonadota; class Alphaproteobacteria; order Acetobacterales; family Acetobacteraceae; genus Falsiroseomonas. Next base: position 5,168 of record JBIIRI010000132.1, read on the forward strand.
CGCCGTCTGCCGGCTGTCCAGCATCGCCAGCGCATGGCGCCGCGCTGCGATGGCGGCGCGCGGATGCGGCACGGCCAATGGCCCGATCGCTTCCCGCTTCAGCCGCACGAAGCCGCGCAGCGCGGAGGGCAGGGCGTCCCCGGCCTCATCCAGGCGGCGGCGGTAATCGGTGACGCGCGCTGGGATGTCGGGCAGGCGGCGTTCCAGCCGCAGCAGCAGCGTCTCCGCCGCGCGCAGCTGGCGCGTGGCGGCGCCGCGCAGTCGCGCGCCGGTCTGGTCGAGCGCGGCCAGCAGCTCCGCCCGCGCCGGCACGGCGAGTTCCGCGGCGGCGGTCGGCGTCGGCGCGCGGCGGTCGGCCGCGAAATCGATCAGGGTCGTGTCGGTCTCATGCCCCACGGCGCTGATCAGCGGGATCGGGCAGGCGGCGGCGGCGCGCACCACCACTTCCTCGTTGAAGGCCATCAGGTCTTCGAGGCTGCCACCGCCCCGCGCCACGATCAGCACATCCGGGCGTGGGATCGGGCCATGGGCCGGCAGCGCGCCGAAGCCCGCGATGGCGGCGGCGATCTTCTCCGCCGCGCCGGCGCCCTGCACGGGTACGGGCCAGAGGATGATGCGGCGGGGGAAGCGGCGCGCGATGGTGGTGCGGATGTCCTGGATGACGGCCCCGGCCTCGCTCGTCACCACGCCGACCACCTGGGGCAGGGCGGGCAGGGGGCGCTTGCGTGATGTCTCGAACAGGCCCTCGGCGGCGAGTTTCGCGCGCAGCTTCTCGATCCGGGCGAGCAGCGCGCCTTCGCCGGCATATTCCAGCCGATCGATGACCATCTGGTACTTCGAACGATCCGCATAGGTGGTGATGCGGCCGGTCGCGATCACCTCGACCCCGTTCTCAGGCTGCACGGACAGCCGCGGCACGGATGTCTTCCAGATCACCGATTCGAGCTTCGCGTTCTCATCCTTCAGCGACAGGTAGATGTGGCCGGACGGGTAGCGCTTGCATTCGGTGATCTCGCCGCGCACGCGTACGCGGCCGAAGGCGCCTTCCAGCGTGCGTCGCACGGCGCCCGAGATCTCGGCAACCGAGAATTCCGGGACGTTCCCGGCGGTGGGGGTGGCCTCCGGCTTGGGCGATGAGGTGTCCATGCCCCAAGCCTATGCTAGACGGCGGGCCGGTTGAACAGACCGCGAAGGGATCCGGCGCATGCGCGTTCTGGTGGTGGGCGGTGGCGGGCGGGAACACGCGCTGTGTTGGGCGCTGGCGGCCTCTCCCCTGCTCACGCGGTTGTGGTGTGCGCCGGGCAATCCCGGCATCGCGGAGGTGGCGGAGTGCGTGCCGATCGCCGCCACCGATATCGCGGGCGTGGTCGCCTTCGCGCGCGACAATGCGGTGGACCTGGTGGTGGCGGGGCCGGAGGCGCCGCTGACGCTCGGCCTCGCCGATGCCTGCGCCGCGGCCGGGCTGCGCTGCTTCGGGCCGAGCGCCGCGGCGGCGCGGCTGGAAGCCAGCAAGGCCTTCTGCAAGCAGGTCGCGGATGCCGCCGGCGTACCCACCGCCGCCTGGGCGCGCTTCGACAGCGCCGAGGCCGCGCGGGCCTACGTGCGGGCACAGGGCGCGCCCATCGTGGTGAAGGCGGATGGGCTGGCCGCCGGCAAGGGCGTGGTGGTCGCCGCGACCCTGGCCGAGGCGGAGGCCGCCATCGCCGACATCATGGAAAGCCGCATCCATGGTGCGGCCGGCGCCGAGGTGGTGATCGAGGAATGCCTGCTGGGCGAGGAAGTGTCCTTCTTCGCGCTCTGCGATGGCACCACGGCGCTGCCGCTGGCCGCGGCCCAGGACCACAAGCGGGTGGGGGATGGCGACACCGGCCCCAACACCGGCGGTATGGGCGCCTATTCGCCGCCGCCCGCCTTCACGGATGCGCTGCGCGACGAGGTGATGGCCCGCATCATCCGCCCAACGCTGAATGAGATGGCCGCGCGCGGCACGCCCTTCCGCGGCGTGTTGTTCGCCGGGCTGATGCTGACGGCGTCCGGCCCGAAGCTGATCGAGTTCAATGTCCGCTTCGGCGATCCCGAATGCCAGGCGCTGATGCTCCGGCTGCGGTCCGACCTGCTGCCCGCGCTGCTGGCCGCCTGCGACGGGGAGCTGTCGCGCTTCGACCTGCGCTGGGAGAAGGACCACAGCCTGGTCGTGGTGATGGCGGCCGAAGGCTACCCGGCCGCTCCCCGCAAGGGCACCGAGATCCGGGGCACCGAGCGCGCGGCGCAGGTGCCGGGCGTGCAGATCTTCCATGCCGGCACGGCCCGGCGCGAGGATGGCGCGCTGGTGGCCGATGGCGGCCGGGTGCTGACCATTGGCGCGACGGGGGCTACGCTGCAGGCCGCGCGGGATGCGGCCTATGCGGCGGTGGATGCGCTGGACTGGCCGGGCGGCTTCTGCCGGCGGGATATCGGCTTCCGGGCACTTTCTCGTATCGATTGACGAACCTTTCGGTTTCTCCCTTTAAGGGGACGCCAGACCGGATCGGGAGTGCCGCGTGAACAAGCCGCTGATGGCGATCGACGGCTATAACCTCGCATTGGAACGCGGGACGGGTGTCGCGACCTATTCGCGCACCCTCTCGAAGCAGTTGCGGACGCTCGGCGCCGAGGTTGGCGTCCTGTACGGCCAGCGTTCTTCATCCGCCGCCGATCCGCTGCTGCGGGAAGTGACCTTCTTTGATCCGCGCAGCACGGACCCCTGGTGGAAGCGTCCGATCTCCGATTGGCGCAGTGTCTGGAAGATGCGGAGCGGGATCGAGGCGGCGGAGGTGCCGGTCAGCGGCAAGGTGGAGATCGCCGCGCTGGGGGGGCGCCTGCCGAACTTCGACCGGCTCTGGAACGTGCCGGGCATGTTCGCCGCCGCCTCGCTCGGCTTCGGCTCCGCTAAGCGCTTCGGCAAGGTGAAGCTGCCTAGCCACCCAAGGCTGATGCATTGGACCTACCCGCTGCCGCTCGAGGTGCCGAGCGTGGAGAACATCTACACTATTCATGACCTCGTGCCGTTGCGCCTGCCCTACACCACGCTCGACAAGAAGCGGCGCTATCTGAAGCTGGTGCGCGCCATCGCTGAACGCGCCGCGCATATCGTGACGGTGAGCGAGGCGTCGCGGCGCGACATCATCAACCTGCTCGATGTCGCGCCCGAGAAGGTGACGAACACCTACCAGGCGGTGGTGATGCCGGACCGCGTCGCGACCAAGCCGGAAGCCCTGGTGCGGTGCGAATTGCAGGGTGGCTTCGGGCTCGAATGGCAGCAGTATTTCCTGTTCTTCGGCGCGATAGAGCCGAAGAAGAACGTCGGCCGCCTGATCGAGGCTTATCTGGCTTCGGGCTCGCGGCATCCGCTGGTCATTTGCGGCAAGCATGCCTGGAACTCGCATCAGGAACTCGGGCTGCTCTACGAGGATGACCGGCGGGACTTCGTCCCGCGCGGCCCGACGGAGGGCGTACAGGGCCTTTCGCGCCGGCTGCGCGACCGGGTGATCCTGATCGACTATGTACCCTCCAGCCTTCTGATCGGCCTGATCCGTGGGGCGCGTGCGCTCCTGTTCCCTTCGCTCTATGAGGGCTTCGGCCTGCCGGTGCTCGAAGCGCTGCAACTCGGTACGCCGGTGATGACCTCCAACACCTCCTCTTTGCCGGAAGTGGCGGGCGACGCGGCGCTGCTGGTCGATCCCTACGACACCCGCGCGATGGCCGAGGCGATCCAGGCGCTGGACAACGATTCGGAGCTGCGCGCGACGCTGTCTGGGCGCGGGCCGAAGCAGGCCGCGCTGTTCAGCCCCGATGCCTATGGCAAGCGCCTCGTGGACCTCTACGCGAAGCTTGGCGTCAGGCTTGGTGGCTGACCGCCTTCAGGAACACCACGCGCGCCGCGCCATGCGCGCGTTCGGCCAAGGCCCCGAAGCCCGGCGCGTCCAGCGCATCGGCCTTGGCGACCTCGGCCACCACCAGCGCGCCCGGCGCGATCCAACCGCCGGCATGAAGCGCCGCCAGCGCGCGCGGCACCAGGTCCTTCCCATAGGGCGGGTCGAGCAGCAGCAGCCCGAAGGGCGCGGCGGCGGGCGGCGGGCGGGTGGCGTCGCCCGGGATCACCCGCGCGCGGTCTTCCTCCCCCAGCGTCGCGATGTTCCGCCGTAGCGCGGCCAGTGCCGCGCGATCAGGCTCGATGAAGGTGGCATGCGCCGCGCCGCGCGAAAGCGCTTCCAGCCCCAGCGCGCCGGTGCCGGCGAAGGCGTCCAGCACGCGAGCGCCGTCCAGGCTTTCGCGCCCCGCCCAGGGCGCGTGCCACAGCATGTCGAACAGCGCCTGGCGCACGCGCTCCGCCGTCGGGCGCGTCGTCTCGCCGGGCGGGGCGAGCAGCCTACGGCCGCGATGGCGGCCGGCGACGATTCGCAGCACGGCCCGGCCTGCGGGGTTCGGCGTTGCGGGCGCGCGGGATGGTCCGCCCGCGCACGGGCCCGGTGGGCTTCGGCGGTTCGGGCGGTGCCTCCGCCGCGGCGGCAGCGGCAGCGGCTGCTGCGGCGATGTCGCGGGCGCGCTGGCGCTGCGGCTTTTCCCCGATGCCCAGCTGTTCGCGCAGGATGCGCGGATGCACCTCCTCGACCCCCGCCTTCGGCAGGGCGCCGAGCTGGAAGGGGCCGTAGGCCACGCGGATCAGCCGCGTCACCTGCAGGCCGAGATGCGCCATCACGCGCCGGATCTCGCGGTTCTTGCCTTCCTTCAGGCTCACCGTCAGCCAGGCATTGCCGCCCTGGCGGCTGTCGAGCCCGGCCTCGATTGGGCCATAGGCGACGCCGTCGATGGTGATGCCGCGCGCCAGATAGGCCAGCTGCCGTTCATCCACCGCGCCGAAGACGCGCACGCGATAGCGGCGGAGCCAGGCATTGGTGGGCAGTTCCAGCCGCCGGGCCAGCGCGCCGTCATTGGTCAGCAGCAGCAGCCCTTCCGAGGTCAGGTCGAGCCGCCCGATGGAGACCACGCGCGGCAGGCCGGGGGGCAGCTTTTCGAACACCGTGGGGCGGCCCTGGGGGTCGCGATGCGTGGTCACGAGCCCTTCGGGCTTGTGGTAGCGGAACAGCCGCGTGCGCTCGGGTGCCGCGACCGGCTTGCCCTCCACGCTGATGCGGTCG
>JBIIRI010000256.1:0-3100 GCA_044341625.1 Roseomonas sp.
CTCTCCCCCCGTCGGGGGGAGAGGGTGCATGGGGAAGGATCATTGCGCGGCCTGGGCCGGGGTCTGCGTGCCGCCGCGGCGGGCCTTCAGCTCCTCCGCCAGCAGGAACGCCAGTTCCAGCGACTGTTCCGCATTCAGGCGCGGATCGCAGGATGTGGCGTAGTTGGCGCTGAGATCGGCTTCCGTCAGGCGATGCGCGCCACCGAGGCATTCGGTGACGTTGAGGCCCGTCATCTCCACATGCACGCCGGCCGGCACGGTGCCTTCCGCGGCGTGGCAGTCGAAGAAGCGCTTCACCTCCGTCAGGATGGCATCGAAGCTGCGGGTCTTGTAGGCGCCGGCCTTCACGCCGTTGCCATGCATCGGGTCGCTGATCCAGACCACGTTGCGCCCGGCCTTCTTCACCGCGCGCAGCAGCGGCGGCAGCTTCGCCTCCACCTGTTCCGCCCCCATGCGGGAGATCAGCGTCAGCCGCCCCTTCTCATTCGCCGGGTTCAGGATCTCGGTCAGGCGGACCAGTTCGTCGGCCTCCATGCTCGGGCCGACCTTCATGCCGATCGGGTTCTGCACGCCACGCATGAATTCCACATGCGCGCCATCCGGCTGGCGCGTGCGGTCACCGATCCAGAGGAAATGGGCGCTGCATGCCCAATGCCGCCCCGGATGGACCGAGGATTCGCGCGTCAGCGCTTCCTCAAACGGCAGCAGCAGGGATTCGTGGGAGGTGTAGAAATCCGTCTCCCGCACCTGGGGCAGGTCGGACATGCCGCAGGCGGACATGAAGGACAGCGTCTCATCGATCCGATGCGCCAGATCCTCGTACCGGCCGGCCAGCGGGCTGCGGCGCGCGAAATCGAGGTTCCAGCGATGGACCTGGTGCAGGTCGGCATAGCCGCCGGTGGCGAAGGCGCGCAGCAGGTTCAGCGTGGAGGCCGATTGCAGATAGGCGAATTCCATCCGGTTCGGATCGGGCACCCGCGCTTCAGCCGTGAAGTCCGGGCCATTGATGATGTCGCCGCGATAGGAGGGCAGCGTGGCGCCGCCGATCGTCTCGGTGTCCGACGAACGCGGCTTGGCGAACTGGCCCGCCATGCGGCCGAGCTTCACCACCGGCAGCCCGCCGCCGAAGGTCAGCACCACGGCCATCTGGAGCAGGACGCGGAAGGTGTCGCGGATGGTGTTGGTGTTGAATTCGGCGAAGCTTTCCGCGCAATCGCCCCCCTGGAGGACGAAGGCCGATCCATCGCCTGCACGCGCCAGCTGGGCCTTCAGCCGCTCCGCCTCACCCGCAAAAACGAGGGGGGGGAAGCGCCGCAGCTTGTCTTCCATCGCCTGCAGCCGGGCCTGGTCCGGATAATCCGGGACCTGGCGGATCGGCATGGCCCGCCAGGAAGCCGGGCTCCACGCGCGCGTCGACATATTTCGGGTGCTCCAACCTAGTCGGGGTACCATAGCGAGGCCGTCGGGCTTGGCAAAGCGAAGGGGGCGTCCCCCGCTTGCCTAGCTGCCGGCCGGCTTGACCCCGGCTTCCCGGGCGCGGGTGCGGAGCGTGACGAATTCCTCGGCCGCCGTCGGATGGATGCCGATGGTGCGGTCGAAATCCCGCTTCGTCGCGCCCATCACCACCGCGATGCCGATGCCCTGCATGATCTCGGCCGCGTCCTCCCCCAGCATATGGGCGCCGAGGATGCGCTGGGTTGCCTGGTCGACCACCAGCTTCATCACGGTCTTGCGGCCCTGCCGCTTGCTGATGGTATGGCGCATCGGGGTGAAGCGGGTCAGGTAGATATCCACCGGCCCGCGCGACGCGGCCTGTTCTTCCGTCAGCCCGACGGTGGCGATAGGGGGCGAGGTGAAGACGGCGGAGGGCACGTTGTCGTAGCTCGCGCGGCGCGGCCGGTTGCCGAACAGCGTATCGGCCAGCGCATGGCCGGTGGCGGTGGCCATGGGCGTCAGGTTCACGCGGTCCACCACATCGCCGACGGCGAAGATATGGGGCTGGCTGGTGGCGTGGTCGTCATCCACCACGATGGCGCCATGCGCGGTGGTGGCCACGCCCGCCGCGTCCAGCCCGAGCGCCTTGGTGTAGGGAATACGGCCGGTGCAGAAGAAGACCGCATCGACCTCTCGCACGACATTGGTCGAAAGGCCGAGCAGCAATTCGTCGCCCGCGCGGGTGATGCGCGTCGGCGCGACATCGGGGTTCAGGCGGATGCCCTGGGCGGTCAGCGCCTCGGCCAGGGCGGCGCGGATATCCTCGTCGAAGCCGCGCAGCGGCAGGCTGGCGCGATAGACCAGGTCCACCTCTGCCCCCAGGCCGCGCAACAGGGACGCGAATTCGACCGCGATGTAGCCCGAGCCGAGCACCGCGACGCGCTTCGGCAAGCGCTTCAGCGTGAACAGGTCGTCGGAGATGAGGCCGAGTTCCGCGCCGGGGATGTCGAGCTTCTGCGGCGCGCCGCCGACGGCGATCACGATCCGCTCCGCCGTGACGCGCTGGCCCCCGACATCGAGCGTATGCGCGTCGAGGAAGGTGGCACGCGCATCGAAGGTGGTGGCGCCCGCGCCCTTCAGCAGCTTGTCGTAGATGGCCGAAAGGCGCGCGACTTCCGTATCCCGCGCGGTGGCGAGTTTCGCCCAGTCATGGCTATGGGTGGTGATGTCCCAGCCGAAGGCGGCGGCGTCCTCGGCCCATTGGCCGTATTCGGCGGCGTTGACCATGATCTTCTTCGGCACGCAGCCGACATTGACGCAGGTGCCGCCCCAGAAGCGTTCCTCCGCGACGCCCACGCGGGCGCCATGCCCGGCCGCGATCCGCGCACAACGCACGCCGCCGGAGCCGCCGCCGATGACGAAAAGGTCGAAGTCGTAGGTCATGCCACCGGGTTCCGCCGAAAAGCCCTGTTCACGCCGCATATAGCCTTCTCCACCCGGAGGGGGGAGGTTCGACGCACTGCGTCGAGCGCCAAAGTTGCGCCGGTTTACCGCCGCATACGCAGGCTGGTTGGGTGAGGGGGGCGCGGAGACTGGGCGGAACCGCTTGGTCCCGCACGTCCCCCTCACCCCGACCCTCTCCCCCATAAGTGGGGGGAGAGGGCTT